>CAYYWB010000252.1:0-3905 GCA_964475285.1 uncultured Bifidobacteriaceae bacterium | reverse complement strand
TTTTATACGCGTTGAAGCCGACGCCCGTGCCGACGCGGCCAGCCTTTTCGCGGCCGTAACCGAGCGCGAGGCCGAGCGAATAATCCGCCATGCCCGGCTGTGTCCAGATGGGGCCGGAAACTGTTTTGCCGTTCAAGGTGATTTCAATGATGTCGCCGTTTGCCACGCCGAGTTCGCGCGCCGTCTTGCGGCTGACGAGCACGGCGTTGTCCCAGGTGATTTTCGTGACCGGATCGGGCAACTCCTGCATCCAGCCGTTGTTCGCGTAACGCCCATCGTCCACTTTTGCATCGCGGTGGAAAATGACTTCGAGATTTTGAGCGGATGGCGCAACCGATTTGATTGACGGAACAGAACCTTGATATTTTGCTGTTGTTGAAATGTTAGAAACGCGATTATTGGCCACGAAACCGTTGAACAAAAATTTCTTCCAATTCTCCTCAACACCCTGTTGAGTTGGATTTATCAGAAAAAAAGTTGTCCGAACAATTTCATGCGGATTCGTTTCTGACTCGCCAGCAATCCGCGCCAGCAACTCCAATTCAGTCAACCCGCCGAACAACGGCTGAATCAAGGGCTGAATTGGAACGAGCGTTCCATCGCTCGTAATCGCGTCGCCCCAAGATTCGAGATAATGCGTCGCGGGGAAAAGCCATTGTGATTTCCAAGTTGTGCTCGCCGATTCGTCTTCGTAATAACCGAGACGCACAATCGTCGGACTTGCCTGCACTTCACCACTGAAGAGCGGCATCGGTGAATTGTAAGCGGGATTTCCGCCGATAATCACAAGCGTGTCGCTCACGGAAGCGTTCTTCAAATCTGCTTGCGTCGTTTCTTCCGCCGGAATCAAAGTGACGGTGTTGCCAATCGCGCCGAGCGCGGAATTGATGGCGTGTGCGAGCAAATGAACTTCAATCGGCTGACGCTGGCCAGCGACAACGAGAGCGTCTTTTCCAAATTTAAGCAAATCGTTGGCACAATTAAATGCCCATTGTGATTCAAAATCTTTATCGGGTGGCGGAATTGGCGGATAATCCGCTGGAGGAACATGCACACGAAGAGCATCGATCCACTTTGAAATCGATTCAGCAATTCTTCCAACCTGACTCGCCGCCACGCGCAGCCGATGATCCGCATTCGCGCCAGTCAAAGTGAAAAGCGATTCCACCGCGTAAAGCCGGCTCATGCCGTCGCCTGCTTTGCGGCTAGCGGCAAATTTGCGAATGTGATTGTGCGCGTCGTCCTCGCCGCCGAGAAAATCACAATCGAGCGACAAAATGACTTTCGCCTTGTCGAAATTGAAAATTGGTTTGACCGGCTGGCCGAACGCCTGCGTAGCTGCGCGCTGATGAATTCCCGAATCAATCGCGTCGTAGGTGAACCATTTCGATTGCGGAAATTTCTGCGCGATGATCTTTTGCAGCCGCGCCCGCGACGGCGATGTGCTGCTCTCGGCGAGGAACGCCAGCCCTTCGCCGGAATTCGCCGCGAATTTCTGCGACAGTTCGTCGAGAAACTTCAGCGCCTCCTCGTGTGAAACGGTTTTGCCGTCGTGCGTGAACCGTTTCGCGCGGTCGGGATCGTAAAGGTCGAGAATCGAAGCCTGCGCATAACGGTCGGTGCCGCCGTTGCCGCCGGGGAACAGCGCGTTGCCTTCGATCTTGACGGGCCGGCCTTCGTAGGATTTGACGACGAGCGGAATCGCGCCGGTGCGCGTGGGCATGGCCGTCGCAAAATATTGCGGCTCGCCATAGACATAATCCGCCGGCTGCTGGCCGAACGGTTCCAGCTTCTCCTCCGGTCGGCGGCAGCCCGCGCCCGCCAGACCCAGACCCGCCAGCGCGAACGACGCGGACATGATTTTCAGAAACTGGCGGCGGTTCTGGCCTTCCGCCATCTCGCTCGCGCCCTGCGGAAATTCGCGGTGCAGCCACTCCTTGAACTCCGGCGTGTCCGCCAGTTCGTCCAAGCTGCGCCAGTAACGGCGGCCTGAAGTGACTGTTGAAGCCGGAGTCGTTGGGTTCGAGTTCATTCGGAAACAACAAATAATTGCCGATTGCCGATTGCCGATTGCCGATTGGCAATAAAATCAGCGCGACGCTCACTTGCAAGCGCCAATCGTAAATCGTAAATCGTAAATCGTAAATTCATCATCATCGGTGGCAGGCCGAGCAATTTTGCAACGATTCCACGCGCATATGTTCAGCGAGTTTTTTGCCCTCGAACGTCTGCAAATGGGCGGCTTCAACACCATTCGTGCTCCACTGCCAGCCCAAATCCGTGACCTTGTCCACAGGCCGGATGAACGCCGCCGGGTCGCGATGGCAATCGAGGCAGAAACTCATGCTGAACGGCTTGGCGTGGGACACTTCGTCCATTTCGTCCACCCGCCCGTGGCATTCCACGCAACTGAAGCCGCGCCGGACGTGGACCTCGTGGTTGAAATAGGCGTAATCCGGCAGCCGGTGGACTTGCACCCACGGAATCGGCGCGTTGTTGGTCGCGCTTTCGCGGACAATGGCCAGGCGCGTGTCATCCTTCAAAATCTGGCTGTGGCAGTTCATGCACGTCGAGGCGCCCGGAAGATTTGAGAACCAGGATTCTTCGACACCGTTGTGGCAATAGCGGCAATCCATGCCAAGCTGCCCGGCGTGAACCTTGTGCGAAAACGGCACCGGCTGCACCGGCTCGTAGCCGACGCGCGTGTATTTGGGCGTGAAATAGTAAGTCACGCCCGCCGTCACGCCGCCGCCAGCCAGCACGGCGCCAACGCCCACCGCCAGCGGCAACCAGTTTGTCCACCTCGGAAAAATCACCGGTGCTTTGGATTCACTGTCCGTTTGTCAAAAACTGCCCTTATCATGGCAAACACAAGAACTGATATTTAATCGTTGTCCGCGATTTTCGCAAGAAAAGTTTGTGAATAATTTCACGTGATTAGCCAGCCGGATGAAGCGGCGCTTTTCCCGCCTCCGCCACACGGCAAAAAGAATCCATCATTTGCCAATATCCGGCAAGCCGGCAAAACCCGTTTGACGGATGTTGTCAGACACCAGCCGCGTTCGCTCCCGTCGCGGCGGGCCGGTGCCTGCCAGTTTGGCTCGCGCCTGACGAATCAGGACATTTTGTGCCGACTTCAAAACCAGACAGTGCCGCGAAGGATTTGGAGATGCTCCGTCCGCCGGAGATGCCTCCGGGCGCCGCCATGTCGCTGCTGGGCGTGGATTATGTCCGGCTGAAGACGGACGATGGCGGGGAATTGTTCCTGACGCGCTTCGGCCTGCCCTTCTGGAGGCATCTGCTGCCGGAAAACTGGTATGCCCACGAATGGTTCGAGGCCAACCGCGAACGGCTCGAAGGCACGAGCATGGTTTATCGCGTCCCCACGCGCCTCGTGGCCGGCAAGGCGCTGAATCTTGTCGTCAAATGGTCGCGCGTCGGCGAAGTCGTCCCGCTCGACACGCTCACGGTCAACAAATTCATTCACGCGGAGTTCAACAGCCCGTTCGAGGAATTTTCGCTGCTCATGGAATTGCGCAAGGGCGAGGCCGGCCCGTCGGGCATCCGCATCCGCACGCAACAGCCGCTGGCCATTTATGTGCCCGGCCAGCGCCTCCAGCTCTGGCAAACCGGGCGTTCCGAGGACAAAATCCGCGCCAAGGTCGCGCGCCATCCGGACGTGGAAATTGACATCCTGCGCCAGTATGTCGTGCTTTATGGCTGGATCAAGGGACGCGACGCGGTTGAGACGGCGGAACAATTTGGGCTGTCAGACCGGAACCGCGCGGAATTTCTGGCGCGCACCACCAGCCTTGTCACCCACGAACTCTGGCAGAAGGGCTACCATGTCATTGACATGAAACCGGCGCACGTCATTCTGCGGCCGCGACCGGACAAAACCCTCC
>CAYYWB010000251.1:0-3924 GCA_964475285.1 uncultured Bifidobacteriaceae bacterium | reverse complement strand
GCTCAAGTCAATCATCGCGTGGATGGAAAAATGTTCCGCCAGCCAGCGCGCCTCTTCGAGCCGCGGCTCGAATTCCAGATGCTTTCCGGCGAGCGAGCCGCCCAGTTCGCCGGTCACAAAAACGGCGTCGCCGGCCTTTGCGCCGGAGCGCAAAACCTGTTTCCCATGCGCGACGGTTCCGAGCAGCGCCATGGAAATGAAAATGCCTCCGGGGTCCGTCGTCGTCTCACCGCCGACGATGGCGACGCCGATTTTTTCCGCGAGCGCGTTCAGGCCGTCGTAGATTTTCGCCACGAATTCCGGGTCGAATTTTTCCGGCAAACCGAGCGTGACGAGCGCGGCGACCGGCGTGCCGGCCATTGCCGCGATGTCGCTCAAGCAGCGCGCCAGCGCCTTGCGCCCGATTTTTTCCGGCGGCGTGTCCTTTGTGAAATGAATGCCCTCCACCGCCGCGTCGGCCTTGAACAAAACCAGTTTGTCCAGCGTGCCCAAATCCAGCACGGCGCAATCGTCGCCCGCGCCGGTCACGACATTTTGGTTCGCCGACAGCGATTTCGTCAGGCGCGCGATGAGTTCGAATTCGTTCATTTGTTCAGGCAAAAGATGACAAGGTTGGCGGCGTTGAACAGGCTGTGGACGACAATGGGCGCGAGCAGGCTGCCGGTTTTTTCATAAAGCCACGTCAGCGCGAGCGCGAGCACGAACAGCGGGATGAAAATCGCCGCGGAGCCGTGAATCAGCGCGAACAAAAAACTGACGCCGAACCACGCGAGCTTCGGCCAGCCAAGCTGCCTGACGAACGGAAACAGCACGCCGCGAAAGATGAATTCCTCCGCGACAGGCGCGAGCACGACGGTAAAAAATCCCAGGTAAATCCCCGTCGGCCAAAGCGGCGCGCCCGTGAGCAATTCCACCGCCGTCTGCGATTTTGGCTGCCAGCCGATTTCTTTAATAATAACTTCGTAAACATATTCCATCGCCAGCGTGCCGATTAGAACAACCACTATCCAGCCCAGGACGCGAAAAAAATCCACTCTTCGCAGACCAAAAACGTCGCGCCAGTGGATTTGATGCCGCCGCAAAAGAACAGGAATCAAG
Source organism: uncultured Bifidobacteriaceae bacterium (assembly GCA_964475285.1). GTDB lineage: Bacteria > Verrucomicrobiota > Verrucomicrobiia > Limisphaerales > UBA11358 > UBA11358. Next base: position 2,826 of record CAYYWB010000251.1, on the reverse strand, counting down.
ACCCATGTCGCGCCCTGAAAGCTCAACGTGGCGAGCAAAATGTTTCCGAAATCTCCTTCATGTTGGAAGCCGTGGACACCGGCTTTGTGCAGCAGCGCGACGGCGAGGATGCCGGCGCTGAAGCACAGCAGTTGCGCGGCCCCGAACAGGAGCACAAATTCGGGTTGCCACGGTTTGTTCGACAACATGACGCCAGCCTAGCGCAGCCGCGCGCGGGTGACGACGCAAAATTATTCGCGGTGAACCCGGTTATGAGGCAAAGTTTCCACGATGTCCGCCAAACATGCCAATCGTCTGGCAAAGGAGAAGTCGCCGTATCTGCTCCAGCACGCGCGCAATCCCGTGGACTGGTTCGCGTGGGGCGACGAGGCGTTTGAAAAAGCGCGCGCGGAAAACAAGCCGATTTTCTTGAGCGTCGGCTATTCCACCTGCCACTGGTGCCATGTGATGGAGCGCGAATCGTTTGAGGACGAGCGCGTCGGCAATTTTCTCAACGAGCATTTCGTCAGCATCAAGGTGGACCGCGAGGAGCGGCCGGACGTGGACAAGATTTACATGACATTCGTGCAGTCCACGACCGGTTCCGGCGGCTGGCCAATGAACATTTTTTTGACGCCGGAGTTGAAGCCGTTTTTCGGCGGCACATATTTTCCGCCGGACGCGAGTTTCGGCCGGCCAGGCTTCCTTCAGTTGCTCCGGCAAATCGGCCGGCTCTGGAAGGAGCGAAAAGGTGAAATCGCCGCGTCCGCCGAGGAAATTCATGCGCGGCTTGAAGCGGCAACGGCAAATCCGGCTGAATCCAATCCGCCGCTGACGGCGGAGGTTTTGAAAAACGCGGCGGAATTTTTCAAAAAAATTTACGACGCCCAAAATGGCGGTTTTGGCGGCGCGCCGAAATTTCCGCAGCCAAGCATTCCTTCGTTTCTACTGCGCTGCGCGAAACGGTTTCGTGATGACGACGTCGCGCAAATGGTTTTGCACACCTGCGAACGCATGGCCGCCGGCGGCATCCATGACCAGCTCGGCGGCGGATTTGCGCGCTACGCGGTGGACGCCGGATGGCTGGTGCCGCATTTCGAGAAAATGCTCTACGACAACGCGCAGCTCGCGCAGCTTTACCTCGATGCGTTTCTCGCCAGCGGCGACGCGCGCCACGCGGACGTTGCCCGCGACATTCTGGATTATGTTTTGCGCGACATGACGCATCCGGGCGGCGGATTTTATTCCGCCGAGGACGCCGACAGCGAAGGCCACGAGGGGAAATTTTACTGCTGGACGAAGGATGAGCTTTCCAAGCTGCTCACCGTCGAGGAATTCAACGTCGCTGTGAAAACTTTTGGAATCACGGAGGATGGCAATTTCATTGACCACAGCCATCCCAGCCCGCTGGCGGGACAAAATGTTTTGAGCATTGCCGCGCCATTGGAGCGCCGGTCTCCGACCCGGCGCATCGAGGGAGACAATCCAGTTCGTGCCGGGTCGGAGACCGGCGCTCCGGCGGACGAAGCGCTGCTCGCCTCCGCCAAATCAAAAATGCTCGCCGCGCGGGCGAAGCGCATCCGCCCGCATCTGGACGACAAGATTCTCGCATCTTGGAACGGCCTGATGCTTGGCGCGTTTGCGCGGGCGTCCGCCGTTTTGGGCGAGGACAAATATCGCGCGGCGGCGGAGAACAATCTGGCCTTCATCCGGGAGAAACTTTGGCAGCCGCCACAAGCTGGGACGGGCGATCCTTTGCCCGCCGACGTCGCGCACGGAGTGACGCGCCCCACCGGAACATTGTTCCACCGCTGGCGGGACGGCGAACGCGACAAGGTGCAATTGCTCGAAGGCTATGCGTTCCTGCTTTCCGGCGTCATCGAACTTTATGAAGCCACGCTGGAACCGGGGCATCTGGATTTTGCGATTGAACTGGCCGGGGCGATGATCGTCGGATTTTATGACGCGGAGAACGGCGGTTTCTGGCAAGGCGCAAACGAGGCGAAGGATTTGATTTTGCGGGTGAAGGACGATTACGACGGCGCGGAGCCGAGCGGCAATTCCGTCGCCACGCTCGCGCTGCTGAAACTCGGCGCCATCACCGGGCGGAAGGAGTTCACCGGGGCCGCCGAAAAGACCCTGCGTTTGTTCGCGCACCGGCTGGAAAATTTTCCGCAGGCGATGCCGTTCATGCTGTTCGCGCTGGATTTTTCGCTACAGGAACCCAAACGGGTCGTTATCGCCGGAGACACGGATTTCACGGATTTCCACGAATTATTGCGCGCCGCTCATGTGGTTTATCACCCCAACAAGATTGTCCTGGGCAACACCGGGGCGGTGGAGGAATTTGCGCGGACTTTGCCAGCCAGGGAGACGCCGATGGTTTATCTTTGCACCGGCAATTCGTGCCAGGCACCGACGAGCGACGCCCAAAAAGTGAAAGAAATGTTGAAGAGCGACAAGTGACAGGCCAGGCTTCGCGCCCCCCGCCACCTGTCACCCGCCACATTTTTCACACCGCGCTGTCGCCGTGTTCCTCGGTGCGGATGCGGAAGGCGTCTTCAACGGTGGAAATAAAAACCTTGCCGTCACCGATCTTGCCGGTCTTGGCCGCCTTGATGATGGCCTGGACGGCCTGCGCCGCGAGATTGTCCGGCAGCACGGACTCGATTTTGATCTTCGGCAGGAAATCCACGGTGTATTCGCTGCCGCGATAAATCTCGGTGTGGCCCTTCTGCCGGCCGAAGCCCTTGACCTCGGTGACGGTCATGCCCTGGATGCCGATTTCGTTCAGCGCGGTTTTGACTTCGTTCAACTTGAACGGCTTGATGATGGCTTCGATTTTTT
>CAYYWB010000250.1:0-3925 GCA_964475285.1 uncultured Bifidobacteriaceae bacterium | reverse complement strand
TTGCCGAACTCATTCCGCAGGACTTGAAACTCTATCCGCTCGAACGCTGGCAGAACGTGGCGAGGCTGGCCGGCCAGATTGAGTCCGCTCACAAGCAAAAAGAGGTTTGCGAACCGGCACCCGGTTTGCGGACATTTGAAGACGAAAATTTCCGCATCCGCATGAAATCGCAATCAGATCTGCTGACTGAAGTGGAAGCCGAGGGAAAAACCGTGAAGTGGGGGCAGTTAATTCGTGCGCCAGACGCTTATTTCACGGTTTTAGAAAAATGCAATCAACAGAAAACGCCATTGATAAAATTGGAAGCGGTTGCGCCTGTTCAGCGCGGCATAACAACCAATGATGTTGAATTTTTCTTCCTCGATGATGAAACGCAAAAGCACTGGAAAATAGAAAAAAAGTTTTTGGTCAGTCCGGTTGTTTATACGCCCAAAGAAGTTCCGGACATCGTCATCAAGCGGAAAAATTTGAAACAGGCATTGTTTAAATGCGATCTTCCGAAAAAGCGGCTGGCTGGAACCAATGCCCTTCGTTACATTCAAAATCATGAGCGGGGGAAACGAAATCTGACGGGGGATTGGTATTTGCTTCGGGACATAATTCAAGAAGCGGGATGCGTTTTGCACGCGCGGCATGGCGATACTTTCAGGGTTCCGCTCAACAACAAGGGGTTCGCCTTGAATGACAATCTTTATCACATCACACCTGAAAAGTCGTCGCACGTTCGGCTCCTTTGCGCTGCCCTGAATTCTGCCTGGTTCACACTTAACATTGAATTATCGGGACGCTTGAACCTCGGCGATGGCGCGCTCAAACTTCAAGTTTTTGAAGTCAGCGACATTCTCATACCCGATCTGCGAAAGTTTTCTGCGGAAGAAAAGAACAGGATTTTGGCTGCATTCAACAAGCTGGCAAAAAGAAAGATTTTGCCTTACGCCGAAGAAATTAAACAAAAAGATCGTCGCGAGTTGGATCGCGCCGTATTTCGCGCAATGGGTCTGGAGAACGACGATGCCGACGCTTGCGAATTGGCTGCTCTTGAATTGATTACTGAACGTCACTCCATTGCAGCATTGCGATCCAAACAGTCAAAGGCGCGCGTTGAACGCGATACCGGAAAAATTCTAGCTGAAGTGGTTGAGGAAATTCTGCCCGATGGCGCGCGTCATTTTCCCGAAGCATTTTGGCCGCAAGGCTTCAATGAGCGGAAACCAAACGCGTTCAAAGAAGTCAATGTAACGGGCAAACGCCTTCGGCTCGGCCACGCCATGCTCATGCAGCAGGAAATTGTTGACCAAGACGGCCAAGTTATCACCTGCCCGTCGCGGGCGGAGGCGGAATTTCTAATTTTTGCGGCAAAGCCCGACTCTTACATTGTCCGCCTGCCAGCCGACAAATTTATTGTTGAGAAAACCGTTGCTTCCTATTTGCGCTATCTTGACGGCCTTGAAAAACAATTTTTAAGAAAGTTCGGAGAGCGCACGCTCAACCATGCCGAGGCGGAAACTTTGACCCGCCGCGCGTTGGAAACGCTTTCACCATTTTTCACATCTGGTTGAAAATCCGGCCGCCACCAAAAAGTTTTTGGAACCCGCCGCCATGCTCCGACAAAACTTGCCCCGTCCAAGCCGCGCCGTTTAAGCTGTATGCCATGCGGCTGCTCGACCGGTATCTGTTCCGCGAATTGCTCGCGCCCTGGGCTGTCTGCCTGATTGGCATTCAGGCCTTTGTTGCCGTCTTTACCGTGTTCAGCGACGCGCAAAAAATCCAGGATGCCAAATTGCATTTTGGGGACACGATTGAGTATGCGGCGGCGTCCGCGATGGATTTTATTCCGATTGTTCTGCCGATTTCCCTGCTGCTGGCCCTGCTGATTACACTCACCCATTATGCGCGTCACAACGAAATCACCGCCATGCGCGCGGCGGGCGTCAGCTTGTGGCGGATTTGCGCGCCGTATTTTGCCGTGGGCTTGGCCGGGAGCGCGGCGCTGTTTGCGTTGAACGAGTCGCTGGTGCCGCGCGGCGCGGACCGGGCAGACCGGATTTTGCACCGGTATGTTCCCAATCCGGATGACACCGCAACGCAAAAAGAGCAGACCAGCTATTTCAACGCGCGCGCGAACCGCTTGTGGAAATTCACGGCGTTTCATCCCAAAACCGCGGAGATGATCAGCCCGAAGGTGAGCTGGACTCTGCCGGATGGCAAATGGCTGCAGGTGCAGGCGGAACGCGCGGTTTTCACCAGCGGCGTGTGGATTTTTTACAACGCGGCCAGCAGCGCGCAATTGACCGTCAACGGCCCCTTGATGCCAATGCTCGCCACCAATGTGCTGGCCATGCCGGAATTCAAGGAAACACCGAGGGACATGGAGCGCGACATCCGGTTCAGCAAATATGAACGCCTGAACTCGCGCAAATTGAACATCCCGCTGGCGGAGCTTTGGGCCTATTTGCAGGCGCATCCCGAACTGCCGCCCGACAAGGCCAGCCTGTGGCGGACGAAATTCGACGGGCGTCTGGCCGCGCCGTGGACGTGCCTGGTCGTGGTGCTCATTGCCATTCCGTTTGGCGCGGCGTCGGGGCGGCGCAATTTATTTTTTGGCGTGGCGGGCAGCATTTTCATCTGCTTCGGATTTTTTGTGATTCAACAGGTGAGCCTGGCGATGGGTTCGGGCGGGCATTGGCCGCCGTGGCTGGCGGCGTGGTTGCCCAACCTGGTTTTTGCCGGAATTGGATTGTTGCTGACCGCGCGCGTGCGGTGAAATTGTGAACAACGAAACGACAAAACCGGATTCGCGCTACGAGCGGTTAAAGTTGCTCTACCAGGTGAGCAACGTCATCCACTCGACGCTGGAGCCGCAGGAGGCGCTGCAATTGATCGTGAGCGAGGCGGTGCGGCTCATGGGCGCGTCGTCCGGCTCGGTCGTGCTCATCAATCCCACGACAGGTTTTCTGGAGATTCATGCGTCGCAAAACCTGCCGGCGGCGGCGGCAAAGCTGAAGTTGCGCGTCGGCGAAGGCATCACCGGCTGGGTCGCGCGTGACGGCAAACCCGCGCGCGTGGGCAACGTGCGGCAGGACGCGCGCTACATCGCGGCGCGGCGCGGCGTGCAATCGGAACTGGCCGTGCCGCTCGAAGTCGGCGGCGAAATCCGCGGCGTGCTGAACATGGATTCGGATCAGGCGAATGCGTTCAGCGCGGATGATCAGGAATTGCTTCAGGAGCTGGCGGTGCTGGCGGCGAAGGTGATTCGCAACACGTGGCTTTACGAGCAGTTGCGGTTGAAGGCGGGATTGTTCGAGTCGCTGGCCAGCGTGAGCCGAACCATCAATTCAACGCTGAATCTGGACGAGGCGCTGCGCGCCATCACGCGCGAGGCCTGCGTGCTCATGCGCGCGCGGATGTGCTCGCTGATGATGCTGGACGAAAGCCGCGAGTGGCTCGAATTGCGCGCCAGCCACGGCGCGGGCGAGGCGTATCTGAAAAAGCCGCGTTTGAGCGTCGAGGAAAGCTTCCTCGGCGTCGTGGTGCGCCGCAAAAAACCGATGCAGTTGGAAAATGTGCAGACCTCCAGCCGTTATCAAAACGTCGAACTGGCAAGGCGTGAAGGATTAATTTCACTGTTGAGCGTGCCGCTGCTGTTCGCCGGCCAGGCCATCGGCACGCTGAATGTTTATACCGGTCAATCTTACAATTTTTCCAACGAGGAAGTCCGCATCCTGGGCGCGCTTGCGGAATTGTCCGCGATAGCGATTGAAAAGGCGCGGCTTTACGAGCGCGTCGTGGATGTCGAGGAGCAGTTGCGCCAGAACGAAAAACTGTCCGCGCTCGGCCTGCTCGCCGCCGAGGTCGCGCACGAAATTCGCAATCCGCTCACGGTGATGAAGCTGCTGTATCACTCGCTGGATTTGAAATTTCCCGA
>CAYYWB010000249.1:0-3960 GCA_964475285.1 uncultured Bifidobacteriaceae bacterium | reverse complement strand
CCATCGCCAACGCCGCGCCGGTGGGATTGTGCGGCAGCGGTTTGCTGGACATCGTTGGCGAACTCGCGGCGCATGGCGGCGTGGACAAAAACGGGCGCTTTCAAACCAACGGTGCGCTGCCGGATCGTGCGTGGAAAAATCAGTTTGGCCTGCTCGATGGCAAACCGGTTTTCCGCCTCGCCGGTCCGGTTTATCTTTCGCAAAAAGACGTGCGGCAGGTGCAACTGGCCAAGGCCGCCGTCCGCGCCGGCATTGAGCTGATGTTGCGCGCCAACCAGCTCACCGCCGCGCAGGTGGATCGCGTGCTCATCGCCGGTTCGTTTGGTTTTCATTTGCGCACCGCCAGCCTGATTCATCTCGGCCTGTTGCCGCGCGAGTTCAAGGATCGCGTGGAGTTTGTCGGCAACACCTCTAAAACCGGCGCGCGCGCATTTCTGCTGAACCGCCGTTTGCGCGAGGAATTGAAACAACTCGCGCGCCAGGTGCGCGTGCTCGAACTGGCCAACGATCCGGCGTTCGAGAAAACTTTCGTCAAAGCGCTTTCATTTTAATTATGCCAAAGAAACCAGACATCTCCTGCTCGGATTGCGGCCTGCTCAACTGCTACCGTCATGATAAAAGTTTCCCGGATTTCTGCCTGACCGAAGCGGCGGATCGTGAAGTGGTCGAGAGTGTTTCCAAAAATTATCGCGGCCAGGGCCGGGATGCCGTCATCGCCCGCGCGGCGGCGGAAGTCGAAGGCACTTACTACGGCAAGCTGACGCGCGTGGAGGAAATCATCGCCTTCGCCAATCGCATCGGCGCGAAACGCATCGGCATCGCGACGTGCATCGGCCTGATCCAGGAGACGCGCATCTTCGTCAAAGTTCTGAAGGCGCACGGGCTGGAACCTTACACCGTGCTCTGCAAAGTCGGTTCGGTTGACAAGACCGAGATCGGCATTCCCGATGAATTGAAGGTGAAGAAAGGTTCTTACGAAGCGATCTGCAATCCCATCTTGCAAGCGAAACTGCTCAACGAGCAGAAAACCGATCTCAACGTCATCGTCGGTTTGTGCGTCGGGCATGATTCGCTGTTCATCAAGAATTCCGACGCGCCGGTGACGACGCTCATCACCAAGGATCGCGTGCTCGGCCACAATCCCGCCGCCGCGCTTTACACGAGTAATTTTTATTACCAGCGGCTCTTGCAACCAGGACAGAAACTGTGACAAACGAAGCATCTTAACTTTATGGCCAGATACGAAAACATTTTACAGGCAATCGGGCGCACGCCGCTCATCCGGCTGCGGCGCATCGGCGCGGACATCGCCTCGCCGATTTACGCCAAAGTCGAATCGCTGAATCCTGGCGGCAGCGTGAAAGACCGGGTTGGTGTTGCAATGGTGGAGGCCGCCGAAAAATCCGGGCTGCTCAAACCCGGCGGCACCATCGTTGAAGCGACCGCCGGCAATACCGGCGTCGGGCTGGCGCTGGTCGCGGCGGTGAAGGGTTATCGCCTGATTGTCGTTTTGCCTGACAAAATGAGCGCAGATAAAATCAGCTTGCTGCGCGCTTATGGCGCGGAAGTCGTCATCACGGCCACCAACGTGCCGCCGGATTCACCGGAAAGTTACAACGGCGTTGCCGACCGGCTTGCGCGCGAAATTCCCGGCGCATTCCGCCCGGATCAATTCAGCAATCCGAACAATCCGCTGGCGCATTACCTGACCACCGGCCAGGAAATCTGGACGGACAGCGAAGGGCGCGTGGAGGTGTTCGTTGCCAGCATGGGCACGGGCGGGACGATTTCCGGCACGGCGCGATATTTGAAGGAACGCAATCCGGGTATCACCATCGTCGGTGCTGATCCGGAAGGTTCCATTCTTTCCGGTGACGCGCCGCATTCCTACAAGGTCGAAGGCATTGGCGAGGATTTTATTCCCAAGACCTTCAATCGTCAGGTCGTGGACGAAATGGTGCGCGTGAGCGACAAGGAATCGTTCAACACCGCGCGGCGGCTGGCGCGCGAGGAGGGCATTCTGGCCGGCGGTTCGTCCGGCACGGCTTTGGCGGCGGCGCTCAAATATGCCCAGCGCCTGACCCAGCCGCGCGAAATCGTGGTGCTGCTGCCCGACACGGGCCGGAATTACATCAGCAAGATTTTCTCCGATGAATGGATGCGGGAAAACGGTTTCTGGCAGGATCGCGTGACGCGTTCGGTGAAAATCGCCCAGGTGCTCGGCCAGAAAAAAGTTTTGCCGCCGCTGATTTCCGTGCAGCCGCAGGACAAGTTGAAGTCCGCCATCCAGCTTTTCCAGCAGCACAACATTTCGCAACTGCCGGTCATCGAAAACAACCAGGTCGTCGGCAGTCTTAACGAGGCGTCCATCATGAAAACGCTGCACGACGGCGTGGATTTGAACAACCAGGAAATTCGCGCGGTCATGGGCAAACCGCTGTCAGTGCTCGATGAAAACACCGACATCGCGGAAGCCTACCGCCTGTTGCTGGGCGGTTCGCCGGCCATCGTCGTGCTGCGCAGCGAAACGCCTTTCGGTCTCATCAGCCGGTTTGACTTTATCAACGCGCTCATTAATAAGGATACTTATGGAATTTGAAACTCTCGCCATTCACGACGGCCAGGCGCCCGAACCGCGCACCGGTGCCGTGAGCGTGCCGGTCTACCAGACCTCAACCTACGAACAGGACGGCATCGGCCGGCCGCGACTCGGATACGATTATTCGCGCAGCATCAATCCCACGCGCCAGGCGCTGGAATCGGCGCTGGCGCTGGCGGAAAATGGAAAACACGGACTCGCCTTTTCCTCCGGCTCGGCGGCGACCGTGGCGGCGTTGCAAGTGCTGAAACCGGGCGATCAGATTCTGGCCGGCAACGACACCTACGGCGGCACCTATCGTATCTTTGAACGCATTCTCCGTCCGTGGGGCGTGGATACGCATTACGCCGAAGCGTCCGACCTAAAAAGTTTTGCCACCGCCATCACGCCGGCGACGCGCCTGATTTGGATTGAGTCGCCGACCAATCCGCTGCTCAAGCTGGCGGAAATTGCCGCGCTGGCCGAGCTGGCAAACAAACACAAGCTCTGGCTGGTTGTGGACAACACGTTTGCCAGTCCATATCTCCAGCAGCCGCTCAACCTCGGCGCGCACATTGTGGTTCACAGCACGACGAAATATCTCGGCGGCCACAGCGATGTGGTTGGCGGCGCGTTTATCACTTCGGATCAGGCGGTGTATGAAACCGTGAAGTATTACCAGAATGCCGCCGGGGGCGTGCCCGGACCGTGGGATTCCTGGCTGGTGTGGCGCGGATTGAAAACGCTGAAGGTGCGAATGCGCGAGCACTCCGCCAGCGCGCTGCATCTGGCGCGGATTCTGGAAAAACACCCGGCGGTCAGCCGCGTTTATTATCCCGGCCTGCCCAGTCATCCGCAGCACGAACTGGCGAAACGCCAGATGCGCGATTTCGGCGGCATGATCAGCTTTGAACTCAAGGGCGGTTTTCCCGCCGTCGAACGGCTGGTGTCGCGCCTGAAATTATTCGTGCTCGCGGAAAGCCTCGGCGGTGTGGAATCGCTGCTCTGCTATCCGCCGCGCATGACGCACGCCTCACTCTCGCCGGAGGAACGCGCGCGGCGCGGCATCCATGACAATTTGGTCCGGCTCTCCGTGGGTTTGGAAAACGCTTCGGATTTGGAAGCGGATTTGATCAACGCGTTGAAGGAATAAATCCCTTGCCGAAAACCAGCCAACGAACGAGCCGCTTCGGGCAAGAAGCCAAATGGGAAATCCCAATTAATGAGTTTCAAATATGAAAAACAACCTGAAAAAGAATGCTGCTTGGATTACTGTCTTGGCCGTGCTGGGTTCAAACCGGCGCCCGCTTGTTCCAAAATCCAAAATCAAACAGCCGACTGACCGGACAACCGGAGGTTCGCGTGAATGGAAAGCATATTCA
>CAYYWB010000248.1:0-3973 GCA_964475285.1 uncultured Bifidobacteriaceae bacterium | reverse complement strand
AACTGCCAGCACATAAAAAATGCTGACGACAAACAAAAGCCGGCTGAACCATCTTGGCAAAGATGCCTGCGAGCGCGCTCGCAACCAAAACGCCAGACAAAGCCAAGCGACACAAAATGCACCGGCAGCGAAAATCATGTGCCCGCGAAAACTCTCGGCTCCGGCGCGAGGAACAACCGTCATGGCTGAAAGCCCGAAAACGGCAAGCAAACTCATCAACGCGCAAATCAGCGGCATGATAAATAATGCTCTCATGGTAACGACGCCTAACTATTTATTATGTTTGATTTTGCGGTTAATCATAGTCGGCTTTTGGGCATGATATTTTAAGCTTTCTGATTTGTCAACAATCGTTTATATGAATTTCTGCGATGAATATTGAACCGGCAAAAACCACACGCCAGATGGGGAGGTTGATCCCGAATCCGTGGAGGGGTCAGACCTGATTGTTTCAAACCGGCTGAACGTCGTCCGGTTCAAACCATTTTTCACCGCTGGCATCGGCTCCGGTTTTTGCTAGAATCATCCCATGAAGTCCTCCTATGAAATTGCGATGGAGCGTTTGAGCAAAACCGCTCCCGCCGCCAAGCTCACGGCTGAACAGAAAAAGGCGCTGGCGGAGCTTGATTCACGATACGCCGCCAAAATTGCCGAACGGGAAATTGCGTTGAAGGGCGAGATCGCAAAGGCCGGCGATGCGGAAAAGGAGGAATCGCTGGGCAATCAGCTCGTTCTGGAGCGCAAGAAACTGCAGGCTGAACTTGAGGATAAAAAGGAACGGGTGCGGAGCGGGGCCAAAAAATGAGTCAAGGTTAAACCACGGATGCACACGGATTAACACGGATTTCGGAAGGTGGTTTATATTCATCCTTCGGGTGAACTGCTGGTTTCCTGTAACGGCTTGGTATCCGTGTCCATCTGTGCCCATCCGTGGTTGAACTGCGCTTTGCTCAAATCCGGTCCGCAGAATGTGCCGCATGCAATCCTGAAAATCAGGAACGCGGCGCGCGCACAATCGCCAGCCCCTTGATCAAATCCACCGCCCGCGCCAAGACCGGATCGCGGATGAAGGGTTTTGGCGGCCCGGTTGTCTGCGGCGGCGCAGGATTTTCACTCCCGCCGCCATCCTTGATTTTCAAGCGGACCAAATCCGCCTCGGTGGTGTAATCCACGAACGGGAGCAGATTGTTGGTTGCCGCCGGGGAATTGGTTTCGTTGGCCGCCGGCGCCGCGTAGGGATTTTCCATGAGGGCGCGCTCGTCGTCCAGACTGACTTGGACAGCGATGTCCGGTTGAATTGGCGCCAAGGTTTTTGTCCCGCCCGTGGCGCTGCCAAAAATCAGCCCTTCGCGCGCGTTCCGCAACAATTCCGCCAGTTGCGCCGCCGCGTCGCGCGTCTCTCCATCCGTGAGAATCGCCAGCGGCAGTTTTTTCGCCGCAAACAAATCCGCCGCCGCCTTCGCCGCTCCGGAATCGTCGCCGTCGGCAAAACGCAAATCCAAAACCGTGCCGATGATTTTGTTGGTGACCGCCAGCGCGCCCTGCGCCGAACGGATTTCTTCCGCCAGGTTTTTCCCAACGTGGCCGGCGCGCAAATACAACACGTCGTTTTCCAAAACGGCCGCCCTGGCCAGCGCGGTGGCCGCCATGTCCGCGCGCGATGAGATTTGCGCCGCCGGCAATCCGGCCAGCGTCATCACAAAAATCCACAGGAAACGTCGTTTCATTCCGCGTCCAAATTGCGCGACAAACCGGCGAAAGTAAAGCGCGCCCGTTCTCATACGGCGGATGTTCCCGGCATTTTCCGGCCTGTCACCATTCATGCAAGTTCAGCAAATGCCGGGATTCAAACAGAAATGTCCACCACCAGATCAGCAGCACCCCTCCGCGCAAATAAAACGAAACCGCCAGAAATCCCGTGACAATCCTGCCGGTCACGACCGCGAGAAACAGCCACGGCGGAAGCGGAGCCGGGAGCGCCTGGATTTTCAGCGACAGCACCAGGACTCCAAACAGGACGGTCAGGTTGGTTGCCATCCAGCGGTTCTTGAACAGCCGCATGAGCCAGGCAAACGGCGCGAAGAGCAGGAACAATTCGTTGACGGCCAGCGAAAACAGCAGCATCGCAAACCAGTGATTGAGGTCAGCGGGATAATCCTCCGGAATTCTGGCACGCAGCGACGGGTCAATGAACAGGTCAAACGCCGCCGCCGCGATGATTCCAATCAGGGTCACGGCGATGAATGGCACCGGTTCAGGCTTGAGAATAAAAACGGGGCGATGGGTGAATTGCGTGTGCCATGCAAAGACAAAACCCCAGAGGACAATGCCGCATAAAAAAATTGTGCCCTCCAAATACCAGACCGGAGCGGAACGGTCCAGCCAGAGCGACAGTCGGGGATAACTGGCCAGCGCGGAGGCGAGGGCCGCGATGACCGCCCAATTCAAACCCGTGGCTGGAAGAGGTGGCGCATGGCTGCCCGTCGCAATTTTCAAATCCGCCGCACCCGGACTTCCTTAGCGAGCCGGGTCACGTCCTTGCGGTTCAATTCGCCGGGCATCGGCGTGAGCGCGTTGGCGGCGGCGGCGGCGGCGCCCCAGCGGCACGCCTCGCCCAAATCATCGCCGCGCAACAGCCGCAACACCGCGCCGGCGGCGAAGGCGTCGCCGGAACCAATCGGATTCACCGCCCGGATTCGCGGCGGGACGATGCGCCAGAAAAATTTCCCGTCAAACGCCAGCGCCGGCTCCCGGCCCGCCGTCACAATCACCCGCTGCGCGCCGCGTTCGCACAATTCGCCCATCGCCCGCATCACAGCCGCGCCGGACTTGAGTTCGCGTCCAACGGTCGCCGCCAGTTCGGACCGGTTCGGTTTGACCAATCCCGGTTTTGCCTTGAGCGCTTCGGCCAGCGCGTCGCCCTGCGCGTCCACCACGGAAAGTGCCCCCGCGTTTTCCGCCAGCCGGACGCAATCGCGATACAGCGTCGCCGGGCCGCCGGACGCGATGGTTCCCGACATCACCGCCGCGCGGCAGCCAGTGATGCGCCGGCGGACAATCGCCATGAACTTTCCGAAATCCGCCGGCGTGACGGAACGGCTTTCCTCGACCAATTCCGTGTGCGTGCCGGCCGATTCGTCAATCACCGTGATGCACTGCCGCGTCGGCGCTCCCACCGCCACGAAATTGGATTCGATTTGTTTTTCCGCCATCGCCGCGCGCAAAAATTCTCCGCGTTCGCCGCCGAGAAAGCCCGTTGCGACCGGATGCGCGCCGAGTGCCTTCAGAATTTTCGCCACGTTGATGGCCTTGCCGGCCACGCCGTCGAGCGTCGTCGCGGCGCGGTTCACCGCGTCAGGCGTCAGCTTGCGGAAAATCATCACGCGCTGGGCGGCAGGCGTCGTGCCGATGCAGAGTATTTTCATCGGGCGCATTTTGGATGAATCATCGCCCGAAGAAAATTAAAACCGGCGGCTTGGGCGCGGCAAACAGACAGCCGTTTTTCTGGAAAAAGTTTGCCAATTGCCCCGCAACCGCGTCTAAATTTGCGCACCGTTCAATGACAGCCCGAATCAAAATTCTGTCCGCGCTCGTTTTTTTGACGCCCGCAATGCTTTTTGCGGCGGGCGAAATTTACCGTCCGGCCGCCGTGACGCCGCCGGAGCCGCCGCGCGAATTTCGCGGCGCGTGGATCACGGAGGTCGCCACCAATCCAGACTGGCCGTCCAAGCCCGGCCTGCCCGCCGACCAGCAAAAGGCCGAGCTGGTTGCGCTGCTCGACCGCGCGGTGCAATTGAAATTGAACGCCGTCATTTTGCAGGTGCGGCCGGCGTGCGACGCGATGTATCCCTCGCCCATCGAACCATGGTCGGCCTATCTCACCGGCAAAATGGGCCAGCCGCCGCAGCCGTTTTACGATCCGCTCGCGTTCGCCGTCGCCGAGGCGCACAAGCGCGGACTGGAACTGCACGCG
>CAYYWB010000247.1:0-3980 GCA_964475285.1 uncultured Bifidobacteriaceae bacterium | reverse complement strand
GGACGATTTCAAAAAATTTGCCGGAGAAATTCGCCTTGTTGCCGTGGGTCAGATGTCCGCCGTGGCTCAAATCCATCGTGAGCAGCTTGTCGCCCGGCTTGAGCACGGCGAAATAAACGGCCATGTTCGCCTGGCTGCCGGCGTGCGGCTGGACGTTGGCGTGTTCCGCGCCAAACAGTTTTTTCGCGCGGTCAATCGCGAGCTGTTCAACGGTGTCAATATATTCGCAGCCGCCATACCAGCGTTTCTTCGGCAGGCCCTCGGCGTATTTGTTGGTCAGCACGGAGCCTTGGGCTTCCAGGATCGCCGGGCTTACAAAATTTTCCGACGCGATCAGCTCGATGTTTTCCTGCTGGCGCAGCTTCTCGTGCTCGATGGCTTCGGCCACTTGGGGATCAACATTGCGCAAACGTAATTTCATCGGCGCGAGGCGGATGTCAATTTTGTTGACGCGGCGTTCGTGGCGGCCGCCCTCGAATTTCGCGGAAATGAAGGTGTCCACGATTTTTTTCGCCAGTTCCATGTTTGTGTCGCCGGCGAGGCAAAGCGCGTTCACGTCATTGTGGCGGCGCATCATTTCCGCCGCCTTTTCATCAAAGGCCTGACCCGCGCGCACGCCGGGGACCTTGTTGGCGGCGATGTAAATGCCCACGCCGCTGGTGCAACAGAGCAGGCCGAATTCCGCGCGCCCATCGGCCACGGCTTGCGCGGCGAGCAGCACGAAATCGGGAAAATCATCCGCCGGGTCCTTGGTCAGCGCGCCAAAATCCTGGACCGTCAGGCCGCGCGAAAGCAGATATTTTTTCAGCGCCTCCTTCAACTCAAAGCCGCCGTGGTCGGCGCCGAGGGCAAACTTTACCGCCGCCGTGGTTTTGGCACCCTGCGGCGCGGACAGTATTTCGTGTTGTTCCATAAATTTCAAAATTGACGCGATGCCGCGTTCGATTTGTCCGCGGCAATGCACATACACCTCGTAGGAGCCGCCAATCGGGTCGCTGATGTCCTTTTCAAACGGGCCGGGCGACTCGTCGAATTCGCGGAGCAAAAAGGTTTTTTCCGCCGCCGCCGGATACAACAGCCCGATGGTGTCCACGTGGCTGTGCGTCATGCCAAAAATGTAATCCGCCTGCCGAAGCAAATCCGCCGTGAGCGCGCGGCTGCGCTGGCCGGAAATGTCCACGCCCAGCTCGCGCATGGCCGTGACCGAATGCGCCGTGGGCGGCTGGCCGTCCACCGCGCCGAGGCCCGCCGAAAGCGCGCGGAAATCGCCGCGACCGGCCACGGCCCGGCGGAAGAGCGCCTCGGCCATCGGACTGCGGCAGACGTTGCCGGTGCAAATGAACAAAATGGTTTTCATCCCGCCAAAGCTCCAAATTGATTTGCAAACGGCGAGTCGTCAATCCGAAATCAGGAGAGCTTTCCACATTTTTGAGAAAATGCCGGCTTCGCCCTTCACATTTTCAGGAAACCGGGGATAAAATCTCTTCGTCCCGCTCCCAGATCAAATGTTTGGGAAGGGCGCGGAGCGGCCATCGGAATGACCACTTGAACCCCCGTCGCCCGGAAATCAGGCCTTCGCCGTCGCCGGATTCTTCACGCGCGGCTGCACGTCCGGCACGGACGGCCCGCGCGCCTGCTGGAAATGCAGGCTCGACCGCAGCAGCAGCGTTCCCAGAAACAAATCCGCCAGCGGCAGCACGACGTTGAAATTCCTGCGCATGTAACGATGATGCAGCAGGTGATGCCCGTTCAACCGGAAGAAAATCCCCGACCGTTCCACGTGCCGCCTCTTGGGCAGGTGCATGCACCAGTGCATGTATTCGTAGGCCGTGAAATACAAGGTACAGGCCATCGTCGCGCCGCATAAAACCCCCCATTTGTGCGAGAACAGCGCCCAGATTAAAAACGGCAACTGGCACGCGGCCACGATGGCCGGCCCGGCCCACCACGCCATCGGAATCGTTTTCTTGTCCGGCTCGTTGACGAGATGATAGGTGTGGTCCGCGCGGAAAATCCGGTGATGAATCAGCGTGTGTTTTTCATACGGGAACCGGAACCACCTGAAGGAGCGGTGCATGATAAAACGGTGCAAGGCCCATTCAAAGAACGAGCCAAAAACGGTTCCGGCGACCGCCCCGATGGCGCACCAAAATAAAAACATGGTCATGACGATTTTGTTGTTGGAAAACTGTTGAAGAAAGGCGCTCCCGATGTCCGCACTCCCCGCCTGAATTCGATCAGATCCTGTTTGCTATTCCTCACTCTGGCCCATATTCCGACATATGCAAGCGTTATTTTAATTATTCGCCAAACTGAATTTGAAAACACGCCCTGAAACTTTCCGTTCCGCCGCTGCCCGATGGAAAGCAGATTAAAATTACCGTTGGTTCAGACCGGGACTCCAGCGGCGGAAGTGTTCGAGCACGCGCTTCGGGGTGTCGTTGAACCAAGAATCTGGCAGGCAAGCGCCGCGCTGATGGCTGGCACCGGCTTTGGCGCGCGTTCTGGCGGACACGAAGAAGAATTCGTTCGTGCCGTCCCCGATGTCGCTCAACGGGTGAGTTTTGGATTTCACGCGTCGGATGCCAGTGCGCGGAGATTACACCGCCACATGGCAATTGCAAACTGCCAGACCGCCCGCACCCGCCGTCGGCTGGCGACTTGATTGTTAACGACGCCCGCCACCACCGCCACGGAACCCGCCACCACCGCGAATTCCACCACCGCCGCCGCGGAACCCGCCGCCGCCGCGAATCTCGCCGCCACCATGATAGCCGCCGCCATAGTAACCGCCCCAGCCAAACGAAAGCGACACAGCCGGCCAGCCGTAATACCCGCCGTAGTAAGGATAGCTGTAATATGGATAGCCGCTGTAATAATAGGTGTCATACAGATACGTTTGAGTGTCGGGAATGACATAGACGGTCGAGGGCGGCGCGGTTTGCTGCTCGTAGATCACCGCGGGCGCGGGCGCAGCGGGGGCGTAAGTCTGGACACTGGCGGCGGTCGGACTCGCCGTCGTGGTGGCGGGTTCGGTGGAGCCGGTCAGGCGGCTGCGCTGATTCAGCATGGCGTTCAACACGTTGTCAGACACGCCCTGTTGCTTGAGATAGACAATTTCGTCGGCCTTCAAACTGTAAATGGTGCCGGAATTTTGGATGTAATTGACGATGACGCCATCACTGATCTTGGCCTGCTCGAGTTGCAAGACCTGCGGCACGCCGTAGGAAAGCTGCGGCGCGGGCCGGCTCGCGGCGGCGGGCTGGGCGGTGGCGGTGGTGGAATCCTGCGCGACGACGTTTCCTGCCGTGAAGGCAAACGCGGCGACGGCGGCGACGGCCAAAATCAAACTTTGAAGGTTTCTAGTTTTCATAATCAACACCAGTTCATTCAACACCAGAACATCGTGCGAGTTGCGCGGGCTGTCAACCGCACCGGGTTGGAACTCAAGCTTCAGCCTGCCGGATTTGGCTTGCCGGTTTGAGCCGGTGGAAGCCTGGACGCCAGCTTTTCCCGGCGTCGAAACCGGCGTTCGCGCTTCTTCGTCTCGGCGGACAACAATTCCTCCGCGCACCAGCCGCGTGACTGGGCCAATTGCGCCAGTTCGAATAATGTTTCGCCGAGACTGCCGCGCGAAATTTTTCCGCGCATCGGTTTTTCCTTGAGCAAATCCGCCTTGCGCGCCTTCTTCGCCAATTTCTCGGCGCGCAGCAGCGCGGGCAAATGTTTCGGAATGCCGTCAAACGCGGAATGGCGCGCGTGCCGCGTCCCGTGCTTCTCGGCGCGCTTGATTTTTTCCCAGTTTGCCCAGACCTCGTCCACGTCCTTGACTTTCGTCGTCCCAAAAACGTGCGGATGGCGGCGAATCAGTTTCTCCACAATCAGCCGGCAGACTTTCTCGAAATCAAACGCGCCGCGCTCGCGTGCGAGCTGGCAGTGGAAAACCACCTGCAACAGCAAATCGCCGAGTTCCTCGGCCA
>CAYYWB010000246.1:0-4002 GCA_964475285.1 uncultured Bifidobacteriaceae bacterium | reverse complement strand
GGACGGTTTCCAGATGATGCAGCAAGGCCGGTCCTTCGAACCACGGCGTTTTTTTGGAAAGTTCCACCACGTTGTCGCCGTTCAGCGCGCTCATGGGAATGAATTTCACGTCGCGGAACGCGCCGAGCTTCGGCAGGAAATCCTCAATCTCATCGCGGATTTTCTGAAAGCGCTCTTCCTGCCAGTCCACCAAATCCATTTTGTTGACCGCAATGACGAGATGCGGAATGCCCAGCAGCGCCGCGATGAACGTGTGCCGCCGCGTCTGTTCGATGACGCCCTGCCGCGCGTCCACGAGCACGACGGAGAGGTTCGCGGTCGAGGCGCCGGAAACCATGTTGCGGGTGTATTGCACATGGCCCGGCGTGTCGGCAACGATAAATTTACGTTTGGGCGTGGCGAAGTAACGATAGGCGACATCAATCGTGATGCCCTGTTCGCGTTCGGCGCGCAGGCCGTCGGTGAGGTTGGCCAGGTTGATCTGTCCGCCACCAGTGATGTCGGCGCTGCGTTCGAGCGCTTCAAGCTGATCTTCCATCAGCGACTTGGAATCATAAAGCAGCCGCCCGATGAGCGTGGACTTGCCGTCATCAACGGATCCGCAGGTGTTGAAGCGGAGCAATTCAATTGGATGTTGCGAGTGAGGCATGAAAAAGGAGATGGAAGATGGCAGATGGGAGTTAGAGATTTTCGGTCCGAGCGCGGGTGGAGCGAATCAGGCCGGAAACCAGGCGACCAGTTTGAGCAACCAGTTCCAGCATGTTTTTATGTTCGGATTCCGAAATGTAATTTGCATCAAGCATGACGTAGGATAGCGAACGCACTTCACCACAGGAAGCGCGGGCAGTATTATAAAATTGTAATTTTTCGGCTGGGTGAATCCTTTCAAATCCTTCGGCAATATTGGTCATGGCCGAAACCGCAGCCCGCTGGACTTGATCCTTCAAGCCAAAATCAAGAGCCGCCGGTTTGCGCCGAAAGAATAAATAAACCGAGCGGACAAGTTCCCTTGCCATTCGCCATGCCTCAAGCTGTTCGAAATTTTCAATCCTATCTGCCATCTCCAATCTCCTATCTGCTAAAAGTATCCCGCCTTTTTCCGGTCTTCCATCGCGGCCTCGCTGGCCTTGTCGTCGGCGCGGGAGCCGCGCTCGGTCACGCGCGCGGCGGCGATTTCGGCGATGATGTCGTCCACGGAATCCGCCCGCGATTCAATCATGCCGGTGCTGATCATGTCGGCAATAGTGCGAACGCGGACGG
This sequence comes from uncultured Bifidobacteriaceae bacterium, assembly GCA_964475285.1. Taxonomy (GTDB): domain Bacteria; phylum Verrucomicrobiota; class Verrucomicrobiia; order Limisphaerales; family UBA11358; genus UBA11358. The sequence goes on along the minus strand of CAYYWB010000246.1, from coordinate 2,742 downwards.
TGAGTTTCTTGACCGGCTCGTTTGGCTTCGGACGCGCGCCGGCGTAAGGATCGGGCTTGGTTGCGTCAGCGTGCGGCGGCGGAATGGGAATCCACTGGCCGCCACGCCGGAAACATTCGCGCTCGTGGCTGAAATAAATCTTCGGCACTTCGAGCTGTTCTTTTTTGATGTATTCCCAAACGTCCATCTCCGTCCAGTTGGAGAGCGGGAACACGCGCATATTTTCGCCGGGATTCACGCGGGCGTTGTAAAGATTCCAGATTTCCGGCCGCTGATTTTTCGGATCCCATTGGCCGAAGCTGTCGCGGAAGCTGAAAAATCTTTCTTTCGCGCGGGCTTTTTCCTCGTCGCGCCGCGCGCCGCCGATGGCGCAGTCGAATTGAAATTCCTCGATTGCGCTGAGCAGCACGGGAATCTGAAGTTGATTGCGGCTGACCTGGCCGGGCGTCGGCTGCGCAATCCCTTTTTTGAACGCCTCCTCCACCGTGCGGACGATGAGCTTCGCGCCGAGTTCCTTCGCGCGCCGGTCGCGGAATTCGAGCAGCTCCGGAAATTCGTGGCCGGTCTCGACGTTCAGGAACGGCATCGGGATGTCCGACGGGCGGAACGCCTTTTCCGCGAGGCGCAGCAGGCAGATGGAATCCTTGCCTCCGGAAAAGAGCAGGGCGGGGCGTTCGAATTCGGCGGCGACTTCACGCATGACGTGAATCGCTTCCGTTTCCAAATACTGCAGGTGATCTAAATGGTAACTGCTCATTTTGACACGGATTTCACGGATTGACACGGATTCATAAAACAACTCGCTTTCACTCTAGCGAATCGGCGCCGAAATTTACAAGCAATCCGTGCAATCCGTGTCTAGGTTTTAACTGCCTTGCCGCCCCAGTTTGCATGGAGGCCGCATTCGCGCTTGTCATCGGCCTTGGCGGGATCGAAATAATCCCACTCGTTCGGCAGGTTGTGACGCTTCAAATAATTTTCCAAGTCGGCGTCGCTCCAATGAAAAACCGGGCTGACCTTGAGCGCGCCGAAATTCTTGTCTTCGGAAATGATGTCCAGTTCCGCGCGATTCGGATTTTGCACCTTGCGCAGCGCGGTGATCCAGACCGTCGGCGCGAGTTCCTTCATGCCGCGCTGAAACGGCTCCAGCTTCATCAACGCGCTGAATTCCTTCAAGCCTTTCTCGTCATCAGTCGTCGGGATTTCGCCGTAAATCGCGTCGCGGTGCGCGGCGGTGATGCGCGGCATGAACGGCTTGAGATTCAGCTTGAGCAATTTTCTCAATTCCTCCGCGTGTTTGTAGGTCGCCGGGCGATTGTAGCCATGGTCAACCCACAGAACGGGAATGTCCGGCTCCGCCTGAACGCAAAGGTGCAGGACGGCGGCTTCATAGGGCCGGAAATTCGTCGAGACGATGGCGCGGCCTTTCGCCTGCGCGATGGCCCAGCGGACGATTTCGAGGGGCGATTTGTTCCGCAATTCGGCGTTGGCTTTGGCGATTTGTTCCGGTGTCATTTTCTTTGAACAACAAAATAACGAAGCAACAAAGAGGCTTCGTTACTTTGTTCCTTTGTTGTTAATTCATTTTCTCGTTCAGAAAAACCCGGTCGCACCAGTCGCCGAAACGTTCGCCGGGATTTCTTTCCTTGGCAAAACGCGCCAGCACCGGACGGAATTCGGTTTCGATGTCCGCTTCCTTCATCACGTCTTTCCAGATGCGATTAAGCCGGGTGCCGGTCGCGTCCGCGCCGAGCCAGACCTGGTAGCGTCCCGGCGCCTTGCCGACAAACGCAATTTCCGCCATGTAAGGCCGCGCGCAGCCGTTCGGGCAGCCGGTGGAGCGGATGATGATCTCCTCGCCGGCCAGCCCGACCTCGGCGCAAAGTTTTTCGATGCGGTCAATCAAGCCGGGCAGCATCCGTTCCGACTCCGCGAGCGCGAGTCCGCAAGTGGGCAGGGCAGGGCAGGCCATCGCCGCCGCGTGCAACACGCTCGCCTGATTTTCAGTTTTTACGCCATTGGCGGTGAGAATGGAATTGATGGCGGCCTTGTCGGATTCCGCGACGCGGGCGAGAATCACGTTTTGATTTGCCGTCAGCCGGAATTCAATGTTCTGGAATTTGTCCGCGACCTGCCGCAACGCCGATTTCATTTTGCAGCCGTCCGCATCCTTGACACGCCCGGTCTCGACGAACAAACCGAGAAACCAGCTTCCATCCACGGCTTTCCGCCAGCCGAGCAGGTCGCTGGTCGTAGTGAATTGGCAAGGCTTGGCGGGCGCGAATTTCACATCGGCGCGTTTTTCAATCTCGGCGCGCGTCCACTCCGCGCCGCGCTCGGCCACGACATATTTCAGCCGCGCGTGTTTGCGGTCCGTGCGGTCGCCGAAATCGCGGTGAATTGTCAGCACGGCCTTCGCCACGTCCACGATTTTGTCCGGTGTGAAAAAACCGATGACATCGGCGAGGCGCGGGAAAGTTTGTTCGTTGCCGTGGGTGCGCCCCATGCCGCCGCCGACGGCGATGTTGTAGCCGATGAGTTGATTGTTTTCGACAATCGCAATGAGGCCGAGGCAGTTCGTGAAAACGTCCAGATCATTGACCGGCGGAATCACGAAGGCGATTTTGAATTTTCGCGGCAGATAGGTTTTGCCGTAAAGCGGGTCCGCGAAGTTTTTGTTCTCCGCATCGTCGAGCTTGAGCTGCACGCCGTCAATCCAGATGGCGTGATACGCCTTCGTCT
>CAYYWB010000245.1:0-4015 GCA_964475285.1 uncultured Bifidobacteriaceae bacterium | reverse complement strand
CGGACCGTAGGCAAATCGGCGGGGCAAATCCATGCGTCGAACGCTAAACTTTCATCTTCACCGCGTCCAGTTTGATTTCCATTTCACTGTCGCGCGCATTGATGTCATCAAGCGATTGAAAACCGGCCAGCGAGTCCGTTACCTGGAGGCAACCGGCGGCCCGGCGAGCGGATGGCTCGCCGCTTTCGCGCCGCCGCTCGCCGGCCTCAAGTCAACCCCAATCATGGCCGTCGCAATTGGAATCCGGTGGGTCATATTCGTGGATGATGATTGTCGGTGACGGTGGCGGTGTATGTGGCTGTATGATAATGCCGATGCCAGCACGGACGTGCGGTTGATTGGGAAATTTCCGGCGCAAGCCGCCGCTCAATACCCATGCCAGCAAAGCCAGCAAAAGATAAATGGCTCCAATGAGAAAATAAAGGGCGTGTTCGTGGACGAATCCATCAAGACTTTTCAGTGCCGACGATTCCAGTTCGAGTGCTTTTATTTGCCAAGGTTGCATGATGTCCTCCTTATGCCGCGACGCTCTGCGTCACTGGTTCGGTTTCATGGTTTCCGATGATGGCTTTTTGTTGCCGTTCGTATTCGCTCAACGATGGCATTTCCACCTCGGCCTTGCGGGAATACGCCCGCGTCATGGCCTTGCTGTTGTGACCAAGATTCACCTGTGCATAGCGTTCAGGATAGCCCGCCGTTTTCGCCCGTTCCGCCCATGCGTAGCGGTAGCTGTGCAACGAAACCCCTTTGATGCCCAAACCAACACAGCGTTGATGAAATTCCGTCGCCCGGTCGCCCGCGCGGACAGTTCGCAGATAGGGAAACAACGGGCCACTGCCCGGCAGGTCGCGCAGGATTTCCGCCATGTCTTCGTCAAAACGCATGATGGCAACCGTGTCGGTTTTCATCCGCTTGTAGCTGATGACGTGGTTGTCCCAATCAACATTCTCTGCCTCCAGAAATGCCAGATCGGATTGCGACGCGCCCAGGTGCCACGCCAGTTTGTAGAACGCCTTGCGTTCGGGATTGGTTTCGCGGGCGACAATGGCCAGATGTTCGGCCAGCGTGATGCCGCGCTTTTCCTTGAACTCGACTGCCGGCCAGCGTTTCTTGGCCAGCACCGGCCACGGCAGCCAGGTCATGTCCAAGGCGAAGTTGTGAATGCGCCGCAGATAGACATTGGTGGAAACTTTCCCGGCTTCCAGCACGCGCAGAAAATGTTCCGGGCGCGTTTCCAGAAGCGGCAAATGCCGAATCAAGTCGAACGCCTTGTCTTTGATGGCCGTCTGCCAGCGGTCTTGGGTCTGGTCTTTTTTGAGCTTCACCAGTTCGTCCATGACGAATTGCCAGTTGCGCGTGGCAATCTGCTTGTCGCTGGCGGCGAGAAGGTTATCTTCGCTACAATTTCATTTTCCAGTCATCCGAAATCTTCCCTTTAACACGATTGTTGCGTGAATGAAAACAGTTTGCCTTGATTCTCGATTATTTAATTAGAGCAGTTGAGAGAATCAATCTTAAACCCAATTTCTAATTTCATGAGCGTTGGGGAAACTGGAAAATATCAGAAGAATTGTCAGGATGCCTCGAAGCAGTTGGATGAGGCATTTTTGGCCGACCTCGCTATTGGCAAGACGGATGCGTTTTGGCGTTTGTGGGGCCGCCATCAAAAAAGTCTTCGCCAGCTTTGTCTCCGATTGATGGACGGTCACACATCAAATGCAGAGGACGCTTTGAGTCAGGTGATGTTAAAGGCATTGGACCGCCTTCCATCCTGTGCTGAAAAAATAACGCATCTGGAAGCGTGGCTCCATCGGCTCGCCAGAAATCTGTGCATAGACCTGCGACGTGAATGCCATCGTCGGACTGAAATCGGCGAAAACTGGAAGCTCGCCATGCTGGTGGAACCAATATCCAGCTGGCCCGTGCTGCACGGCGATGGAGAATCGGTGATCGAGCAACATATCGCCGCCCTGCCGCCGCCACTGCGTGAGCCGTTCGTGCTTAACATTGTCCGGGAAATCCCCGTCAAGAATGTCGCTTCCCAACTGGGCCTGTCACCCGCCAACGTGCGCAAGCGCGTGCAACTGGCCCGCGCCCGGCTGCGCCGCGACATTGAAAACGACCGTGCCGGCAAACGTGATTTTCAGGCGTTGAAGAAACAACCAATAGCCGCAACCTCATCGAGACCAAGCCGCCCTGTGCCGCCATCCAAGCCGGCGGAATGTTTTCCCGTCGCAGAGTTCATACGCACCGTGCGGGTAAAATTGCCCTGCGGCGTGGAGCAGTTGTTCCATGTGTTTCCCACGAAAATGCCGTTTGGTTTGGAGCGAAAAATGAAATTATTGCAGAGTCATATTTCGCGAAAGCCGGAGGACTGGGAAAAACGCCAGGAACTCGCCGAATTATTTCACATCACCGGTGACTGGGACAAAGCGGTCGTCGAATGGCGACAAACGCTCGCCGTGCGACCGGATTTGCCGGCGCTCTTGAAGTTGGGCGATGCGCTGCTCAAAATGGGAGGAATCGAAACAGCGGCCGATCTTTTCGGAACCGTCCGGCGGCAGGATTTTCACTCGGCGGCGACCACCCGGCACCTGGACGGTTGGATTGCCCTCTGCCAAAAAAACGCCAGCCAGTCCGCGCAAGAATTTCAGTCGGCGGCAAATTCGGAGCCGGAGAATCCGGTTCACTGGCACAGTTTGGCGGTGGCTGACTGGCTGGCGGGGGCATTGCCGGAAGCGTTGCTGGCAATCAATTGCGCCTTGAAGCTCAACCCAAATGATCTGGTGGCTTTAAGCATTGGCCACGAAATGCTGCTGGCTGCCGGCGACGTTGAGGAAGCCAGCCGCCGGGCGCAACATCTCTTGAAACTGGCCCCGCTGGATTTGCTGACGCTGCGGCGGCTGGTTGACTGCCGTTGTCGTTTGAAGCTGATCCAAGGTGCCGCCGGTTTGGAAACGGTTCGCCTGCTGCGGCGCACACAGCGGTTGTCACAGAATCCGCTTTTGATGCACGAAACGCTGGCGGCGCTTTTTCTCGCCCAAAACAAACCGCAAAAAGCGCTGGCGGTTCATCGCGAATTTGTCGAAGCGCATCCGCAATGTCTTCACAGCCGGCACAATTATTCGCGGCTGCTGGCCGCCACCGGCCTATCTGACCGGCTTCCGGCGGAACCGGGTGTCTGGAAATCGCCAACGGCGAAGCAGTGCCACGGCGTATGCCACGGACACGAACCAACCGGTCTCCTCGGCACCTGATCAACAACCAGCCAGCGCCATCGGAGTCAAGCCGAGGAAATTTTATTTTGGTCGCAAGTGACATTCGTGTGGCAGCCGCATGGCAAATCCCCGAACTCGGTCTTGAATTCACAACGGGCCTTCGAGAATCGTCTTATAGGGTGAGATGAGCTATCAGCTTTTTCGTTTTGATCAAGACATCCAGTTTTCAGTTTTCGGCGTGGCAGTGTGGAAAGTTGTTTTCCTCTGCGCTGGCGACGGATTAGTCGAGGCGCATTGAAATTTTCACCGTTCGTCGGCCAACCAATCCAGATTCATCCATTTACAAAACAATAAAAAAAAATCCATGAAAGCATCCACCCTGAAAAAATTAGCCCTGGCGGCCGCGTTGTTGGCGGGCGCGTTGGGAATCACCACCGCGCAGGCTGCGCCCACAACCTTCACTGGTTCCTACTCGGAAAACTTTGACGAGATTGGTTCAACGGGCACAACGCTGCCACCGGGCTTTACTTCAATGGCCATCGCAGGTGGGAACAGTGATTACACCGCCGCCAATCCCATTTCGGCCACCGCCATTGCCAATGCGGCGGCGGACACGCAGACGCTGCTCATTTGGAATGCCGGCACCGCTGTGGCCAAGTCCGGCACGCAGTCTTACAACATCGGCTGCTGGGACAGCCTGACTGACCGCGCGCTGGGCACCGACCCAACCGGCACCGGTGCCCAGGTGATTCAACTGGCCATGACGAATAACACCGGCGGCACACTTTATGGCGTGA
>CAYYWB010000244.1:0-4054 GCA_964475285.1 uncultured Bifidobacteriaceae bacterium | reverse complement strand
CAGGCTGACCTTGACGCCGGGCAGGTTGATGTGGCGGCGGCTGCCGAGCGTGCCATCGGTAAGCACTTCGCACTCGACCTTGTTGCCGGCCTTCGCGAGCACCTTCATTTCAATCGCGCCGTTGTCAATGAGCACCACGTCGCCGACGTTGATGTCGTTGACGAAATTCTCGTAATTCACATCCACCGAATGTTCCTCAAGGTCGCGTTCGCCGCGGACGGTGAGGGTGAATTTCTGGCCGGGCTGCAAATCCAGCGGCACGCCGATGTCCCCGGTGCGGATGGCCGGGCCTTGCGTGTCCATCATGACGCCGATGAATTTCTTCCGCGCGGCGGACTGCGCGCGGATGTCCGCGACGACGCGGCGCACCCAGTCGTGCGGCGCGTGCGACATGTTCAGGCGGAAAAGGTTCACGCCGGCGTCCATGAGTTTGCCGATCATGCCGGTTGAATCCGTGGCCGGGCCGAGCGTGGCGATAATTTTCGTCTTGCGGAGATTGCTCCCTTGCATGATTGAAAGGCTAAAGGCTAAAGGCAGAAGGCGAAAGTCAAAAACCGCCGTCTTTGGCTCTTAAGCGTTTATTTCAAGAAATCCGCTTGCCATCTCGGGCGGTGGAAGCCACACTGCGCGAACAAATTTATGGCAGACGCTGCAAACAAATATCCCGAAAACGTGGCGGGCAAATACTACGTGGACAACCAGTGCATTGACTGCGACCTGTGCCGCGAGACCGCGCCGGACAACTTCAAGCGCAATGACGACGGCGGCTACTCGGTCGTCTATAAACAACCGGCGTCGCCGGACGAAGAGACGCGCTGCAAGGAAGCCAAGGAAGGCTGCCCGGTCGAGGCCATCGGCGACAACGGCGCTTAAACTCAACTCCGGTTGAAACGAGGATTGTCCGGGCGGAGACCGGCGGCGGCGCTTGTTCCCTGGCAAGACCGGGTTTTCCGGTTTGTGTTTGACGATTTGAAACAGAAAACTCCCGCGACTTTTCCCATCGCGGGAGTTTTTGTTTTTTACGAATTCAGTCAATTGACGCTGACGTCAATTTTCCTCGGCTTGGCTTCCTCGGTTTTCGGCAGCGAGATGGTCAAAACGCCGTCCCGGTAATCCGCCTTCACCTTGTCGGCGGCCACCGGTTCGGGCAGTGTCAGCGCGCGCTGGAATTTTCCGTAGAAACGCTCCTGCCGGTGAATCTCCACGCCCTCCTCAATCTTCTCGGCCCGGCGTTCGCCGGAAACGACAAGCGCGCCGTCTTGCAGCGACACTTCGATGTTCTCGCGCTTGAGGCCGGGCAGTTCCACACGGATCGTGAATTTGTCCTTGTCCTCCTGCACATCGAGCGCGGGTGCCCAACCGGTCATGGGCGACTCAAACAGCCGGTCCAGTTCATCCTGCAAACCGGCCAGCCGGCCAAGGGTCGGCCAGGCCAATCCGGGCCTTTCGTATTTTGTCAGCTTCATCATAATTGTCCTTTCGTTTAATTGTTTTTGTTTCAACAACACACTTCACTTTTAGCTTTGGCCATGCCAGCCATTCAAAACTGAAAAACCATTGAAAATAAGGGTCTTTTGATGGCGACTCGGTTGATGGTAAATCGGCCGGTGGAAACTTTTGGCACAGTTGCTGTGCCAGCGGCACGATTGCTGCGCCACATTTGCGCGCCCAAAACGAAAAGCCCCAAGCCGTTTCCGGCTTGGGGCGCGATGAAAAACCCATTTAGTCAAACGCGTGGCCGGCGCAGCAAAGAACGTCCTTCACCTTGTGGCGGACGAGGTCCTTGACGTTCTGGCGCGCGGGGCCGAGATATTTGCGCGGATCGAATTCGCCCGGTTTTTCCGCGAGCACCTTGCGGATGCCGGCGGTCATGGCGATGCGCAGGTCGGTGTCAATGTTGACCTTCGTGCAGCCCGTGCGGCGCGCGACTTCGATGTCGGCTTCCGGCACGCCCTGCGCATCGGGCATTTTGCCGCCGTATTTGTTGACCTCGTCCACGAGATATTTCGGCACGCTCGAAGCGCCGTGCAGCACCAGCGGATAATCGCCCAGGCTGGCGTCCATGAGCGCTTGCTTGATGAGTTTGAGGCGTTCGAGATCGAGGTGTTGCGTGCCCTTGAATTTGTATGCGCCGTGGCTGTTGCCGATGGCGACGGCGAGCGAATCGCAGCCGGTTTCCTTGACGAATTTGACGGCTTCCTCCGGGTTGGTGTAATGGCCGCTGGTGGAATGCGCGCCGCCTTCCTCGCCCTCGTCGAATTGCGCGCCGACCAGATGGCCAAGCTCGGATTCGACTGAACAATTATGTTTGTGGGCGTATTCCACGACCTTCTTGGTGATTTCGACATTCTTCTCGAAAGGCTCGTGGCTGGCGTCAATCATCACGCTGGTGAACCCCTCGTCAATGCACTGCTTGCACAGCTCAAACGTGTCGCCGTGGTCCAGATGGACGGCGATGGGAATGTTGGACAGGCTGACCGCCGCCTCGATGAGTTTCTTGAGATAAACCGGATTGGCGTATTGGCGCGCGCCCTTGGAAATCTGGAGCATCAACGGCGCTTTTTCCTCCTCGCAGGCCTCGACGATGGCCTGGATGAGTTCCATGTTGTTCACGTTGAACGCGCCCAGCGCGTATTTGCCCTTCAACGCCTTCGCAAACAAATCCCGTGTGTGAGTCAGTGGCATAATTTTCTCTCTTTCGTTGTTTGTCCAATCAATTCCAATTTCCCAAACGCCGGGAATGATAACCCGCTTTTGGCCGAAGGAAACAAAAATCACGGCCCGAGATCAAATGCCCGTGACAAATGCCGCGGAAATCCGCTGATGGACTGCAGCGGCCGGTTGCGCCTGGAGGTCGTGGATGAGGATTGACGATGAAGTGGAATCAAACTTTGCAGTCTATCCTCATATTAGGAGGTCTCATTGTTTGTTGTTTTCGTAGATGAATGCTTCGACAGCACGGTTTGGCCAGTTTGTTTGGGCTGCGGCTTCTACTGACCTTTCCAATGACTTAAAGGCATTCGATGAATACTGGTTGTCATAGGATACCATGAAAATGCAACCCGTATTTGGAGCCAGTTCGTCATGGCCATCTTTTGTGATTCGGCTTGCGTTTGTCGGCCAAAAACAGTGTGTCGACAATCCCGATTTCCAATCTCCAGATTCTAAAAACTGCTCTCTCGAAGAAGTATGGCTATTATAACGGTCTACAACATACGTCGTAGGAATAGAAAAAACAAAGAATGCAACATGGTCGCTCATATAGTTAGCCAGCGGACCACCCGAATACGCCCTGTAATATTGTGTGACTTTATGAATGCCAAAGTTCGCCGCGAAATTGGTGAACGCGGCTGTAAAATGACTCGCTTCGTTTGTGTTCAGCCCTATGTAAATGAAACAAAATGGCGCTCCTTGATTCTGAAATGAGTAAATATCTCCTCGTGCGAGCTTGTCTTTTGGCGAAAGAGGCGTTCTTTGATCACAAGCAACACCGACTAACGCCAGCATCAATAACATCAAAAAAAATGCACGCATGGGACCTAACATCTCTTCGGCCAAACGGCGATTTGGCCAAGTTCAGGAAGCAAACAGTTTGCTTTCCATTTCATGCCGCCAGCATTCGCCGGTCTGCGGGCAAGGTCAAGTTTGAAATCCTTTGTCAGAATTGTTCTTGCATCAGCAGCCCGACCGTTGCTCAATGATTTCACAAATGAACAACATTCATCCGTTCCGTCCGGGCATCTTCATCTTTTTGGCCGGCATCGTCGCGTTTGGGATTGCGCGAAATGCCGGCGCTCAAGCGCAGCTTGCGGTTGCGCCGGTGATTCAGTGGATTTGCAGCACGCAAGCCGAGCCGTGGCGGGAATTGCCCGCAACCGTCCTGCTTCAGCCGCCCGTCGCGGAGTCAAACACGGTGCGGCTCGATCCGGCGACGGTCTATCAGACAATTGACGGCTTCGGCGGCTGCTTCAACGAGCTGGGCTGGGACGCCTTGCAGGCGCTGGATTCAGCGGGGCAGGCGACGGCGTTGAAGGCGTTGTTCGATGCCAGCGGC
>CAYYWB010000243.1:0-4084 GCA_964475285.1 uncultured Bifidobacteriaceae bacterium | reverse complement strand
CCGGCTACGTGCGCGTGAAAACGCCGCACATCGCGCGGGAGAAAATGTATTTAACTTCCGGCCATCTGCCGATTCTTTACGCGGAGTCAATGTTTCCGCCGATGCAATTGAAACTTGATGCGGTGAATGAGGCTGAAGTTCTCAAAATGCGGAAAGAATTGGAAAAGGAACAGGCGTCAAGCGTTGCTTTAATAGAGAAAATTTCAAAACTGCAAAACACGCCGGGCGCTCCTTTTTCGGCGAATCAAATGGCGAAGGACAAGGAGGAATTGAGAAAAATTCAAGTTGAGGAGAATGCCATTAAGACACGCCTTGATAACTTGCTGACGGAGCAGCGTTATTACCTCAAAGCCATGAATTGCCCGCATCATCACCGCATTTTTGCGGCGGAACCGCGCAGTTACCGCGATTTGCCGTTGCGGCTGGCCGAATACGGCACCTGCTACCGCTACGAGCAGTCGGGCGAATTGTTCGGCCTCATGCGCGTCCGCTCGCTCAACATGAACGACGCGCACATCTATTGCACGCCGGAGCAGTTCGCCGCCGAGTTCAACGCCGTCAACGAAATGTATCTGAAGTATTTCAAGATTTTCGGCATCGAGAAATACGTCATGCGCTTCAGCACGCACGACCCGTCGCGCCTGACCGGCGACAACGCCAAGTTCGTCAACGAGCCGGAATTGTGGAAGCAGACGGAAGACCTGGTCCGCAAGGTCTTGATTGATTCGAAGATTCCCTACGTGGAGGTGCCGAACGAGGCGGCGTTTTACGGGCCGAAGATTGACGTGCAGGTCTGGAGCGTCATCGGCCGCGAATTCACGCTGGCGACCAACCAGGTGGACTTCGCCGTGCCGCGCCGGTTCGGCCTGGTCTATCGCGACAAGGACAACACGGACAAGACGCCGCTGTGCATCCATCGCGCGCCGCTCGGCACGCACGAGCGGTTCATCGGCTTCCTCATCGAGCATTACGCCGGCAATTTCCCGCTCTGGCTCGCGCCGGAACAGGTGCGTGTGATGACGGTTGGCAATGAAGTGCAAACGATGGGCGAAGTCACCGCTTTTGAAAATTACATCAAGCCGATTGTCAGTGAACTCCGCGCAAACATGGTGCGCGTGACAACCGATTTCGATCCAGTGCCAATCAAAGCAAAAATTGCTAAAGCTGAAGAAGCGAAAGTCCACACGATGCTCGTCATTGGCGGCCGCGACATGGACGCCGGCAATGTTTCCGTCCGCCTGCACGGCAAAGGCAACATCGGCGCGAAGCCGAAGGGCGAAGTCGTGGCGGACATTTTGCGCGCAATCAAGGAGCGGCGGGCGTAAGTCCCACAAATACGATTTCTTTTATGCCAGCCAAACTTGCTCCGCCACCATCCGTCGCACCGGAAACCTGGCGTGCGCTTCTTGCCGCTGCCGCCGACTTCGCGGCGCTCAAGCCGTGGGAATTTGCTTGCGACAGCAATCCCGTCGGCTTAATTGATCCTGTTACTGGAAGGAAGCGCATTGGCCATGTTCTCGGCAACGCCGGCGAGGTTTTCGCCGCAGTGTGTTATCGCCGCGCGGGTTTGCGCTGGATTCTCACCATGCTCAACGACTCGCCCGATCCTGAAGACCTCAACCATTTTGACGGCATGGATTGCCTCAAAGTCGAATTCGTTTCCAAGCGCGAACTGTTGAAGGAGGACCTCGCCGCGCTGAAGGCCGTCGCGTTCAAGCCCGCAGGCAAAGGCCCGGTCTGGCCGCAATTCCGCTCCTCCGAACCCGGCTGGCTTCCATGGCACATTAATCAGACCGAAGCTGACCAACTCCTTGTTGACCTGCCGCGCCTCACCGCGTTTTACAAATTATTCGAGCAACACCCCGATCTGTTTGATGATCGAGACGCGACGGAAATTCCGTTTCTGCCCGCGCCACCGCCGGATCGTCCGCTCACACCCAAAGATCTCAATTGGCAACCGCTCCTGCCGCCGCCGCTCACCGGCTTTGAGCCGTTTCAGGTGCCCGCTGTGCAACTCGAAAAACTTCGCGCGCTCAAGCGTGAACCCGGTCTCGCCTGTGAATTTGACTGCAGCCTGATGCCCGGCGGCTCGTTCGTTGAAAACGGTCGTCCCTGCTTTGGCCGGTTCAGCCTGCTCGTGGAAAAACAAAACGGTTTGGTCATCGGCATGGACGTGGCCAGCGGCGCGCTCACGCCTGGCGAAGCCGCCGGACACACCCTGGTCAAGGCACTGCTGATGGGCAAGAGCCTGCCGGGAAAGATATTCATCGGCGGCTCGCGCCTGCAACCCGTGCTGCAACCGCTTTGCGACGAACTGCAAATCAAGCTCTGGCCCGCATCCTCATTGCCCGCTTTGGAGGAAGCGGTTGAATCATTGAGCCAACAAATGTCCGGGCGGGGGATGCAATTGATGTAGGCCGGCGCTGTGAACGTCCGCCACCTCCACGCTGGCCCGCAAGGCGCGAAGCCGAAGGGTGAAGTCGTGGCGGACATTCTGGCGAGCATCAAAGAGCGGCGGGCCTGATTTTTCGTCGCAAAAAACATTGCAATTCCCGCCGAAAATCGTAAGCTTACGGACGATTTCTTGTTGTATTTGCCCCCATCAAGGACTGGGGCACAGGTTTAACACCGGGTTGCGCCTGTTTTGGTTTCGGAAAACGTAACACACGATTGAATCCAATTGCCATCGCGCGATGGTCGGCCCGGGACGGGTTTTGCGGCAAACCCACTTCCGCGGGCGTTGTGTCGCCGTCTCCAATCCTTGATCCGACAAACCGACAAACCAAGAAAGGCCAGTCTCTGTGAAAATATTCCTGATTTGGGTGAACGACGAGAATTTCTACCGGCTGCTGCCGGAGGATTTGGGCGGCTCCAAGCCGGGCGATGCGCGCATCAAGGTGATGGGCTTTCCGCCGCTGGGCATCGAGACGCTCGCGCCGGTGCTGCGCCAGCACGGGCATCAGGTGCGAATGTTCGACACCTGCCACCCGGAGATGAAGGAGCCGGACATCGCGCAGGCGCTGCGGGACGACCCGCCGGATGTGGTGGCACTTTCATTTTTGTCCACGACGACTTATCCCGGAGTGAAGAGCATGGCGCAGGTGATCAAGGGCGAGCTGCCCAATGTGCCGGTCATTTGCGGCGGGGTTTTTGCGACGATGAACCAGGAGCGGATTCTGAAGGATTGTCCCTACATTGACGCCGTGGGCGTGGGCGAAGGCGAAGAACTGCTGCCTGACTATCTTGACCACTTGGCCAATCCGTCAGGCGTCGCCGGTCTCATCTGGCGCGACGGCAAAAAAATCGTCAAGAACATGCCCCGCCCGATCATCAAGGATTTGAACAAGTTTCCGTATCCCGACCGGATGACGCTGCCGATTGATTACATCGAATCACTGCCGCTCGACGTGCCGGCGGTTCTTTCGCTGGAGAAATTCTGCACGATGCAGACGTCGCGCGGTTGTCCTTACACCTGCATTTATTGCGACATCCCCGCGCTGACCGACGGCAAGTGGCGTTTCCGTTCGCCGGAGCATGTCCTCGGCGAAATGCAGCAGCTCCACGACCAGGGCTACCGCTCGATTTACCTGACCGACGATCATTTCCTGCTGAAACGCGACCGCATCAGCGCGATTTGCCAGAACATCATTGACCACAAGCTCGCGTTCAAATGGGGCTGCGAAGGCCGCGTGGATTCCGTGGCGGTGGATCAACTGCCCATCATGGGCCGGGCGAACTGCAACTTCCTCGCGTTCGGCGTGGAGGCGGGAACGCAAAAAATCCTGGACCGGCTCGACAAGCGGCAGACGCTGGAGCAAATCGAAAAAGCGGTCAGCGAAGCCAAGCGCTGCGGCATCGAGCGGGCGCACGGATTTTTTCTCGTCGGCTCGCCCGGCGAAACCGAGGAGGACATCCTGGAAAGCTTCCGTTTCTGCGCGCGGCTCAAGCTGGACACGTTCGGCTTCAACCGGCTGTGCGTTTATCGCGGCACGCCGCTCTGGCACGAATATATCGAACGCGGCATCCTCGACGACGAGCGCGACTGGGCCAAATGGTTCAAGTGTTCGGACATTGACCCGACGGT
>CAYYWB010000242.1:0-4088 GCA_964475285.1 uncultured Bifidobacteriaceae bacterium | reverse complement strand
CGGGCGCGGTTGAACACCAGTCCGGATTCGGCGACATCACACCGCGCGTCAAGGTGAATTTAGTCGGCAACGATGGCGGTTTTTTCGCGCTGGCGCTGATTCCGTTCGTGAAATTTCCAACCGCGCAGAACAATCTCGGCAACGGCGCATGCGAAGGCGGCGTTGGAATTCCCTACGCATTTAATGTTCCGAACTGGGATGTGGGGCTTCAAACCACGGTCAGTTGCGACCACGACGACATTGGCGGAGGCTATCACGCCGAAATTGATAATTCCATCAGCATCGGCCACGCGGTTATCGGCAAGCTGGAATATCATGTGGAATTTTTCAGCAGCGTGAGCACCGAACAAAATTCCGACTGGATTGGCACATTCGACACTTGGTTCACATATCAGGCCAGTAAAAATTTGTGTCTTGATGCGGGCGTTTATATCGGCGTAACACAATCTGCGGATGACTGGCATCCGTGGGTGGGAATGACCTGGCGCCATTAATTTTCGTTTTATGAATCTGAATCCAAATGAAACCCAGAAACCGCTCCCCGAGGAAACAAATCCGCCTGCGGCTGTCGCCTCAGTTCCGCATCCCGGCGCCATGTCGCTGGAAGGAATGCATGGCAGCGTAAAAGTCCCCCATCACAAAGCCGGCTTCTGGAAGCAAATCGCCGCCTTCTTCGGCCCGGCGGTTTTGGTCAGCGTGGCCTACATGGATCCGGGCAACTGGGGAACCGATCTTCAGGGCGGCGCGCAGTTCAAATACGGACTGCTTTGGGTCATCGGCCTGGCCAGCCTGATGGCGATCTTTCTGCAAATTATCGCCGCGCGGGTCGGTATCGCGACCGGGCGCGATCTGGCGCAGTGCTGCCATGATTGGTATCCCAAATGGACGCGCGTGCCCAACTGGCTCATGGCGGAACTCGCGATCATCGCGTGCGATTTGGCCGAAGTTTTGGGTGGCGCGGTGGCGCTGAACATGTTGTTCCACATCCCCATTTTTTGGGGCGTCCTCATCACGGGCGTGGACGTGCTGCTGCTGCTGGCGATGCAGCGGTTCGGAATGCGAACCATTGAAGCCATCGTGCTGCTGCTGGTGGCGACCATCGGTGTTTGCTATTTCATCGAAATTTTTGTCCTGCCGCAGACGCAGCCCAGCTTTCTGGAAATGGGCCGGGCAATGATCGCGCCCACTTTGACTTCGGCGACCATGGTTTATGTGGCCATCGGGATCATCGGCGCGACGGTCATGCCGCATGTGCTGTATCTGCATCCCGCCTTGGTGCAGAGCCGCAAATTCCAAAAGGACGATGAATCCATCCGCAAGGCGATTCGCTTCAACACCATTGACGTCATCGGCAACCTGTCGGTGGCTTTCCTGATTAACGCCGCCATCCTGGTGCTGGCCGCAGTTGTTTTTTATGGCAAGACCAGCGTCACCGTCGCCGGTGGCCAAGTCGTTCAGTTCAACGATTCAACGGACTGGATTCAAGCGGCCTATCTGACTTTGGCGCCGCTGATGGGAAAGGCTGCTGCGGGCACGCTTTTCGCCGTGGCTCTGCTGGCCAGCGGGCAAAGCGCCACCATTGTCGGCACGCTGGCCGGACAGGTGGTGATGGAGGGCTTCATGCACTGGCGAATCAAGCCGTGGTTGCGGCGGCTCATCACCCGTTCGCTGGCCATCATCCCAACGGCCATTTTTGTTGGCATCCGCGGAGCGAACAATGTCACCGACCTGATCGTCCTGAGCCAGGTGGTGCTGGCGTTGCAGCTTCCGTTTGCAATGTTTCCCCTGCTGCACTTCGCCAGTTCCCGCAAGCGGATGGGACAATGGCGGCTGGGCTGGTTTCTGCTTATCGCCGGTTGGGGTTCGGCGTTGTTGATCACGGCCTTCGATTTTTACGGCCTGCCGGATGCCGTGAAACAGGCTTGGCAGGTTATCAAAGGCGGATAAACTAAAAAGGCTGACCCATGTATAAAATCATTCTCCTGATGTTGGACGGCACGCCAACCGACCGCGCCATTATCGAACACATCAAACAGCTTGCGAAACTCATGCAAGGGCGCGTCGTGCTGCTGCATGTGGCGGATGGTTACGCCGCACGAACCTTTGGTGCAGATGCGGTCAGTCCCGAAATCACCGAGGACACCGCATATCTGGACAAAATCCGCGCGGAGTTTCAATCCGCAGGAATTTCCGCCGAGGCGGAACTGGCTTATGGCGATCCGCCGATGGAAATTCTCAAGTGGGTCCAGCAAAAGGGTTGCGATTTGATTGCGATGGCCGGACACGGCCACCGGCTTTTCGGTGACATCTTTCACGGCAGCACCATCACCCAAGTCCGGCACAAAACGACGATTCCAATCCTCCTCGTTCGCACGCCGAAAAAATAACGCAGCTCAAGCTTCCAGCCTGCCTACTTGAGTTGCGAATCTTTCGGACGTTCGACGAGGTGCAGCAAATTCCCCTCCCCGTCCTCGAAGAACAAAACCCGCCCGCCACCCGCCGCCGGGCGGATTTCTTCCGTGAACTTCACGCCGCGCGTTTCCAGTTCCGCCTTCGCCGCATCAATCAAGTCCACGCGCAGCGCGATGTGGCGAAAACCGGCGAGCTTGTTGTTGCCGCGCTCCGGCAATGGTTTTTCCGCCGCGTAAATTTCAAACCAGCCGCCGCCGGGCAGGGCAATGAGCAATGTGGGCGGCACCTTGCCGTTGTTGAAAATTTCGCGCGCGCCGAGGACGCGTTCATACCAGTTTTTCAGCGCGGCGGGATTCGTGGCGGGAATGGCGATGTGTTCGATGGCGATGTTCATTGGCCGCAGATTACGCGGCTGGTCGCGCCGTGGCAAGACGAAGGCGGAATGTCGCCGATTGGAAGAATGGCACAATGGCGGCAGGCCTTCAGGCATGACCGCAACAGAAGACCCATTTCCAGAAAACAAAAAAGGCGCGGCGGGAAGCCGTTGGCGCGGGCGTCAATTTATTTCGCCCGTCCCAACGGCCTCCCACTCGCGCCCGCGTCCTGTTTCAAGCTGGCGTTGCGAGTTCATGCGGCGAGCAGTTCGCGGCTGGCCGCGTAAATGCGCGCCTGCCGTTCGGCCTGGCGCGCGGCGACCGCGGTTTTTTCCTCGAACAGCACCGGAAACACCAGCAGCGGGTAAAACGTCACCCACGCCAGCGCCGCCGCCTCGTTGGCCGCGCGCCGCAGCGGGGCGTTCAACTCCGGCGTCGTCCCGGCCAGTTGCTCCGCGAGCAGTCTGGTTTTGAGCCGCTCAAAATCGGTTTCCCTCGTCGCGCGGAACGGAGCGGGCGGCGCGGGCCGCAGCTCGAAGCGCGTTTCAGGAGCGAACTCCGTCGGCACCCGTGTTTTGTTTATGTTCATTTCTTTCCTTTCGTTCATGGTTTTGGTCAAAAGCGAAGAACCCGCGATTGACTGGCAATCGCGGGTTCTTGAAATCGTTTCTGGCTGTCTAAAATTTCAATCCCTCGATGCCCAAAAGACGGGAGCAGCGCTGCCAATCGGCCATGCAGCCAATGACCGGCGCGTGCTTCAGCATCTTCGTTGTGAAGGTGGCTTTCATCTCTTACCGGCGATAAGAAACACCATTTCATCCCATTTGTCAAAGTTTTTCGGACGTTAAAAAATGCGTTGTCGGATGGCGGGTTGGTGGTAGATTGACTTGAGTCATGAGCGATCAATTACGAATGGTCACGTGCGGCTGGTGCGAGACAAAGGTCTTCATCCCCGGCGATTTGCCGCCGCTGGGTTCGGTGCCCTGCACCAAATGCGGGCATCCGATCATGATGCCCATGATGCTGCGGCAGTTCGAGCTGCGGAGCATCGTCGGGGCGGGCGGCATGGGCACGGTGTATCGCGCCTGGGACACGACGCTGGAACGCATGGTGGCGGTGAAGCTGATGAAAAAGGAACTGCTCGAAGACACAAAGGCGCTGGAGGCGTTCTATCGCGAGGCCCGCGCCTGCGCCCGGCTGAACCACACAAACATCGTCCATCTTTACACGTTCGACGAATGGGAGGGGCAGCAATATCTCGTCATGGAGCTGGCCGACCGCGGCAGCCTGGACGCGCGCATC
>CAYYWB010000241.1:0-4099 GCA_964475285.1 uncultured Bifidobacteriaceae bacterium | reverse complement strand
CCGAAGCCGTCGCCAAATCCAACGACACGCTCGACGTGTGGATTGATTCCGGCTCATCGTCGCGCGCCGTCTTGATGCGCCGACCTGAACTCAATCACGCATCACGCATCACGCATCACGATTCCTGGCAGGCCGACGTTTATCTCGAAGGCTCCGACCAGCATCGCGGCTGGTTTCAATCCTCGCTCCTGCTCTCGCTCGCGGGCAATGGCGCGGCGCCGTTCAAGACCGTGCTCACGCACGGCTTCATGGTGGACGCCGACCGCGAAAAAATTTCCAAGAGCAAGCAGGGCGCTTACGAGAAGCCGCAGACCGCCGAAGCCTACGTCAAAAAATACGGCGCGGACGTGCTGCGGCTGTGGGTGGCGTCGCAGGATTACCGCAGCGACATCGTCGTGAGCGAGGAACGCATCAACAAGGTGGGCGAGACCTACCGCGCCATCCGCAACGCGCTGCGCTACCAGCTCTCGAACCTTTACGATTTCGATCCGGCAAAACATTCCGTGGCCGACGAAAAGTTGACCGGCCTCGACCGTTGGATTCTCGGCGAATTCGCGAAGCTCGAAGCCGAAGTCCTCGCCGCCTACGACCAATACGAATTCCACGTCGTCTATCAAAAGCTCAGCCAGTTCATCGCCGTGGAACTCTCGTCGGTCTATCACGACGTCATCAAGGACCGGCTCTACACCGACGCCGCGAATTCGCCGCGCCGCCGCTCCACGCAGACCGCGCTGCACCGGCTGGTGACCGGCCTGTGCCAGATGCTCGCGCCGATCCTGGCCTTCACGGCGGACGAAGCGTGGGAATTCATTCCCGGCAAACCGACCGGCTCGGTGCATGAAGCGAATTGGCAGCCGGCGCGTTTTGTTCGCGATGAAAGTGAAATTCAAACGTGGTTTTTCCTTTTGAAAATCCGCGAAGGTGCTTTGGCTGACCTTGAAAAAGCGCGCCAATCAAAAGTAATTGGCAAATCGCTGGAAGCTGTTTGGAATTATGCTGCGATTGGCATCGGGTTGAAAGTTGCGCAGGAAAACACAGAATCGTTGAGAGAGCTTTGCAACGTCTCGGCTATTACTGTCGAAGAAAGCAACGACGACAAATGTGCAGTTTTTCCGGCTGCGAGCAAGGGCCGCCAGAAATGCGAGCGCTGCTGGCATTGGGAAACGGACATCGGCCAGAACGCCGAGCATCCGACCATTTGCGCCCGTTGCACCAAGGCCGTGTTGGAATTAAAAACGTAATCGAATTGCACTCGTCCCTCCGGGACAATAACGTCGGCGGCAACGCGGGGAAAACGATCCGCCCTACTCCAAACCACAAGCGCGCTCGGCGGGAGTTTTCCGGAAATAATCCTGATGATATTGCTCCGCCGGATAAAATTTCGCGGCCTGGGTGATTTCTGCGACAAACGGAGAATCCCATTTTCCGGACCCGTTGATTTTGTCTTTCACCTGCCCGGCGGTCCGCCGTTGATCTTCATTGTGATAAAAGATTGCCGGGCGATGCGGATTGGTTGCGCTCGTCGCCAATCGTGCGGGGACGTCTGCCGTCAGGAAATCCTCCAGCAATCTCGCATAACTCAATTTGGCAGGGTCGAAAATCACCTCCACCGCCTCCACGTGACCGGTCTTGCCGCCGGCCACTTCTTCAAAGGTCGGATTCGGCAGCGTGCCGCCGGTGTAGCCCACGGTCGTTTTGACGACGCCGGGAATCTGGCGCAACGTTTCCTGCAAACTCCAGAAACAGCCGCCGGCCAGCGTCGCCTTTTCATAGCGCGCCGCGTCCGCCGCGGATTTGTTTCGCGAAGCGCCAACGGCCAAAGCCGCCGTCAGGACAGCCACCGCCAGCAACACTCGCCATAAATTTCTCATGCGAGCGAAGGATAATCCCATTTCCAGCCGTTGTCGAATGGAGTGCCATCGGAACGAATGGCGGGAAAAACGGGCGGAGTCAAAGCTCGTCCTCGCGCTCGGCGTAGAAGAGCTGGTGGGCGCGGTCGTAATCGGCTTCCGGCACGAAGACCTGGGCGGGGCGGCTCAAATCGCCATCGTCCGGCGCGGCTGGGTCCATGAACGCCTGCGTGGCGGCGATGCCATGTTTCTCCAGCATCATCATGAGCATCTCGGCGTTGACCACCGGGCCGGTGTAAAACAATTTCACGCGCGCAATTAAACCGCAGATTGACACCGCCCGCCACGCGGAAATAGATGCAGGCGAAAGCGCTCGGAAAATGGATGACGCGGGCGCATGGCCGCGCGCCGTGGCGGAACGATTTCGCCATCTGGCTGAATGCTTCTGCCACTTGGGCGTGCTGTCCGACGGCTTGGCAGAATGACCCGGCGGCTTGGCAGAGCAATTCTGCCATCTGGCAGAACAACTCTGCCAACTGGCGGAGCCGCTCGGCGGTCTGGCGAAGTTAGTCTGCCAATTGGCAGAGCAACTCTGCGGTCTGGCAGAATGATTCTGCCACTTGGTAAAACAGTTCTGCCACTTGGCAGAATGATTCCGCCAAGCCGCCGGGAAGCTCCGCCAAGCGGGAAAATGCCTGTTTCAGCCCATTTTTGAAGTTTTTGACCCGAAAACCCGGTTTTTTGGCAAATCGGCGGATGCCGGGTGATCAAAAAGAGACAGCGGAGCCGGAGGCGGCTGGAAAGGTGGCCGGGCGCAAGCACCTACGCTGGGTGAACGGGCAAAATGAAAACAACTCTGAAGGAGTTGTGGCGGCGGGGCGGCGGATGGGATGCAACGCCTTCAGCATTGATGAATTTTTTAGGGACGGTTTCCCAGGGTAGGGCTCCTCGCCTGCCGGCACGGATGCCAACCCTGGGCTGATGGATTTGAATCCCGGTTGGATTCGTCTGTAGCGTCGGTCTATGACCGACGAAGACCGGCGCTGACACAGCGCCGCTACAGCGGAATATGCCGCCCCTACGGGGCTGGAGAATCCTTTATGGTGGCGGTTTCTTAAGAGATTTCGCCCCTGACGGAGCGCGACATTCCGAGTTGACGAATGGGCAGGACAGGTCTAAACCTGCGGCATGAACTCACGCCCTGTTTGGCTACTGCTCGTGGCGATCTCGCTAAGCGCCTTCCTTAACGCCCACGCGGGCCACCCAGAGCCGGTGCATCGCAAATCGCAAGGAGAACGCGACGCGAACATGGCCTTGCTGCAATTTCAGAATGCTCTGGCAGCGGATCGTTGGGACGATGCGCTATTGCTCTGTTCGGCGGACGTTCAAATTAAGGCTAAAGAATGGCCGAGCGCTGAGAAGTTTTTCAAAGACACCATGCCCATCGAGCATGTGCTGGCGCGTGGTGATTTCGGTTGGCCGGGTTCCGGCGACATCAAGTTCTACGGGATGTTTGAAACCATCAGCGACTACGACGAGCAGCCGCGCATTGATTGGTTTTGGGGCATGGCGCTGGCCGAGAACGGCAAATGGGTGGTGGATTATCCTCCGGTTCTTTTGCCAGATTACGTTGTGCAACGCAAGGCACTGCTCAAGGCGCGTGACGACAAGGAAGCAGCGTTGCGGCTCGCGCTTGAATCGAAAGTGTCATTCGTCAGCACGCGGCTCGTTCCGCTCACGAATCAATTCACGCTCGGTCAACCCATGCTCTTTCGTTTCGAGCTGACCAATGCGGGTCCGTCGGACGTTTACTTCGAGGGTGGTTTTGCGGTTCACTACGGCCTGGTTGTTCGTGATGAACGCGGCACGGTTCTGACGAACACACTTGGCCCGGCGCAGATTCAATTTAGTAGAAGGGAACTTCCGGCACATTCCGCCGTGGCGCTCGCCGAAGCACAGGACATCACGTGGAACCATCGCATCACCGAGCCGGGGAAATACTCGGTGCAATTTGAGGGCTACGGGTTAGAAATCGGCGAGGGCGTGCCGATGGTGGGACCATCCACGGATCGATTTAATCGCACCCTTGGAGAAATCGGGTTGTCCGGTTTGTTTCCTGCCACGAACAAGTTTCCCTCGAACGTGGTGAAGATTGATGTGCGCCGCTGACCCAGGTTCAGTCTAGTTCTTCGCTCCCGCCAGTTCTTCCTCAAAATCCACGATCTCTTTGATCTGCACCAGAAACCAGC
>CAYYWB010000240.1:0-4127 GCA_964475285.1 uncultured Bifidobacteriaceae bacterium | reverse complement strand
CAGCGCCCATCGCGGCGCGGACATCATCAAGCAAATGCTGTGGTTCGGACGCGGGATGGCCGGACAACGCGTGCCGCTGGACATTCAACAGCTTGCCGGAGACATCGCGCAATTTGCTTCAGACACCTTTGACAAATCCATCAAGGTCGAAAAACAGATAGCGCCGGACCTTTGGACGGTGATTGGCGATTCGGTGCAAATGCACCAGGTGCTGACGAACCTTTGTCTTAACGCCCGTGACGCCATGACTTCCGGCGGCATATTGACCATCGGCGCGGGCAATCTCGCCACGGACAAAAACCGCTTTGTTGTTTTGGAAGTCAAGGACACCGGCTGCGGCATTGCGCCCGGGCTGCTGGACAAGATTTACGAGCCGTTCTACACCACGAGGGAAGTCGGCCACGGCCTCGGCCTGTCCACCGCGCTGTCCATCGTCAAAAGCCATGGCGGTTTCATCAAGACGGAAAGCCTGCCCGGCCACGGCTCGACGTTCCGCGTGCATCTGCCCGCGCAAGCCTGACCCGGCGCCGTTTGGTGGCAGTCATTATAATCAAGGGCGGAAATTATCATTGCCCCGCGGCGCGATTTGCTTTAGCTGTTAAGCAACTTTAACCAAAGGAAAATTATGACAACTGGAATAATGCTGGCTGAACCGTCAACCGTGGCGCTGGGTGGAATTGGACTGATGATGATTGTGTTGATCGGCCTGGTGGTTGTGGCCGTCATCGTGGGCGCAATGGTCGTCGGCATCTACAACAAGCTCGTCACGATGCGCAACCGCTACAAAAACGCCTACGCGCAAATTGACGTCCAGCTCAAGCGCCGCTACGACCTGATTCCGAATCTCGTCGAGACTGCCAAAGGCTACATCAAGCACGAGCGCGAGACGCTCGAAGCCGTGACGGCGGCGCGCAACATCGCTTACGCCGCGTCGAAGGCCGCCGCCGCCAATCCCGGCGACGCCGCCGCGATGAAGAGCCTGGCTTCGGCTGAAACCGGCCTCGGCGGTACGTTGAGCCGGCTGATGATGGTCTCCGAGTCGTATCCCGATTTGAAGGCGAACCAGAACATGATGCAGCTCACCGAGGAATTGACCTCGACGGAAAACAAAATCTCCTTCGCGCGGCAGGCTTACAACGACTCGGTGATGATTTACAACACCGACCGCGAAGTGTTTCCGAGCAACCTCATCGCCGGAATGTTCAACTTTGGCCCGGCGGAGCTGTTCGTCATTGACAAGCCGGAGCAGAAGGACGCGCCAAAGGTTTCGTTCACATGATTGGCGGGAGGGACGGCGTGCCGCCGTCCCCGAATAATTTCTAATTTTGGGACGGCGACACGCCGTCCCTCCCAAAATGGATTTTTTTGCGCAGCAGGACAAGAGCCGCCGTAAAACCAAGCTGCTGGTTTTTTACTTCGCCATCGCCGTCGCGGCGCTCATCGTTGCCGTCTATTTCGCCTCGCTGGCCATTTTCACCGGCGCGCAGGCGCATTACCACCGCTACGGCGAACAGCCGGAATTCGCCCTTTGGAATCCTCAATTGTTCCTTTGCGTCGCCGTCGGCGTGCTGGGGGTCGTTTTCATCGGCAGCACCTATAAAACCTTGGCGCTCGCCCAGGGCGGCAGCGTGGTTTCGGAAATGATGGGCGGACGTCTCGTCAAACCAACCTCAACCGATCCCGACGAGCGCAAGCTGCTCAACGTCGTCGAGGAAATGGCCATCGCCTCCGGCGTGCCCGTGCCGCAGGTTTATGTCATGGACGAGGAGGACGGCATCAACGCCTTCGCCGCCGGCCACAAACCCGGCGACGCCACCGTCACCGTCACGCGTGGTTGCATGAAAATTCTGTCGCGCGATGAATTGCAGGGTGTCATCGGCCACGAGTTCAGCCACATTTTGAACGGCGACATGCGGATGAACCTCCGGCTCATGGGAATCATCTTCGGAATTCTCTGCCTCGCCATCATCGGCCGCGTCCTCCTGCAAACGGCACGCGGCGGCGGCAGCGGGCGCAGTCGCGGACAAAATCCCCTCCCCCTGCTCGGGCTTGCGTTGCTCATCATCGGTTACATCGGCGTTTTCTTTGGACGGCTCATCCAGGCAGCCGTCAGCCGGCAACGCGAGTTTCTCGCAGACGCCTCATCCGTCCAGTTCACGCGCAATCCCGGCGGCATCACCGGCGCGCTGAAAAAAATCGGCGGCCTTGGCGAAACGGGTTCGCGCCTCGGCCACGCGCACGCCGAGGAATTGTCGCACATGTTTTTTGGCAACGGCGTCAGCGAACCGTTCATCGGCCTGCTCGAAACCCACCCGCCGCTGGCGGAACGCATCCGGATTTTTGACCCGAATTTCGACGGAAATTTTCCGCTTGTCCGCCATGACGGACGCGACCAGCCGCTTGAAGAAATCCCAAAGCCGAAGCGCCAGAAGATGCCAAACATTTTCGGCACGGTGGTCGGTGGCGCCATTCTCGCTTCAAGTGACGATGGAAAGCCGCCGGTCATCCGGTCGCACACCGTTTTACCGAACCTCGGCAAGCCCACTCCACTTCATCTGGAATATGCCGAGAAACTGCGCAATGCGCTGCCGGACAGTGTCAAAGCCGCCGCGCGCGAACCACTTGATGCCGTTGCCCTGATTTACTCAATGCTATTGAGCAACGATGAAACCCAACGCACAGCCCAGCTTGCCGAACTCGCCAAGCGCGTTGACCCGGCGATTCAACAAAAAGCCGCCTCGCTGTTCCCGGATGTTTCCCAGGCTGCCGCGCACGCGCATTTGCCAATGATCAATCTCGCGCTTGGCACACTCCGGCATTTGACCGCGGAGCAATACACGCAATTTTCGCAAACGCTCGAATGGCTCATCGGCAGCGACGGCAAAATCGAGCTGTTTGAATTTGTCCTTCAGAAAATCATTCTGCATCATCTCGCGCCGCAATTCGGCCAGACTCCGCGCGCCGTGGTTCAATACTATTCCATCAAACCGCTCGTGTCGGATTGCGCCGTCCTGCTCTCCGCGCTGGCAAACGTCGGCAGCGGCGACGCCGGCGAAATCCAAAAAGCATTTGGAGTTGGCGCGCCCCATTTGCGCGCGCCGGACGATGGCGAATTGAACCTGCTGCCGCGCGAGCAATGTGGCGTGAACCAGATTGACGCCGCGCTCAACCGGTTGGCGCAGGCTGCGCCGCTCATCAAAAAGAATTTGATCGAAGCCTGCATCCACACCATTGGCGCGGACGGCGTGATTCTGGAAGCGGAGGCCGAACTGCTCCGCGCCGTCGCCGACACGCTGGACTGCCCGATGCCACCGTTTGTCGCGGCGGAATAGCGGAATAGTTTTTTCAATTATCGAGCTTCAAAAATTGAATCGCCTTTTCGCTCAATCAATCCTTGTGCGCCACGAAAACGAAAACCAAAAACAGGCACATAATTCGGACAATTTGTTGCAACAACCCAAATTGCATAATACGGAGCGTCATACGTTCCGGTTCGGTGGCCGCAAGAGAGAGTAACTTGAAAAATTGGAACTCCGTTTTGGTCTTTAACTGTGTCAAGAAACATCGGTTGAAGTAATTCAATGGACTGTGGAAGCGAATTGGTGGCAATACGATGCCCGTTGATGTAATAAAGATTGTGTTCGCCTGGATTGAATGCATTTGTTGCATAGTTCAAACCGGCTTGTTCGACTTTCAACCACCCTCCCGCCGCAACAACACGCGCACGGGCTGTGGAATAAATGTGCCAACGTTCAATCAAACGTTCCAACGGCCAGCTAACCGTAGAGTTAGGAAGAAAAATGACGACAATAACCAGTCCAGCGAATAACAATAATCCAGCTTTTAAGATCGCCTTCATTTTACTCTCTCACCGTCGCCTGCAATTGCCGCTTAAACGCCTCCACAATTTTCGCGTGTGCGGCGTTCACCTCGGCATCGGTCAAAGTTTTTTCCGGCGAACGATACGTGAACGCGTAAGCCAGACTTTTCTGGCCTTCCGGCACGTTCTTGCCGCGGAACACGTCGAACAACTCCACCGTTTCGAGATTTGCGGGTTTGGTTTTCTTGACCGTCTGCAAAACCGCCTCGTGCGTCGTCGCCTCCGGCACCAGCATCGCCACGTCGCG
>CAYYWB010000239.1:0-4135 GCA_964475285.1 uncultured Bifidobacteriaceae bacterium | reverse complement strand
GCGCGCGGCGCGTTTGCGGAGGGCGGCGGAAATTTTTGCGGGCATGGAATTCAAATAAGAAAAATTTATGGCCTTAAAGTGTCAGGCAGCTTTGCGTGCATCCTCGATTGCGCTCTTAAGCTCTCCGTCATAAATCTCCGTATTATCATCAAAACCATCCTGCACTCGCTTGCTGGCAATTGGCGACAAATGCTCAACTGCAAATCGCTGTCGCAACAAAGTTGCTAACTCCTGATTGGTCAAGTTTTGCATCGGCTTGTTCCAAGCACTCCGACATCGCGCAACCAATCCGCTATCCCAATCCGGTTCAACCCACGGACCAAGAAAATCAGCAACGGATTTGGTGTCGGTGTTCATAGTTGCTTAACATCTATTTGAACTGCGAGCTGCAAAATATTTGCGTAGAAAATATTTTTCATTTCGCCGCCTCGTAAATTTTTAGCAATGAGCGCAACACCGTTGCCATTTCCGCCAGCGGAATCATGTTCGGCCCGTCGCTCAACGCCTTGTCCGGCGTCGGATGCGTCTCGATGAACAACCCGTTCGCGCCCGCCGCCAGCGCCGCGCGCGCCAGCACCGGCGCAAACTCGCGCTGCCCGCTGGATTTGTCGCCGCCGCCGCCGGGCAATTGCACCGAATGCGTCGCGTCAAAAATGACGGGACAGCCGAACGATTTCATGATGGGAATCGAGCGCATGTCGGCCACGAGATTGTTGTAGCCGAACGTCGTGCCGCGCTCGGTGAGCAGGATTTTCTCCGCGCCAGCCGCCCGCGCCTTGGCCACCACCTGGCCCATTTCCGCCGGCGAGAGGAATTGTCCCTTCTTGATGTTGACAATCTGGCCGGTGATGGCAGCGGCTTCAATCAAGTCGGTCTGCCGGCACAGGAACGCGGGGATTTGCAAAATGTCCACGACCTCGCCGGCGATGGCGGCCTGGGTTTCCGTGTGAACATCCGTCAGCACCGGCACGCCGAATTCCGCGCGAACCTTGCCCAGAATTTCCAAGCCGCGTTCCAACCCGATGCCGCGAAACGATTTGCCGGAGGTGCGGTTGGCCTTGTCGAAACTGGCCTTGAAGACGTAAAAAATGCCGAGCTGCGAACAGACTTTCTTGAGCGCGGCGGCGGTTTGCAGGCAGAGCTTTTCACTTTCAATCACGCACGGCCCGGCGATGAGAAACAACCGGCGCGGCGAATTGAGGTTTTTCCAGATGGCGTCGTCGTTGAACACGCCGATGTTTTAGCAGTGGCAAAAGAGAAAGTAAATCAGATGAATTGAGTAAAATCTGTCGCCCGGTTAAAAGTCACTGCTGTAATTTCAACCGATAAAACCGTTGTGGGTATTTGGCGGCATCCTGATCCATAAAGTTAAACATCTGTCCGTTGTTGGTCATGGTGGTGAGATTTACCCAATGCTCCAAGTCGGTTGACGCCTGCAATTCATAAACTTCTCCAGCCCTTGCAGAAAGATTCAGCTTGTAAGATTGTCCATTAAGTTGAAAAGCAATCCCGACGCTGGACACGATTGGAACCGTCGTGTTTGCGGTGACAACTGCCGAAGCAACTGGGTTCGTATTTGGTGCGGATGCGGGAAGCAACCGTGTCCATGTAATGCCATCATCGGAGGTCAGCACGGCAAAATCTTGACCCGGTTTACTGTTTGGGTAATTCCATTGCGTTCTGTGTGTTATATTGCCGTCTACATTACCTGAAATGGCATACCTGCGAAAAGTCGTCCAAGAAGTCGTCCAAGTCTGGCCATCCTGTGTGTGCAAGATCGGCCACGGCGCGGAATCTGCAAAAGACAGAGATGGAAGTGCCAAGAACGTTCCCAACGTTCCCGTGCCAGCCATTATGCCGTAGAGCATTCTTTTGGGCGGCATTTTGCCATGATACCAATGAACACCGTCATTGGATGTCATCAAGTCGGTTCCGGTCGCTGCTACAAAAACACCTTTTCCATGGGCTACAGCTCTACTGAATGCGACTGAATCCAAAGTCTTGTCCGTCCCTGAATTTCTTAATGTCCACCTGACGCCATCAGTTGAAGTAAAAATGGTTCCAGCATCGCTTACAGCCACAAATTTGTCTCCACCCCAAGCAATGCCTGTAAAGTTTGCTGACGTTGGTGCATTGACCGTCCGCCAGGATTCACCGTCTGGAGAAATCAAAATTTCACCGCTTTCGCCCAAAATGACAAAAGTGTTGTTCCCAAATCCAACAGCTCGGAATCCAAATGGCTTTTGCTGAATCTCCACATTGGTGGATGCGTCGTTTGGGATCGCAAGGGTAAGTGAATCGCCACCGACAGTGTAATTTTCTGTGGTAAAGTTGATACCGATGATTGAGCTTGGGACGTCTGCGCTTCGATTCATCCAATTGGTTCCATCTTTGGACACCAAAATCAGGCGGGGGGAACCAGCCGCAACAAAAATTCCATTCCCGTAGGCAACACAAGTTGGAAAACGAACTGGAGGAGAAAATGGGCGTCCTATCATCCCTGTTTGTCCCGAACCATCGAATACCCCAAATACGAACAAGGACAAGAATACCGCGCTGCAAAATTTGTGCCGAAACCACTTTTCCACAATCGGTTTCACAGTCGGAATTTGACTCCGAAAATTGATGCGGTCAACCACATTGTAGTGTTCGTGAATCGCCACCGGAACCGTGGCCACCGGAAATGGTTTCAACCCGGCGCGGGCCTGTGATGGCCGGCGCAATCTTCAAAATCCGGCTTTTCTTCCCTGCCGCGCGCGGTTTGACGGTTTGATGACAAATCGCGAGCCTGATTTTTTGAACGTTTTTTTTGCGGATTGTCTATATGCAAAAAACGTTTGACGGCCTTGCGGGCATTTATATTTTTATCGGCTTTGCGCGCCAGACATGATATATCAGCCGGCACACGAAATGATTGAAGTTGAAAAACTGACGAAGATTTTTGGAGCCAAACGCGCGGTGGACGGGATTTCCTTCACCGTGAAGCGCGGCGAAGTGCTGGGATTTCTCGGGCCAAACGGCGCGGGCAAATCCACCACCATGCGGATGCTCACCGGCTTTTTCCCGCCCAGCAGCGGGAAAGTGACGGTGGGCGGCTTTGACATCGCGGAAGATCCCATTCCCGCCAAGAAGCTCATCGGCTATCTGCCGGAAAACGCGCCCGCCTACACGGACATGACGGTGCATGGCTTTCTGGATTTCACGGCTGAAATCCGCGGGCTGCGCGGCGACGCGAAAAAATCCGCCATCAACCGCGTGGTGGATTTGTGCTTTCTCAAATCCGTTTTGCATCAGAACGTGGACACGCTTTCCAAGGGCTACCGGCATCGCGCCTGCTTCGCGCAGTCCATCATCCACGACCCGGACATTCTGGTGCTCGACGAGCCAACCGATGGCCTGGACCCGAATCAGAAGCACGAAATCCGGCAGCTCATCCGCAAAATGGGCGAGAAGAAGGCAATCATTTTTTCCACGCACATTCTCGAAGAAGTGGACGCCGTTTGCACGCGGGCGATGATCATTGACCGCGGCAAGGTGGTGGCGAACGGCACGCCGGAGGAACTGCGCCGCAAGTCCGAATGGGCGGGCGCGGTGACGCTGCGCATCAACGGCGTGGCGGCGGGCGCGGTGCAGGAAAAATTAAATCATTTGCGCGCGGCGAAAAAAACCACGGCCACGACGAACGGCACCCGCGTCACGGCGACCGTGTTTCCGCGCAAGGCGGGCGACGGCGATTTGACGCGCGAAGTCATCGAGGCCACGAGCGGCTGGCAGGTCGAGGAATTGCGCACGGAGGAAGGCCGGCTGGATGAAGTCTTCCGCAGCATCACGATGCCGGACACCAAAAGCTGATTTCAAATCTCAAATCTGAAATTTCAAATGAATCCTGTTGGCAACATCAAAACCATCGCAAAGCGCGAACTGCTGGCGTATTTCTCCTCGCCGGTGGCGTATGTGTTCATCGTCATTTTCCTGCTGCTGAACGGATTTTTCACGTTCATGGTCGGCGGGTTTTTCGAGCGCGGCGAGGCGTCGCTGGCCAACTCGTTTTTCGAGTGGCATCCGTGGTTTTATCTGTTCCTCGTGCCGGCGGTCGGCATGAGATTGTGGGCGGATGAGCGCCGCGTCGGCACGC
>CAYYWB010000238.1:0-4136 GCA_964475285.1 uncultured Bifidobacteriaceae bacterium | reverse complement strand
CAGAAAGTCCTGGTCGAGGGGCCGAAAGGCAAGCTCGACTGGGAATTGCCGAAGCGCACCAGCCTGAAGGTTTCCGACGGCAAGATTATCGTGAGCCGCGATGGCGATGACGCGCAGGCCAAGGCGCTGCACGGCTTGAGCCGCGCGCTGGTCAACAACATGGTTCTGGGCGTGACCGAAGGCTTTGTCAAGAAGCTCGAAATCCAGGGCGTCGGCTTCAAGGCCGCCGTTCAGGGCAAGGTCGTCAACATGGTGCTCGGCTATTCACACCCGATCAATTACAACATCCCCGACCAGGTCAAGGTGACGGTCGAGGAGAACACCAAGCTGACGATTGAAGGGCCGGACAAGATGCTGGTCGGCAAGGTTGCCTCGGAACTGCGCGCCTTTTATCCGCCGGAACCTTACAAAGGCAAGGGCGTTCGCTATGCCGGCGAACACGTCACGCGCAAGGAAGGCAAGACGGTTCAGTAATAATTTAATTTTCCACGGCCAAACCCGTGGGCATTGAGATGAGAACGCAAAAAAAACATCAGTTGAAGCAGTTGCGCCGGTGGCGCATCCGCAAAAAAGTCAGCGGCACGAAGAATCGTCCGCGCATGAGCATCTGCTTCACGAACGAAAACATTCACGTCCAGTTTATTGACGACGAGACCGGCGCAACGCTGGCTGCGGCCTCGACGACGGGCAAGAACACGCCCGACCGCGACAAGCTGGCGGCGAACGTGAGCAGCGCGAAGGTCGTCGGCAAGCTGGCGGCGGAAGCCGCGCTCGCCAAGGGCATCAAGGAAGTCGTGTTTGACCGCGGCGGCATGCGCTATCACTGGTCGAAGGGCAAGGGCAAGGACGGCAAGCCGGTGACGGTGCTCGGCAAGCTGGCGACGCTGGCGACGGCGGCGCGCGCGGCCGGATTGAAATTTTAACCAGAAACCAAAAAATCATCGTGGCAGAATTCACCAAACCCGGACAAGGCGGCGACCAACGCGGCCCGCGCGGTCGCGGCCGCCGCAAACCAGCCTCCGAAGCGCCGGAAATCAATTTTGACGGCACTCCTTCCGAGGAGCTGGTCGAGAAGGTTGTCTTCATCAACCGCTCGGCGAAGGTCGTCAAGGGCGGCCGCCGTTTCAATTTCAGCGCGCTTGTAGTGGTTGGCGACAAAAAAGGCCGCGTCGGCTACGCGCTCGGCAAGGCCGGCGAAGTCGCGGACGCCATCCGCCGCGGCGGCGAACTCGCCCGCAACCAGATGGTTTTCGTGTCGCTGAAAGACGCGACGATTCCGCACGAGATTTATTCAACCTACGGCGGCGCAAAAGTTTTGCTGCGCCCGGCATCGCCCGGCACCGGCATCATCGCCGGCAAAACCGTCCGCTCGGTTTTGGAATCCGCCGGCGTGAAGGACATTTTGACCAAATCGCTCGGCTCGAAAAACGCGGCGAACGTGGTGAAGGCCACGCTCAAGGCGCTGTTGAGCCTGCGGCTGCGCGAAAACATTTACAAGGGCCGCGGCATCGAAATTAAAAAAGTGGAAACGCCGAAAGCGCCTGAATTGACTCCGGCGGCAACTTGATTTTATGCGACTACATGATTTGAAACCCCGTCCCGGCGCAAAGCACCGCCGCAAACGGCTCGGTCAGGGCGAATCCAGCGGCCATGGAAAAACTTCCGGACGCGGCGGCAAGGGCCAGACTGCGCGTTCCGGCAGTTCAATCCGTCCAGGTTTTGAAGGCGGCCAGATGCCGCTCATCCGCCGCATTCCAAAGCGCGGTTTCAACAACGCCCAATTCACAATCCGATACATCGGCGTCAACGTCGGCGACCTGAACAAGTTTGACGACGGCGCGAAGGTGGACGAGGCGGCGTTGCGCGCGGTCGGCCTGGCCAATGGCCGCGCCGCCGGCGTGAAAATCCTCGGCGACGGCGAATTGACCAAAAAACTCACGGTCAGCGTGAGTGCGTTCAGCGCCTCCGCGAAGACCAAGATTGAAGCCAAAGGCGGCACCTGCGAAATCATCGGCGGCAAACCCGCCGCGCCGGTCAAAGTCTGAAGCCGGGCTGACTTATGCTGCGCAACATCTACAACACGTTTCTCAACTGCTTCAAAATACCGGAGTTGAAGTCCCGGATTTTGTTCACGCTGGGAGTGTTGTTCATTTGCCGGTTGATGGCTTACATCACCATTCCGGGCCTGGACGGAACAACACTGGCGAAATACTTCAACGAGCACGCGCAGGGTGCCTTCGGCGGTTTGCTTGGCATGTATAACACGTTTGCCGGCGGCGCCTATGAGAATTGCGCGGTCGGCGCGCTGGGCATCATGCCCTACATCAGCGCGACGATCATTTTGCAGTTGATGACGGCGGTCATCCCGCGTTTGAGCAAGCTGTCGCGCGAGGAGGGCGGGCGGGCCAAAATCATCCAGATCGGCCGCGTGATGACGGTCTTCCTGTGTCTGGGGCAGGGCTTGTATTTTGCAATTGGCTGGGAAAATCCCACCAAGCAGTTTGGAGCTGATTTTCCTGGCCAGCTTGTTTTGGATATGGATCACATCTGGTGGTATCGCATGCAAACGGTGCTCATCATGACGACGGGAACGATGCTGCTGATGTGGCTGGGCGAACAAATCACCGAGCGCGGCGTTGGCAACGGCGTGTCGCTGGTCATCACCATCGGCATCATCGCGCGATTGCCCACCGCGTTCACGGGTTTGCAGGATATGTTTGGCCACGCCAATGGCGCCGAGCCGACCCACCATCTGATGGGAACGGGCATCATGCTGCTCATTCTGTTGGCGGTGGTCATTGGAGGTGTCATCGCGGTCACGCAGGCGCAGCGGAAAATCCCGGTGCAATACGCCCAGCGCGCCGTCGGGCGCAAAATGTATGCCGGCGGCACGTCGTTCATGCCGTTGCGCGTGAATTATTCCGGCGTCATGCCGATCATTTTTGCCCAATCCATCCTGATGTTTCCGAGGCCAATCTGCACGTGGGTGAGAGACTATACCAAAGTGCCGTTCATCCATGACAGTTTCCAATGGCTGGCGGCGCAGTTTGATTATGGCACGGCCGTGTATGTCCTAATTTACTCGCTGATGATTTTGTTCTTCTCCTATTTCTGGGTGGCGACGCAATTCAACGAAATCCAGATCGCGGACGACTTGAAAAAGAACGGCGGCTACATTCCCGGCGTCCGGCCGGGGCAGGGGACCAGCGATTACCTGCACAATGCCATGAGCCGCATCACGCTGGCCGGCGCGTTTTTCCTGATGATCATCGCGACGCTGCCAATCATCATTGCCAGACCCGACGTGATGGACATCAAACAAAGTGTGGCCAGCTTTTTCGGCGGCACGAGCATGCTAATCACGGTCGGCGTTTTGCTGGACACGATGCGGCAGGTCGAATCGCACCTGATGATGCGCCACTACGACGGCTTTTTGAAAAAAGGCCGGCTGCGCGGGCGGTTCTGATAGTGGCACAGGCATCTTGCCTGTGTGTTTCAAAATGAATCGGCGCGAGATGGAAACTCACAGGCAAGATGCCTGTGCCACTAACTGAAAATTTGTGGCCGGGATAAAACTTAAAAGCGCGGACGACCTGAAGCTGATGCGTCCGGCGTGCGCGGTGGCGGGAACGGTTTTGGACGAAATTGCGGCGTTCATCCGGCCCGGCGTGACGACGCGGCAGGTGGATGAATTCGCGGCCGGTCGCATCGCAGCGCACGGGGCAAAGAGCGCGTTTTTGGGCTATCGCAAATATCCGTGCCAGACGTGCCTCTCGGTGAATGACGAGGTCGTTCACGGGCTGGCGACGGACCGGGAGTTGAATTTTGGCGACATCGTCAGCGTGGACGTGGGCGTGTTTTACAAGGGTTTTGTGGGCGACACGGCGCGGACGGTGGCGGTGGGTGGTTGCGGCGTGGCGGCGCAGCGGTTGATGGACGTGACGGAACGCGCGCTTTACACGGGCATCGCGGCGGCGGTTCCGGGAAATCGCGTGACGGACATTTCGCGCGCGGTGCAAAATTACGTCGAAGGCAACGGGTTCAGCGTGGTTCGGGAATTTGTCGGCCACGGCGTCGGGCGTGCGATGCACGAGGAGCCGCAGGTGCCGAATTTTGTGGACCGGAAGATGAACGAC
>CAYYWB010000237.1:0-4158 GCA_964475285.1 uncultured Bifidobacteriaceae bacterium | reverse complement strand
TGAACCGCCCGGCGCTTGCCGTTTTGCGCGAACTCTGGCACTGGCGCGAACGCGAAGCCATCGCCGCGAATCGTCCGCCGTTCTTCATTTTGAACCACGAAAAGCTTTCGGAAGTTGCGGGCGCGGCGGCGGAAAATCAACCGGTGGAGAATCTGTTGCCGCTGCGAATGTCGCCGCGCCGGCGCGAGGCTTTGCTGGATGCGGTCCGGGCCGGGCTGGCCGTTCCCGCTGGCCGGCAGCCGGAAATCATCCGGCACAAGTTTGACCGTCCGAACGAGGCCGAACGCCGCCGATACGCCGAACTGGCCCGCCGCCGTGATGTCCACGCCGAAAAGCTGGGCATTGACGCCACGCTCATTGCCAGCAAATCCACGCTTGGCGACCTCGCGCGCGATTGGGACCGGCACGAGCCGGAATTGATGAGCTGGCAGCGGGAATTGTTAAAGTAGCTGCGTTTGTCAAAACGCGGAATCCGCCGACTGGCACCGGCGGCTGCAAATCACCGCACCATTTCAAACGCGAAACCTTTGAGGTATTCCGTTTCTGGAATCATTGGAATAATCGGGTGGTCGGGCGATTGCGCGTAGGCCGCCGCGCGGCGCAAGATTTTCCGGGTATCGAATGCCGCCGAGAGCAGCGTGTCCTGGAACAATTCCGCGCTGACGTGATGCGAGCAGCAAAACGTCGCCAGCACGCCGCCGGGCCGCAACAGCTTCAACGCGCGCAGATGGATTTCCTTGTAGCCGCGCAGCGCGTCGGGAACCGAAGCCCGGTTGCGCGTGAATGACGGCGGATCGAGAATGATCAAATCGAACCGGGGAATGACGCGCTCGTGCGGTTTGACGGCGGTGTTCGCCTTGAGCCAGTCGAAGACATTGATCGCCTCGAACGAACATTTTTCCGCGAGGCCGTTGGCGGCGGCATTTCGCTTCGAGGCTTCAATCGCATCCGCGCTTTGATCCAGCAGATGAACGTGTGCGGCTCCGGCGCGCGCCGCGTGCAACCCGAATCCGCCAAGGAAGCTGAAGCAATCCAAAACCTGCGCGTTCTTTGCACACTGCGACACGGCCAGATAATTCGCCTGCTGGTCCAGATACAAGCCGGTCTTGTGGCCGGCCACCAGATCCGTCTCGAATTTCAGCCCGTTCAAATTCACTAAAACCGGGCCGCTCAATTCGCCGGATAAAATCCCATTTGCTTCCGCCAATCCCTCGAACTTCCGCGACGCCATGTCGCTGCGTTCCAGAATGGCGCGCGGCGAAAAGATATTTTGCAGCACGGCGACAATTTGCGTCTTGCGCTGGTCCATGCCGAGCGACGAAATCTGGAGTACAAGCGCTTCCTCGTATTTGTCCACAATCAGCCCGCTCAAGAAATCGCTCTCGGCATTCACGACGCGGAAGGAAGTCGCGCCCGGCAGATCCTTTTGCCGGACGGCGAGCGCGGCGCGGATGCGCTCCTCGAAAAACTTTTCATCCACCTCCACGCGCTCCGGCGAAAGCACGCGGACAACGATTTTGGATTTTGAGTTGAAGAAGCCCGTGCCAATGAGCCGCTGGCGATGGTCCTTGACCTGGACAAGTCCGCCGTCGGCGGGCGGCTGGGTGACGCGGAGGATTTCGCCGTGGTAAATCCACGGATGGCCGGCAATGATGCGGTCGGCCTCGCCCGGTTTCAGCAAAACAGTCGGCAATGAGTCCATAAGTTTGTAGACAGCTCGGCCGGAGGCTGGCAGCGAACGGGCTGCGCGGAAAGAAAATACTTGAAACATTTTACTTGCAAGAAAGGCTAATATGGTGGATAAGAGCATCAAACCTATGAGATCAGGCGTCCCAATCAGTTCGTTGCTGCACCACAAGAGTTCGGTCTTGTGGTCCATCCCGCCCGAAACCACCGTCTATGAAGCCATCAGGCTCATGGCCGAGAAAAACATCGGCGCGCTCCCCGTCCTGTCGGACGGCAGGCTCGTGGGATTGTTCACCGAGCGCGACTATGCCCGCAAAATCGTGTTGCAGGGCAAGTCGTCCAAGGAGACGCGCGTGCGCGAGATTTTCACCGGCGTGGTCATCACCGTCAAACCGCAGGATTCGGTCGAGGACTGCATGAAGCTCATGACCGAACACCGCGTGCGGCACCTGCCCGTTGTGGACAAGGGAAACGTTATTGGCATCGTTTCAATCGGTGACCTCGTGAACTGGACGATTTCCACCCAGGCCGCGCAGATTGCCCAGATGGAACAATACATCGCCGGCGGCGTCGCTTCCTGATTCGTCTTCCGCCGAAATTTTACAGCTTGGGCTCCGATTTTGTTTCGGGTTTCACGTCGCTCGGCTTGACCCGTTTGACAACGAGATCCTCATCGGCAAAATCGCCCACCTTGCGGTGCAGCTTGATTTCGTCGCCGGACACCTTGCCGGTGTATTCGATGCGGGCGTCAATGTCGTTAAACTTGAACGATTCGACAAAGGAGATGCCGTTTGTGCCGACTGTTCCCTCGGTGATGGCCACGTCATTCGTTCCGTTCTCGGTGATGCCGATGGCCCGGCCGGTCAGGTTGGTTCCGTCCGCCTTGAACTCGTAGGTGTATTTTTGCACCCCGATTTGGGAATCAAACTGCCCCTGCCATTTCCCGGTCACGTTGTCCTGTGCCGACGCCGCTCCGACAAATGCCAGCGCGACTGCCGCCAGCCCGGTGATTTTGACGATGTTTTTCATGGATAGGTTTTGGTAAATTCGTTTCGGAGAGAGAACCACAAGCGGGCAGGGGATGGAAGCAAAACTTTTTACCGCGGCAATTCCAAACGGGAAATTGCTGAAGCGTGGTCTGTGACCGCCGGATTCAGCCGGTCGCGCGGTCAAAAGCGCCGGTGCGCAGAAACTGAATCGTCTGCCGGATGACTTCGCGGTTGCGCATGATGAACGGATGCGCCGTGTGAATGACAATGTGATCGCTCATGCCCGCGAGCTTGGTTCGTTCAACGGAAACCTTTCCGTCGTCGCGGCCGGGAATGAGCAGGCTGTTGATCCAGTTGATGGAGCGGTCGCCCGCGATGACGCCGACGGGAAAAGCGGCCGGGCCGAGCCGGTTTGGCGTGGAATTCGCGCCCGTGCCCAATTCATTTCCCGCCGGGCCATTGATCCATTTGAACAGAAACAGCCAGCCGAGTTTGTCCACCACCTCGCTGCCCTGATTCGGCGGCGCGAGCATGACCACGCGGCCCAGCGACGGAACGGAATGGCGCGCCAGATAACTGCGGACCAGAATCCCGCCGAGCGAGTGCGTGACAAAATCAATCTTCGTTGCGCCGTCCCGCTGGCAATCGGCGACGGCCTTGCCAATCGCGTCATCGGCGAGCTGCTGGACGGACGCCGTGCGCGAGGGATAATCCACATTTTTCACCCGGTAGCCCGCTTCGGTGAGCGCGCGTTCCATTTTCGCCATCGAACGGCTTGTGCGGCAGAGGCCGTGGAGCAGAACCACCTCTTCCGGCGCGCTGAAAGCCGGTGCAGAGATTGCGACAATGGCCATGAAAATAATGATTCTCGAAATCATCCAGACAGTAAAACCATTTTGGCCGAACCGGCCGGCAAATGCGAAATGAATTTTTGTTTCCAAAAAGCGAAAGGCCGGGCAAATCTGCCCGGCCTTCGTGGTGATGAGGTTTGGACGCCTTCACCAAGGCGCTCAGAAGGGCGGCGCGGTTAACCTGTGGAGTGCTGTCCGGGCCGCGCCGCGAGCAAAACCTCTCTGCCAACTCTGCTACGGACAGCGAAGTCCTTGTTCGATCACCGATCGCCAGGCAGTCAGGGATGAACAATCCCATGAGCACGGCGAAATTTCTCTTCCCTTCACGCCGCAACATCTACACGAAATGTCGCGCGGATGATATACGGTGTTTTACCCATGTCCGGTTTGGGCCGGAAATGAGCGATTCCATTTCCTAATCCTCACTTGACGCGGGGCGGGTTCGGAATAGGATTGACACCGTCGTTCTTGACAAACCAAAACATCAACCCAAAGTCAAAACTGCCATGGACAATCCAAATCCCGCGCCTCCCGCAATCAATCCGCCGCCGGCCCCCGGTGAAGACAAGACGGTTGCAATCATAGCCTACATCACGTTGATTGGCTTCATCGCCGCCGCCATCATTCACAGC
>CAYYWB010000236.1:0-4204 GCA_964475285.1 uncultured Bifidobacteriaceae bacterium | reverse complement strand
CGACCGCGGCTTTTTGCTGGGCGACGGATTGTTTGAAACGGTGCGCGTCGTCCACGGGAAGCCGTTCCGCTTCGCGCAGCATCTGGAGCGGCTGGTGCGCGGCGCGAATTTTCTGAAAATCAAACTGCCGTTCGCGCCGCTGGAACTGGAAAATTTCGCCGGTCAACTTATCGGGCAAAATAAAATGCCCGAAGCCATCCTGCGCCTGACGCTGACGCGCGGGCCGGGCGGACGCGGCTACTCGCCGAACCGCGACAGCAAGCCGGCGGTCGTGATGACGCTACATCCGGCACCGACGCTGGAAAATCCTGCTGGATGGAGTCTGGTCACTTCGTCATTTCGGATTTCCGCAGCCGATCCGCTGGCTGCGTTCAAGACGACGAGCAAGATTCTGCACGTCATGGCGCGCGCCGAAGCCGTGGAACGGGGCGCGGACGAGGCGCTGCTGCTCAACACAAACGGCGAGGTGGCCGAGACCGCCGGCGGAAATTTGTTCTGGGTTGATGACAACGCGATTTGCACCGCGCCGACTGAATGCGGTGTGCTGCCGGGCATCACGCGGGCAGTCGTTCTGGAAATCTGCGGGTCGCTCGGCTTGCAAACCGAGATGCGCGCCATCACGCCCGCCGCGCTGAAAAAATCAGCGGGGATTTTCGTCACGCAAAGCGCGCTGGGCATCGTGCCGGTCGTGATGCTCGACGGCGAACCGGTCGCGCCATTGCCGCTCACGGGCGAAATCGCCCGCGCCTACCGCGAAAAGCTGGTTCGGCCGCGAGTTGATTCTGCTTAATTCTTTTCATTAGCCATTATCAAATCATTCCAGCAGGCTTGAAAAGCACATTCCCGGAGCATAGTTTGTCTTCGAAACCAGCGGAGACGATTATGACGAACATCGGTGTTGAACATTGCGCGTCCTTTGTCAGCAGCCAGTTCCAATCGGCCGGGGAGGCCGGCGCGGAAACCGGCGTCCGGCGGGCGGTGACGATTTCGCGGCAGGCCGGCTGCGGGGCGCTGGAGGTGGCTGAAAAACTGGCCCGTTACCTTCAGGAAAATTCGCCCCAAAACGCCCGTCCGTGGACGGTGTTCGACCGTAATCTCATGGAAAAAGTGCTGGAAGATCACGACCTTCCGCCGCGTCTGGCCCAATTCCTGCCCGAAGACCGCGTTTCGCATCTGGAAGACATCCTGGCTGATCTGTTCCAAGCCTATCCGCCTTCGCAAACGGTGATCCGTCAGACTACTGAAACCATCCTCAAACTGGCCAGTCTGGGCAACGTCATCCTCATCGGTCGCGGCGGCAATATCATCGCATCCCGGCTCCCAAACATGTTCCACGTCCGCCTGGTCGCCCCGCTGGAGGAGCGCATCGAATATTCCCGCAAATCCTACAACATGACCAAGGCCGAGGCCCGCAAGTTCTGCCGGCGCAATGATTCGGGCCGCCAGCGTTACCTGAAAAAATATTTTCACGCAGACATCAACGACCCGTTGCTTTATCACATGGTCATCAACACCGGGCTGGTCGGCTGCAATGACTCCGCGAAACTCATCGGCGACGCGGTGCTGAATCTAAACTGAACCGTTTGCCGACTTCAAACTTGGGTTGGCGACGGGCTTGTGGCTTAATTCCGGCGTGCCTCGCCGCTTCAGACCGAAATACCAGTTGCCCGGCGCGCGCCGCAAACGGCGCGGCGGCGGGCTGCGCTGGCTGTTGGCGCTGGCAATTGTTGCCGGCGCGATCTGGTTTTGGCGGGAGCGCGGGCAACCGAAAAAAATTGTTCACGCGCCACCGCCCGCGCCGGTGACGGTGGCGGTGGCGGCCAAACCACAAGTCCAGCCACTGACGGTCGCGCGCCAGTCGCCGGCGGATTTTCCGCGCCCTGTTCACGACGTTTTGGAGGCGCAGATTGCGCTGGCGCGGCGCGGCATTTCGCCGGGTTCGATTGACGCCGCCATCGG
Organism: uncultured Bifidobacteriaceae bacterium; assembly: GCA_964475285.1. Classification (GTDB taxonomy): domain Bacteria; phylum Verrucomicrobiota; class Verrucomicrobiia; order Limisphaerales; family UBA11358; genus UBA11358. The sequence continues at coordinate 2,245 of CAYYWB010000236.1, read as the reverse complement.
CTCGCAGACGCGCGCGGCAATTTCCGTTTTTCAGGAAATGGAAAATCTGCCGCCGACCGGAAAGCTCGACGCCGACACGCGCGCGAAACTGACGCTCGACGCGCCGCTCTTGACGACTTACACCGTGACAACGAACGAGCTCGCGCGGCTGCAACCGCTCGGCAAAACGTGGCTGGCCAAATCGCAGCAAACCGCGCTGGACTATGAAACCGAACTCGAGCTCGTCGCGGAGAAATCCCATTCGCATCCGCTGTTGGTCGAAAAATTTAATCCGGAAGTGAACTGGACAAATCTTGCCGCCGGAACCGTCTTGAAAATTCCAGACGTGAATTATCCGGAGCCGACGAACAAGGCGGCGTTTGCGGTCATCCATCTGTCGGACAGATTTCTGGAGGCGTTTGACGAAAACACGAATTTGCTCGCGCATTTTCCGTGCAGCATTGGTTCTAGTTTTGACAAACGGCCAGTTGGAGAATTGAAGGTGACAGCCATCGTGCCGAATCCAAATTATACGTTTGATCCGGTGGTTTTTCCAGAGTCGCAAGAAGCTCAAGCCATCGGACATAAATTGGTATTGCCACCCGGACCGAATAATCCGGTCGGAGACGCGTGGATAAGTCTGGACAAACCGCGTTACGGAATTCACGGCACGCCAAGCCCGGAACAGATCGGGCGGACGGAGTCGCACGGCTGCTTCCGGCTGGCGAACTGGGACGCGGAGTATTTGCTCAAACTGGCGTGGGTCGGCATGCCGGTGCTCGTCGAGCCATGACCGATTGTGCTAACCGATTGCGCTTGCAATGGAGCGACAACCGATTAATATTGCTCCAACAGTTCTTCAAGTAAGTTTATGGATGCCTTGCGGAAAGAAGCGGCGGCGCTGATGTCGGAGCAAAGTTTGCTCCGCATGTTGATTGACAACCTGCCCGACATCATTTTTGCCAAAGACGCCCAAAGCCGGTTCATTCTCGCGAACACCGCCTGCGCCCGCCAACTGGGAGCCGGCAGTTTGGAAGAAGTGCTGGGCAAAACGGACGCGGACTTTGTCTCTCCGGAACTCGCATCGCAATTTCTGGCCGATGAGCAGGCATTGATGCGGTCAGGCCAGCCGGTGACCAAGGAGGAGGTCACCCAGAACAAGGAAACGGGGGAAATGCTCCGGTCACTGACCACAAAAGTTCCGTTGAAGAATGATTCCGGCAAAGTCGTGGGGCTGATAGGCATTGCGCGGAACATCACCAAGCGCAAGCGGGCGGAGGAAGCCCTTGCTAGCGAACGCAACCTGCTCCGCACGCTGATTGACAATCTCCCGGACAGCATTTACGCCAAGGACGCCGGGGCGCGGAAAATCCTGGCCAACCCGGCCAATTGCAGGAGGGTGGGTTGCCAGACCGAAGCCGAAATCATCGGCAAGACCGACTACGATTTGTTTCCACCGGACATCGCCGCGGGATTTTTTGCCGATGACCAGTCGGTGCTGAAAACCGGACAACCCATCATCAACCGCGAGGAAAAAATAACCCTGCCCGACGGCAAAAGCCACTGGACGCTCACCACCAAAGTCCCGTGGCGCGATGCCGCCGGCAAAATCGTCGGCCTGGTCGGCATCGGGCGCGACATCACCGACCGCAAGCAGGCGGAGGAAATCATCGCCTGCGAACGCAACCTGCTCCGCACACTGATTGACAACCTCCCCGACAGCATTTACGCCAAGGACGCCGGGGCGCGGAAAATCCTGGCCAACCCGGCCAATTGCAGAAGGGTGGATTGCCAGACCGAAGCCGAAGTCATCGGCAAGACCGATTACGATTTCTTTCCGCCGGAAATCGCCGCGGGATTTTTTGCCGATGACCAGTCGGTGCTGAAAACCGGGCAGCCGATCATCAACCGCGAAGAAAAAATAATCCTGTCCAACGGCGAGACCCACTGGACACTCACCACCAAGGTCCCGTGGCGCGATGCCGCCGGAAAAATCATCGGCTTGATCGGCATCGGGCGCGACATCACGGAGCGGAAAAATCTCGAAGATCAGGTCACAAACGCCCGGCGCATGGAAAGCCTCGGACGCCTGGCGACCGGCGTGGCGCACGACCTGAACAACATTCTCGCGCCGATTCTCATTTCCATCGAGCTGCTGCAACAAAAACTCCAGGACGAGGAATATCTGAAAATGCTGTCCAAGGCGGAAGCCAGCGCCCATCGCGGCGCGGACATCATCAAGCAAATGCTGTGGTTCGGACGCGGG
>CAYYWB010000235.1:0-4222 GCA_964475285.1 uncultured Bifidobacteriaceae bacterium | reverse complement strand
ATGGCCGCTACGTCATCGCGGGCGCCGATGCGAAAACCGTCGCCGTGATTTCCGACCCGCTGACCGACATCCAACCCCGGCCGGAGCAATGGTTGAACAAGGATTTTCTGACCATCGAAAATCCGCGCGCGATTGCGATGCAATTCCCCGAAGCAACCAATTCCTGGAAGCTGACGCGCGCCTCCGCGACAAACGACTGGCAGCTCGCCGACGCCGCGCCGGGCGAGCAGCTTGACACAACAAACATTTCGGGCGTCACCGGCCCGTTCAGCTCGGCCAGCTTCAATGATGTTGCGCCGCTCAAGCCCGGCGGCGCGGCCACCAACACCGTGCTGACGGTGGAGACATTTGACGGATTTACATACGTCGCAAAAATCGCGCCTAAGCAGGACGACGCTTATCCGGTCAGTTTTTCGATTGCCGCGAACATCGCCGCCGAACGCACGCCAGCCGGGGACGAGAAGCCGGAGGACAAAACCCGGCTCGACAAGGAATTCAAGGACAACCAGACCAGGCTCAACGAAAAGCTGGCCCGCGAAAGCCAGCTCACAAACTGGGTTTATTCGCTTTCCGCCTACACGATTGATCCTCTGCTCAAGACCCGTGGAGAACTCACGGTTGCAGCCGCAAAGGACGAAGCTCCAAAAGCCGGAAACTGACTCCGGACTCCGCTTGCGTTCAGGGAAAGCGGTTTTGCCTGAAATAAAAATTTCTGCTCAAAGTCCTCGCAGAGCAGGGCGAGGGGATGGCACCCCGGCGGGCGCTGGCAATTCCGGCCTTTCTCCCCAACTCCCATCTGCCATCTGCCATCTGCAATCTCCCAATGAAATTTGTTCTTGATGATATTGGCGACAGGCGTAGAATGACGACTAATCGTAAATCCGGGTTTTAGTGAAGTTTATGAAATCATATCAACCGCTCGTCTGTTTGTCTTTGGGATCGCTCGTTTTTCTTTTCGCGGGTTGCGCCACCGAATCCCATCAAGTCATCAAGCCGGAAACCGTTGCTTCCGCAGGCACACCCTACGCGGGAACCAAAAGCACCTTGGTGGTTGGGCAATTCGACAATCATTCGCCTTATATGCGGGGGTTGTTTTCCGACGGTGTTGATCGCCTTGGCAGCCAGGCCAAATCCATTCTCATCACACATTTGCAGCAAACGGGGCGTTTCACCGTGGTTGACCGTGACAACATGCGGGAAATCACGAACGAGGCTTCCATCAGCGGGCAACAGCTCAAATTGAAAGGCGCGAATTACGTCATCACCGGCGAAGTCGCGGAATTTGGCCGCAAGGAGGTGGGCGATGTCCAGTTGTTCGGCATTCTCGGCAGCGGCAAGAAGCAGGCCGCCTATTCCAAGGTCAACCTGAACGTCGTTGACGTGGTTTCTTCCGAAGTGGTCTATTCGGTTCAAGGCGCGGGTGAATATGCGTTGAGCGACCGTGAAGTCCTCGGCTTTGGCGGTGATTCCGGTTACGATTCCACGTTGAACGGGAAGGTGCTCGATCTGGCCATGCGCGAGGCCGTCAACCGGCTGGTTGAAGGCGTGGAACAGGGCAAGTGGACGCCGCAGAAACAGTGAAGAATCAGATAAAAATCCTTTTCCTGTCATTGGCCGCGACTGCGCTGGTGACAGGCTGCCGGTCGCCCGATATTTATTATTGGGGCCATTACGAAAAAGCCGTCTATATCGCCTATGTGAAGCCGGACAAGGCGACGCCGGAATTGCAGGCAAGCCTGATGGAAGAGGACATGCACCGGGCGATTTCCGCGAACAAGCCGCTTCCACCCGGATTCCACGCGCATCTCGGCAACCTCTATTATCAAATGGGCAAATCCGATCTGGCCCTGCAGGAATTTCAGAAGGAAAAGTCGCAGTTTCCCGAATCCGCCGTCTTCATGGACAGGCTCATCGCCAACCTGGCAAAAAAATGAAGACGCTGTTTCTAAATATCGGGATGTTGGCCGGAATGCTTGCGCTGACGGGTTGTGTGACCAACAAGCCGTATGATTACACCAATTTCCGCGCGCACCCGCCGCGTTCAATCCTCGTGCTGCCGCCGATCAACCAAAGCACGGATGTCAGGGGCACTTACAGCTACCTTTCCACGGTCACGCGTCCGCTGGCGGAGATGGGGTATTACGTTTTCCCGGTGGCGGAGGTGGACGAGCTCATGAAGGAAAATGGATTGCCGACCGCAGGTGAAATGCGCACGGCTCCGCTCGACAAAATCGGGGAAATCATCGGCGCTGATTCCGTTCTCTACGTCACCCTCACGAAATACGGTTCCAAGTATGAAGTCATTTCCAGCGTCACGACGGTTGCCGTGAACGCCAAGTTGGTTGACGTAAAGACCGGATTGACGCTTTGGGAAGGCACGACCGTCGCCCAGCAAAGTTCGGGTGACAGCGGCGGAAGCATCATTGGCGCCTTGATCACCGCTGCGGTCACGCAGGTTGTCAATTCCGCGACCGATCCGGCCCATGACGTATCGAGCATGGCCAATTATCAATTGTTCACGCCCAAGGACCACGGATTGATTTACGGGCCGTATTTCCCAAAGGACAAGGCGCAATAACGCGGAAAATTGCGCGAATTGTTTTTTTTGGCAGGAAAACAGGATTTGCAGGATGCAGGGCGGCAGATGTAGCGTCGGCGCTGTGCGCCGAGGGGTTCGAGCGGCAGGCTCGACGCTACAACGATTGGGCGGCAATTCCGGCCTTTCTCCCCAACTCCCATCTGCCAACTGCCATCTCTCAATGAAAATTGTTCTTGATAAAAATTGGCGGCAGGCGGATTTGGCCAATCAAGCGTAAATGCAATAGCAACATTATGAAAAAAGCCTTTCGCAATTGGAGCGTTCGACAAGGAACTGGCCAAGATACTGGATCAAGCAGCCAAGAATGGGAAAGATTGGCGACCATTGAACGAGGTGAATGTATTTCAGCGTGGGGTTGTCGTGCGCCAAACTTTGATTGTTACGAACATTATCAGGGCAAATATCCCCAGCGCCACGTTCACCGGCTCCGGCACAGTGGTGATGTTCAGCGTGAAACCATTCAGCGTCGAGGTATCCCCGGGGCTCAAGTCCGCAAAAAAAATGGTCCATGACCCGTTTGGATCGGTGCTGTTGAAAGCAGACAAGTCACTATATGCCGTATAGTTGATGCCGCTGAGGTCTCCACTGCCTCCAGCAGGAATGGGATTATCCGCGCCCTCCACAAACGTGACATTGAAGCCCGAAGTGCTCACCGCCGGGTTCGGGTTGAGCAGTTGCACCAACGCGCTCCCGTTCGAAATATAGGCATACAAGTCCCCGTTGTAACCCCCGCTGATTTCCAGCGTCACACTGATGTCACTGACGCTCAAACCCGTTGCGCCGAAATTAATCTGGTAGCCAACCCCAGCGGGCGTATTGTCCGGGATGACTTGGTTGAGGCTCGAACCGCCCCCGGTATAAATCCCTCCGCCGCTGCTCGAAAAATCATATAGCGCGGCGTTTGCAGGGAGGCTGCCACCCAAAACAACTCCCAGCATCGCAGTCACCAGGATGCGATTTGGAATTTTCATAGATTCAATTTCGGGTTGTTGGCGCTTGCCGGTTCATTTCAATAACCCGGATAGACCGTTCGGTAATAGAGGCTGTCCGCGCCGGACACGGCGTTGGTCACAAATATAATTCCGTTGGCCGGGGTGGTGTAGTTGCCAAGCTTGACCCAGGGCAGGCTGCCATCCAGCACGCTGTTGGTTTCCACCGTATAGATGTCGCCGGGAATGCCCGCAAATTGCAGCACGAAATCGCTGCCAAACACACCTGAAACCAGCAGGTTGGGCGAGGCGCCAATGCCGTTGCCCACCGTCACGCTCACCAGCATTGCCTGCCAACCGTGACCGTCATAAAAGGTGACGGTGAAACTATCGCTCCCTGAATAATTTGAATGGGGCGTGTAGGTCAAACTGCCGTCGCCATTTAGAACCGCGCCGCCGTTGACGGGCGCGGTGGTCACCGCTGCTGCCGCCCAGCCAGTGGGATAAGCGGCGCCGGCCTGCGAACTGGTGGCATGATTGGCCAGTTTCAGCGCAGAGATTGTCGCGGGCGTGTTCGCCGGTGTGGACAGTGTCAACGGCGTGGCGGTGAAATTATAGATGTCCAGAACGCCAGTCGTGGCCAGCTTGTTGGTGTCCCAGGAAATACCGCCGGCCAGTGCCGGCACGGCAACGC
>CAYYWB010000234.1:0-4246 GCA_964475285.1 uncultured Bifidobacteriaceae bacterium | reverse complement strand
CACCGCGCGTTGCAGGAGCGAAAACAATTCGTCCTCGGTCAGCGGGCGCAGCTCGAAAATCTGCGAGCGCGAGACAAGCGGCGAGTTGACGAAGAAAAACGGGTTGTGCGTCGTCGCGCCGATGAGTTTCACGACGCCGCTTTCGACATCCGGCAGCAGCACGTCCTGCTGTGATTTGTTGAACCGGTGGATTTCGTCAATGAAGAGAATCGTCGGCTGCCCGGTGTTTTCGAGCCGGTTCAACGCGCCGGCCAGCACGCGCCTCATGTCGGCCACGTTGGATTCCACGCCGCTCAAGCGCTCGAACTTGCTTTTGGTCTGGCGCGCGATGATTTGCGCCAGCGACGTTTTGCCGGTGCCGGGCGGCCCGAAGAAAATCAGCGACTGGATGCGGTCGGCTTCAATCGCCCGGCGCAGCAATTGTCCCGGCGCGAGGATGTGCGTCTGCCCGGCGAATTCGTCGAGGTTGCGCGGTCGCATCCGCGCGGCGAGCGGCTGGTTGCGCGACAGTTCCGCCGTCGGGGGATTTCCCGGCTTCGGCTTGTCTGCAAACAAATCGTCACGCGCCATGCCTTGAAATTAGCAGTTGCCGGAATTTTTGCCCAAAACAAAAAAATGCCCGCCGGATGCGGGCATTTGCCTTCAATAAAAAACCCCGCCCTTGCCGTGTGCGACAGCATCTCTTGAACATGTCATACAACATGCGGAACCCGCCGGGCTGCTTTCGGCTTCCAATTAAGGCGTGCCGGCCACAACCACAGATTGGCTCCTTTGATCGTTTTACTACGGTTCAGGGATTTGTAGCGAATCACGAACAGGGCAGGGTAAATCTGGTTTTACAAAGAACAACAGTGACTGCTTCTATATCGCCTCCCACCGGTGATTTCTCAAGAAATATTTTGAAAAATATTTCAGCGGCAAACGGAATTGACATCGCCGTCCCGCTTTTCTAGGTTCTTGCGGCAAAGACCCCGCGCTTTGCCCCGGATAAATGTCCGGGGATTTTTATTGCAGCGGGGCAGGCATCGTGCCTGTTAAATGTGATGGAGGCAGGCTGGAAACCTGCCCCGCTTTGAAAAATTATGGCAAACACAATTCTGGTCGGCGCCCAGTGGGGCGACGAAGGCAAAGGCAAAATCATTGACGTGCTCACCGGGCAGGCGGATGTCGTCGTCCGTTACGCCGGCGGCAACAACGCCGGCCATACCGTTCACATCGGCAAACAGAAATATGTCCTGCACCTTGTGCCGTCCGGCATCCTGCGCAAGGACAAATTGTGCGTCATCGGCAACGGCGTGGTTGTTGACCCGATTGGCCTGGTCGAAGAAATCGAAGGGTTGAAAAAACTTGGCGTCGAAGTCAGCGCCAAAAATTTCGTCTTGAGCGAGACGGCGCACGTCGTTTTTCCGTATCACCGCGAGCTGGACGCGCAGCGCGAAGCGCTCAAGGGCAAAAACAAAATCGGCACCACCAAGCGCGGCATTGGCCCGGCCTACGGCGACAAGGCGGCGCGCGTCGGCCTGCGCGTGAACGATCTGATTGACCCGGCGCGGCTCGAGGACAAACTTTCGCGCCGCATCAAGGAAAACAACATCGTGCTAAAATCCCTTGGCGCGAAGCCGCTCTCGTTCAAAAAGGTTTTTTTGGAATACAACGCCGCCGGGAAATTCCTGAAACCGTTCGTGACGAACACCGTCGTTCTCCTGCACGACGCGATGCGCCGGAACGCAGACATTTTGTTTGAAGGCGCGCAGGGAACTTTTCTGGACATTGACCACGGCACCTATCCGTTTGTGACCTCCTCGAACACGACAGCGGGCGGCGCTTGCACGGGTTCGGGGGTGCCGCCGCACCGCATGGACCGCGTTGTCGGCGTGATGAAGGCTTACACCACGCGCGTCGGCGAAGGGCCGCTTCCAACGGAGAACGCGGTGATTTCCGATTTGCTCCACGGCATGGGCCGTGAATTCGGCGCGACGACCGGCCGCGCGCGGCGCTGCGGCTGGTTTGATTCCGTCGCCACGCGCCACGCGACGATGGTCAACGGCATTGACGATCTGGCTGTGACAAACCTCGACGGCCTCGATACGGTTGAGACGATCAAGGTCTGCGTCGCGTATCGGCATGGCAAAACGCGCTACGACTTCGTGCCGAACGACGCGCAGGTGCTGGCCGAGTGCGAGCCGGTTTATGTGGAATTTGAAGGCTGGCGGACGCCGACGGACAGGGCGAAGACCTTCAAAGGGCTGCCCGCCGGGGCGCGCGCGTATTTGAAGGCGATTGCGGAGTTGAGCAATGCCAAATTGTTCATCGCCTCCGTCGGGCCGGGCCGCGACCAGACGATTTTTGTCTAGCGCGACCATCCGTGGATTTCGCGGTTCGATTTTGCGTTCCGTTTTGCAAATCGTCCGGCAACGAGCAAAAAGCCAACTACGACGCAGCTCCACCCAAACCAGTCGCCATGGCGATTGTAAAAGGTCGTCGGATGGTTTTGCAGCGGCAGGTCAATCGTCAGCGCGCCGATGCCATAAACGCTCCCGCTTTTGTCCCGGAAAATTTCGCGGACGCGGCCCGTCGCATCAATCCAGCAGGTGACGCCGTTGTTGCAGCAGCGGACGAGCGGCACGCCGTTTTCCACCGCGCGAAAAACGGCGCCGGCCATGTGCTGCCATTGCTCGGCGCTCTGGCCGAACCAGCCGTCGTTGGTCAGGTTGACCAGAAAATCGGTGTCGTCCCGGACGGCGCGGCGGGCAACGTGCGGAAACATATCCTCGTAACAAATGAGCGGGGAGGTTTTTACACGGAACGGAACGCCGGCCTCCGGCACGGCGTTTTCGATTTCGATGCCACCCTCGCGCCGTGCCGGAGGCCGGCGTTCCAACTCAAATTGCACCGGTTCATTTCCCGCCGCGAAGCCGCCGGTGATGGGCGTGAGCCATTTCAGGAACGGTGGAACAAATTCGCCGAAGATGACAAGTTTCTGCTTGTGATAAATGCCGGCGAACAATCCGCCGGGGTCGAGCAGAAACGCGGCGTTGAAATCGTCGTTGTCATAAGCATTGGTGGCGTTCGGGCGCGGCACGGCGTCATCGGCGTTGAGAATCAGCCAGACGCGGTGCGCGCGGATGAAATTGGTGATGGCGATGTAGCTCGCTTCGTTGAATTCCGGCACGGCGGATTCGGGCCAGATGAGAAGATCGGTTTGATTTGTGAGCGCGGTCTCTGAACGCTGGAGCAATTGCCGGAAGCGGTTGGTGTTTTCGTTTTCGTCCCAAATCAGGGTTTGTGGAACGCTGGGCTGAATCAAAGTAACGCGCAAGGTTGAAGCCGTCGGATTTTCCCGGCCCATTTGGGCAAAGCTGAAGGCGAACAGGAGGATGACGACCGTTAGCGGCAGAAAAATTTCCGCCTGCCAGACAAGGCGCAGCGCGGGCTGGCGGAAAATCATCCGCACGGCGGAATAGAGCGAGAGCGAAACCCACACGACGAGAAAGGAGACGCCATAAACGCCGGTGACGGAGGCAATCTGGATGAGCGGAATCATCTGGTATTGCGACGCGCCGAGAAAATTCCACGGAAAGCCGCCGAGCAGCCGCGCGCGAATCGTTTCGAGCGCGACCCAGGCCGCCGCGCCCGCAAGCGACCACAATGTCCGCCGTGTCCAACCGCTCTCGCCGATTTTCCCGGCGAGCAGCCAGACCCAGACGGCGGGATAGAGCGCGAGGTAGGCGGACAACGCAGCCCAGCCGAGAATCGGAAAGCCAGCCACGGGCATGTGCAGCAGCCAGTAAAGCGACGCGAGCCAGAAAGAAAGCCCGGCAACGCAGCCGATGCGAAAACTGTCGCCGCCATTCTTGCCAAAAGCGCAGGCGAGCATGAGCGCGGGCGCAATCCACGCGCCGCCGGCAACGGCGGGTTGGGTGAACGCGCCTGCGAGCAGAAGTCCGGACCCGGCGGCGGCGAGATGGCGGCTGCGGATGAACAGCTCGTTGAGAAAGCTGATTGCCGGAAAAAACGGCGAATAATTTTCCATGAATGCCGGGCCAAGCTTGGCGCAATTCGCAGCCTGGTCCAGCAGGGCGCGGCTGGCGTTGACGACGATGGCTTCGCGCGCGCCGCGCCAGACGGCGAGGTCGGCGGAGGAATTGCCGGCGTAATCGAAGCCGCGTTCGCCGAATTTTTCCACGAGCACCTTGAGCTTGTTGCCGCTGCGCAAATTTATTTTGCCGTCGCTGCCGAGAACTTC
>CAYYWB010000233.1:0-4252 GCA_964475285.1 uncultured Bifidobacteriaceae bacterium | reverse complement strand
GTGTTGAGTTCGATGGCACAACCGGATTTTTTGGCGGCGGCCAAAAACCGTTCGTAAAGCGGCGTGCAACTCCATGTGGGCCGGTGGGCGAATTTCTTCGGCAAATCCGCGTGGCCGATGATTTCGAACAATTTTGATTCCGCCGCCATCGTTAGCCGGTCGAAATAGGCGGACCAGACCTCGAAGGCGTCGCGGTTGTTCCACTCGGACAGCTTGGCCGGATTGTCAATGTCCCAGTTGTCCGAGACGTAATGAACCGAGCCGATGAAGTAATCCCACGGATGCCGCCCGGCGAGTTCGCGGATCCAATCCTCGTGGCCGGGCAGATAATCCACTTCCAGAGCGAGCCGGATGGTGAGCCGCGGGAAATCCTTCTGCGCCTTGCGAACCTTGGCGACGTATTCATCCAGTTGCGAAAAATTCATCCGCCAGTTGTCGAAATTGTCCTGCCGCATCGGCGAGTGGTCGGAGAAGCCAATTTCGGTCAATCCAACGGCGATGGCGTGTTTTGCATATTCGACCGGCTCGCCCACCGCATGGCGGCAAAGCGGCGTGTGCATGTGATAATCGGCGGGCAACGACATGGAGTAAGTTTCAAGTTTCAAGTTTCAAGTTTCAAGCGCTGAATGGAGGCATTGGCGGACGATCCACCGGCTGGAACAATTGAATCATTGTGAAACCTAGCAAGTTGTGCTAACGTCAATCATAATGTATGCTAAAGCCACTTTCAAAGGAGGGCTGGAATTATGAGACGGCGGCGCATTTGCTGAACCGCGCCGGGTTTGGCGGGCCGCCGGAGGAGATCACGAGGCTGACCGACCTCGGCCACGAGGCCGCGTTGTCCTCGCTGCTCGACTACGAAAAGATTCCCGATCCCACGCCCAATCCGGTCTGGGCGGTTCCCGATCTGGGCCGTGCGGAACGACAAAAGGCAATTCAAGCCCTCCCGCCGGAGGAAAAGAAACTGGCGCAGCAGGCCGAACAGCGCACCCAAGCCCAGCAAATCATTGAACTGCGCGGATGGTGGCTCGACCGCATGGCCAGGGGGCCGCGGCCATTTCAGGAGAAAATGGTTTTGTTCTGGCACGGCCATTTCGCCACGAGTTATGAAAAAGTCCGGGACGCCTATTATATGTGGCGGCAGAACGATTTGTTCCGCCGGTTCGGGACGGATTACTGGCTGCGGCTGCTCATCGAAGCGGGACAGGATCCGGCCATGCTCATCTGGCTGGATCAGGCGCAGAGCCGCAAGGAGCATCCGAATGAGAATTACGCCCGCGAGGTCATGGAGCTTTTTACGCTGGGCGAGGGGCATTACGCGGAAAAGGATGTCACCGAGGCGGCGCGCGCGCTCACCGGCTGGTCGCTGGACCGGCAGATGGAACAGTTCGTCAACCGTCCGCTTTTTCACGACAACGGCAGCAAAACTTTTCTCGGCCTCACGGGAAATCTCACCGGCGAGGACGTGATGGCCCAAATCGTCAGGCAGCCGCAGGCGGCGGTCTTTATCACGGGCAAGCTGTGGAATTATTTCGCGGGGCAAATGCCGTCGCCCGAATTGAACAACGCCCTTGCCGACGCATTCATCAAGAGCGCGAGACGGTTCAAACCCTTCCTGCGCGTCATGTTCAGCAGCGAGGAATTTTACAGCGAGTCCGTCCTTCGGAATCAGGTGAAAAGCCCCGTGCAATGGCTGGTTGGCACGGCGCGGGTGCTGCAATGCGACCTGCCGCCCGCCTTCATCTCCGCCGCCATGCTCCGCAGCCTCGGACAGGATTTGTTCGCTCCGCCGAACGTCAAGGGCTGGGACGGCGGCATCACCTGGATCACAACGAACACCCTGCTGGAGCGTTACAACGACGCCGCGACGCTGGTGCAGGGCACGACCCAGCAGCTTACCGCATCCGATTTCGCGCGCAAACCCGGCGGGCCGGGTGGAATTGTTCAGGAAAAAGCCGCGCAACGCGTTCACATCGGCGGCGTGGATGTGGAAAAAATTCTGACACCGGAGGAGCGTGCCGACAAAAACAGGCTCGTCGCCTCGTTGCAACACCGCCTGCTGCAATCCACGTTTTCCAACAAACAGGATCAGGCCCTGCGCGAGTTCCTCGATTCGCGGCCGAAGCTGGCGGATGCGGACATTGGCAATGTCATCCGCCTGGTCATGTCCACACCCGAATATCAAGTCACATGAATTTATGAAAAACGAAATCACACTTCAGACCCGGCGAGAATTTCTCCGGAGCACCGTCCTCGGCAGCGCACTCTCGTGGACCGTTCCGACATTCCTTGCCGACACCTTCAAGGCTTTGCACGGCGAGGCGGCGGATTCGGCCACGCAAATCGTCACCGGCAAGGACGCCACGATTCTTGTCGTCCTCCAGATGGCGGGCGGGAACGACGGCCTCAACACCGTGATTCCCTACGCCAACGATTTTTACCACAACGCGCGGCCCAAGATCGGCCAGACGGCGGACAAGATTTTGAAGTTGAACGGCGAGATTGGTTTCCACGGCGCGATGACCGGGTTCAAGAGCCTTTATGATTCCGGAAATCTCGCCGTGGTGCAGGGCGTCGGCTATCCGAACCCGAACCGCTCCCATTTCCGTTCCACCGAAATCTGGCAGACCGCCAGCGACTCGGACCGGGTTGAGAAATACGGCTGGCTGGGACGTTACTTCGACAATGCCTGCGCCGGCGCGGATCCGACGGTTGGAGTCGTCCTGGGCCGGCAATTGCCTGAATCCTTTTTTGCGAAGACTCCGAAAGGCATCTGCTTTGATAATCCGCAGAATTACCGTTTCGTATCGCCCGAACATCCCAAGCCGGGCCAGACCGACATGACCGAGGCGGCTTATGAAAAATTGAACGAACTGGAAATGTCCAGTCCTCTGCCCGATGGCGGGCCGGGCATGACGGCTGATGACAATTCCGGCGCCAGCATCGGTTCATTGCCCGCCGGAATGCCCATGCAGGGCGGCAAGGCGGTGGATTTCATCGAACGCACCGCCATGGACGCGCAGATTTCCAGCGACGAAGTCCGCGGCATCGCCGCCCGCGTCCAGAACCAGGCGACTTATCCCGCTTCAGCATTTGCCAATTCCCTCAAGCTCGTTGCCAAGCTCATCGGCGGCGGATTGCCCACGCGCATTTATTACGTCTCGCAGGGCGGCTACGACACGCACACCAACCAGATTGCGACCCAGCAGCGGCTGCTCGCCGACCTCGGCGATTCGCTCAAGGCCTTCGTGGACGACATGAAGGCGCAGGGAAACATGCAGCGCGTGCTCGTGATGACCTTCAGCGAGTTTGGCCGCCGCGTGAATGAGAACGCCAACGGCGGCACCGACCACGGCGCGGCCGCGCCCATGTTCATCGTCGGCAACAAGGTGAAGGCCGGGCTGCTGGGCCATTATCCGAGCCTCGCGCCGCAGGATTTGTTCCAGGGCGACATTAAATACAACGTGGATTTCCGGAGCGTCTATGCCGGCGTGCTGGAAAACTGGCTCAAGACAAAGAGCGCGCCCATTTTGGGCAGACAATTCGAGCCGCTCCAGGTGGTTTGAGATTGAATGTGTTGCGTGACAGCCGGCTTGAACAGATGAAAATGAGTCGAAATTAATTTTAATTTGCCAATTGCCGTCCTGGGTGCAACCTTTTGCATATAGGAGCGTTATGAGCAAGTTATTCCGCATGGCTTATGTCAGCACCGCGTCGAGACTTTTCGACTCGGCGGAGTTGCGTCAAATGCTCAAGGAAGCCAACGAACGCAATAAAAAGACCGGCGTCACCGGCATGTTGCTTTACAAGGACGGCCAGTTCATGCAGGTGCTGGAAGGCGAGGCGGAAGCCGTGACGGCCACCTTCAGCCGCATCAGCACCGACCCGCGGCATCACGGCATCATGGTTCTCGTCAAGGGAGCGGTGCAGGAACGCCGGTTTCCAAACTGGTCAATGGCTTTCCGCGATTTGAGTTTGCCGGATCATCAGGAAGTCGAAGGGTTCAGTGAATTTCTGAATACGCCGCTGACAGGAAAGGAATTTTCCGGCGACCCGGAACATTGCGAAAAGCTCCTGCTCTTCTTCAAGAAAAACATCCGCTGAATTTCAAGCCGCCTTCGATTTCGGAGCGGCGGTGCTTTTGCGCTCAATCAGCTCGGCGGTGAGGCGATGGGGTTGCGCGGACTGACCGCGCAACAGGGTCATCATCGCGTCCACGGCGGCGATGCCGAGGCGGAACTTGGGCTGGCGC
>CAYYWB010000232.1:0-4290 GCA_964475285.1 uncultured Bifidobacteriaceae bacterium | reverse complement strand
GCTGGACGGTGGAGATGCTGCTGATTTTCCAGCTTGGCCGGCCCGATGTTTTGCCAGTTGGCGATTTCGGCGTGCGCACCGGTTTTCGCGTCGCCTACAAAAAGCGCGCGATGCCGGAGCCGAAGGAACTGCTCGCGTTCGGCGAAAAATGGAAGCCGCACCGGACGACCGCCGCGTGGTTTCTCTGGTGCGCGGCGGACGCGGCGAAGAAAAAGAAGTGACTCCGGGCCTGATTTTGGCTACAAAATTCCCTTTGGGCGACAATTCCCAAACTCTTGGTTTATGAAACATTTGTTGTCATTGGAAAAATTGCCGGTTGCGGACATTGAAAAAATCCTGCGCGATGCCGCCGGGTTCAAGCGCGGGCGCGGCGGGCACCAATCGCAACCGCTCGCCGGCCAGACGTGGGCGCTGCTGTTTTCCAAGTCGTCCACGCGCACGCGGGTGTCGTTCGAGGTCGGCATCCGGGAACTGGGCGGGCAGACGCTGTTTTTGAGCGCGAGCGAACTCCAGCTTGGTCGCGGTGAATTGATTCAGGACACCGCGCGCGTGCTGGGCCGGATGGTTCACGGCGCGGTCATCCGAACGTTCGCGCAGAACGACGTGGAGGAGTTCGCGCAATTTTCCGGCATCCCGACCATCAACGCGCTGACCGACGACGAGCATCCGTGCCAGATTCTCACGGACATTTTTACATTTCAGGAAACGCGCGGCTCGATCAAGGGCAAGACCGTTGCGTTCATCGGCGACGGCGCGTGCAACGTGGCGCGCTCGTGGATTTTCGCCGCGGCGAAGTTGAATTTCGAGCTGCGCATTGCCGCGCCGAAAGAATTCCAGCCGTCGCTGGAACTCTTGAAACGCGCGGGCGGAAACATTTCCGTGACGAGCGACATCAAAGCCGCCACGCGCGGCGCGGATTTGCTTTACACCGATGTCTGGGTTTCGATGGGCAAGGAGGCGGAATCCGCCCAGCGGCTGAAGCTGTTGTCCGGCCACCAAATTAACCAGAAGCTGGTGAAGCTGGCCAAGCCGGACGCGCTGGTGATGCATTGTCTGCCGGCGTATCGCGGCAAGGAAATTGACGGGGAAACATTTGAGGCGAACGCCGGGACGATTTTCACGCAGGCCGAAAACCGGCTGCATTTGCAGAAGGCGATTTTGAACTGGGCGATTTCCTGACCGGCAAAACTTTTGGACAGAATTTACAGAATTAACAGAATCAAAATTTTGATTCTGAACATTCTGTTCATTCTGTCAAAATCCTTTCGCAAACTGCCGCAGATATTTCACCGCGACCTTCAAATCCTTCGGCCACGGCGCGGTGATGGCCAGCATTTCGCCGGTGACGGGATGCGGCAGGGTCAACTCCTCGGCGTGCAGCGCGGCGCGGGAAATCAGCGGGCGCTCCTCGCGTCCGGGCTTGAGCCGGAAATCGCGTTTGAGCCGCGAGAGCCAGAGCGGTTTGCCGCCGTAAAGCTCATCGCCGACAACCGGAAAGCCCGCGTGCCGCAGATGGACGCGAATCTGGTGCGCGCGCTCGATGAACGGCTGGCAGCGCAGCAGCATCCAGCCGGAAAATATTTCTAGCAATTCAAATTGCGTCTTCGATTTCTTGCCGTTCTTCGGGTCCACGCACGTCAAACCGGTTTTCAGCGGATGCGGCGCGAGCCTTGCGTCCACCTCGAATTTTTCCGCCGCTGGATTTCCCTGGACGAGCGCGGTGTATTTTTTGAGCGGCTTTCCAGAGCTGAACAGATTTGCCAGCGCGACGAGCGTCGGTTTGTTTTTCGCCAGCAGAAACACGCCGCTGGTTTCGGGATCGAGCCGGTGCGCATTGCTCAAATAAATCAGATTGCGCTCGCGTGCCCAGGGCTTGCCGGCGGCGATGCCCGCGTGGAGCAATGTCATCAAGTTCGGGCGATTTGGGTCGAGGCGGTCGGGCGAGGCCGGCAGGCCGGCGGGTTTGTCGAGCGCGAGCAGGTGTTCATCCTCGAACAGGACGGGAATTTCCCAAAATTCGCGGGTGGCGGGCGACGACAGTTTGACGGGGCCGGCGATTTTCATTCATCATCGGGTTTTCAACCCTGATCGCGGTCGCAGCCGAATGGCGATTCGGATCAGGATTTATTTTGCTTCATTGGCCACCGGCGTGGTGCGCAACTGGCGATTGGCCTCGATTTGCAGCCACTGATTGAAAGCCTCGTTTTCCCGCTCGCGCCGCAACGCGGCGGTGAACTGCGGCAGGTCGGTTTTCATGGCCGACTGATCCAGCGGCAGCAGGGACTGGACAAACACGATGAAGCCGCCGTCCCCGGTTTCCTCAAAATTGCCGGCGTGGCCGGCGGGCGTGCCGAACGCGGCTTGCTGGACTTGAGCCAGACTTGCGCGGCCATTCAGTTCCGGCAATTCCTGCGTGCTCAAGGAAAATGGCGGCAACGATTCGGGATGCAGGCCGGCGGTGACGCAGGCCGACGCGAAATTGTGGCCGGACGCCATCTGGCCCGCCAGCGTGGCGACAAAATTCGTCCCGGCGCGCTGCGCGAGCAGCGTGGCTTGCATCATCCGGTAATCCTGCGTCACGCGGTCGCGGATTTGATCGAGTGGCGGGATTTCGCTGGGCAGTTGCTTGGCGAGCGCGATTTCATAACACGCATAGGAGCCGACGATCGGCCCGGCAAACGGGTCGTCCGGCGTCAGTGTGAAGGCGGCCTTGGAGAATGTGGCCGGCGCGGAAAAATCTTCCGGTCCATACAGGCTGCCAAATGGCGCGGTGAGCCGCACCGTCAATCCCATTTGCTTCGCGACCGCGGCGAGATTTTCGGGTCGCTGCGGCGTCTGGTTCACCACGGCGTTTGCAAAGTCGTTCGCCTGCTGCTGCGCGTCGGCCAGCGCGCGCTGACGGATTAACTGGTCGCGGATTTCGGCCCTGGCGGCATCCGGCGTCTTGGCGTCGGGGAAGGCGTCCATGCCGTATCGCTGAAAAGCCGAGTCCACCACTTCGTCCAGATTTGTTTTGGCCCACTCGGTCTTGGATTGCGCGAGATAATTGGTCAGGTTGAACTCGACGTAATTGACCTGCACGCGGTCGGGGAGGCGGTATTGCTGCTTCAGAAGGTTCGCGTTCGTGTAATATTCCGCGAGGCCGGCCGGCGTGACGGCGACCTGCGCCATGTAATTGGACGCCGTGAAGAAGACAATTTGCGCCGACACCTCCTGATGCGCGCGCTGGTAGGTGGCGGCGGCTTCCTGCGGCGTGATGAGCGAGCCGTCCAGTCCCTGCACCTGGACCAGTTGCTGGATGACAACATCGTTGCGGGCAAACCGCTCGAAATCATCGGCGGTCAGTCCCTCCGGCGACAACACACGCTTGACAAACAGGTCAACCGGGACGGACTGGCCGGACAATCCCAATGCCCTCGACAGTCCCGGCGACCGGAGCATTTCCCCCGCCGCCATGGCCGCCGCCTCATCGCTCACATAAATGCCCAAAGTCCGGGCCTTTTGTGTGAGCATCAGGCGGAGATATATTTGGTCATTCAAATCCTTTTCCTTGATGTTCGGATCGCGGTCCGGCCATTCATAGTTGCGGAACCAGTAAAACAGGAAAAATTCGTTCCGGGCATTGAGGAATTCCTGCTGCGTGATTTTGTGGCCGTAAAGCGTGCCGTAATCGCCGCTAATGCGCGCGCCGCTGGCGTTGCGCGTGGCCGGGGTGACACCCCAGTAAATGAATGAAATGACCGTCAGGCCGGCGATGATCCACCAAAGCCACTTCGAATGTTTGCGAATTGTCCCAATCATAGATGAAAAAATGGAATTTCCAGATTAACCAGCCGGTGGGAACATGGCAAACGAATTCCGCGACCTTGTCGCGTAAGCGAAGGGACTCCATCTTGCCGGACAAATCCGCGAATTATTTCCGCCGCGCGGGCCTTTTGCGGCTGGCATTTGCCGGCCGGGCGATTACGCTGTCCGTGCCGAATGAACAACATTTTCGACAGCATCGAATCCGTCGTCGCCGACATCCGCAAAGGGAAAATGGTCATCGTCGTGGACGACGCCGACCGGGAGAACGAGGGTGATTTGATCATGGCCGGGCAGTTCGTCACGCCCGCCGCCGTCAACTTCATGGCCAAATTCGGTCGCGGCCTGATTTGCGTGCCGACGACCGGCGAACGGCTCGAACAGCTCGGCGTCGCGCGCATGGTCGAGGAAAACCGCGAGAGTTTCCGCACGGATTTTCAGGTGAGCGTGGACGCCGCGCGCGGCATCACCACCGGCATCAGCGCC
>CAYYWB010000231.1:0-4312 GCA_964475285.1 uncultured Bifidobacteriaceae bacterium | reverse complement strand
CAAATGGCCGACGGCCGACGAGATGACGAACTCGTCGTTCTCGAAATAATCCTGGTGCTTCTGAAACTTGCCGAGCGCCTTCGAGATGTCGTTGGCGACGGACGGTTTTTCCGCAATGATGAGTGCTTTGCCCATGTCGCGGAAGATTCTTAAGCGGCGAAGCCGGTCGGGCGCAACTTAATTTTTATTTTGTGTCGGCGAACTTCGACCGCGGAGGGACACCGATGGACACGGATGCTTGATGCAAATCACCCTGATTTAACGGCGTTTCAGACTGGAATCCAATTCGCGGCAATTGCGAAATTCGCGGCACAAATTTATTTTGCCGGCACGGAGAATTTCTGCTGCATGGCGGCTTCAATCTGCGACCAGTTCCAGCCCAGCGCGGATTTGTTCCCCACTGCCACACCCGTCGCCGTGGCCGTCGAAACCGAGGTTCCCTGAACGACGTAAGCCGTCCCGCCCAGATAAATCACCACGCCGCCGGGAAACGCCAGCGACACGAAGCTGCCGTAATTCGCATACGGCGCGAGCTGCCCGCCCTGCGTCGCGGTGACGGCCAAAACGCCGGGGTCCGCCGCCGGATACGTCGGCGTGCCGAGCGGCTGGTTGCCCGCCGCCGCAAAAATGGGAATGCCGGCGGCAACGGCCTGCGCAATCACGCTGTCCAGCACCGAACTGTCGCCTGCTCCGCCGAGGCTCAAGTTGAGCACGTTCGCGCCGCCGTCCACCGCCGCCTGGATGCCCATCGCCACGTCCCAACTGGTCGTGGTCTCGCCCGAACTATAAACGTTCACCGGCAAAATCTGCGCGGAGGTGCCGCCACCGCCGGACGATTGCGAAATGGCGCGCAAAATCGCCTCCGCCATCGCCGTGCCGTGCGTCGGGTCGCTGCCGGTGTCGTAAGTGTCGCCGGTCACGGAAACTTGCTTGAGCAGGAAATCATTCAGCGAGCCGTCGAGCGGCTGAACCGGCGTGTCAATCAAGCCGACGACAAGTTTCCCCGAATCGCCCGGCGGATTCAGCGTCAGCGAAACCGGCCCGACCGGCGCATTGGCGAGCAGCTGCGGCGTCGGCGGCGCGTCGTAGATGTAATTATAATCCACGGCGGCGACGTCGGAATTGGTCTTCAAACTGCCGAGCGCGGCGCCGGTTGAATCCGCGTTTTCAAACAGCAGCCGGTAAATGCCCGCCTTGTCGTTGCGACCGGTGATTTTTGCGCCAAGCAATTTCGCCAGCGCGTCAATGTTCGTGCCGGGCTTCAGTTTCACGAGCAGTTCATTTGCGACGCGGCGCGGCGGCGTGTTGGTGGCGACCACCTGCCGCGTGGCGTTTTCCCTGCGCGTGGTGAAAACATAAAGAAAATCCGGGCCGTTGGTCTGGGGCACGAACGCAAAATTCAAATTGCCGAGCAACATCCGCAACGCGTCGGTCGCCTGCAAATCCTGAAATTTTGTGGAGGCATTGCGCGACGAGCCTGGCTCGACAAAAATGTGCCAGCCGGTTTGGCGGGCGATGTCCTCCAGCAGCGGCCAGAGCGGTTCACCGTGGAGGTCGGCGTCCACGCGACCGGCGGCCTTGTGCCAAACGAGCGAATTGGAATTCGTCTCCGCCGCGCGCGCGCCCAAGCCGCACGCAAGCAGCAGGCAGGGAAAAATGACGAATGACGAAACCATAATGACTAAAGAATGACAAAATCCGAATAACAGAATGCTTGGCGAACGTCGAAAAGCCATTCGACATTTGCCATTCGTCATTGGGACTTCATTAGTCATTAGGTTTTGGAAATTAGTCATTTCTTCAACACGGCCTTCACCCACGCCTGATTGTCGAGATACCACTGGACCGTCTCGCGGATGCCGTCCTCGAACTTGTGCGCGGGCGTCCAGCCAAGTTCGCGCTGAATCTTCGCGGCGTCAATCGCATAACGCCGGTCATGGCCGGGGCGGTCGGTGACAAACGTGATGAGTTTGTGCGAATTGCCGCCAGGCTGCGGCGCGAATTCGTCAATGATGTCGCAAATTAGTTCCACGATCCGTAGGTTCGCCCATTCGTTGTGGCCGCCGATGTTATAGGTTTCGCCAAGTTTTCCCTTTTGCAGCACCGTCCAAAGTGCCTCGGCATGGTCGCGCACGTAAAGCCAGTCGCGCACGTTCATGCCGTCGCCATAAACCGGCACCGGCTTCCGCGCGAGGATGCTCTGGATGACGACGGGAATCAGCTTTTCGGGAAATTGGAACGGGCCGTAATTATTCGAGCAATTCGTGATGACCGTCGGCAAACCGTAAGTGTGATGATACGCGCGCACCAGAAAATCGGACGACGCCTTGCTGGCGGAATACGGCGAGTTCGGCGCGTAAGGCGTCGTCTCGGTGAAAAAACCCGTCGCGCCGAGCGAACCGTAAACTTCATCGGTTGAGACGTGATGAAAACGGAAACGTGATGCGTGATCCGTGATGCGTGATCTGCCGTCGAACCAAATCACGCGGCAGGCTTCGAGCAAATTGAACGTGCCGACGATGTTGGTCGTGATAAAATCACCCGGCCCGGTGATGGAACGGTCCACGTGCGACTCCGCCGCCAGGTGCATGACGTGCGTGATGGCATGTTTTTCGACGACTGCCAGCACAGCGGCCTTGTCGCGCAGGTCCACCTTCTCGAAAACATATTTCGGATGCCGGGCAACCGTTTCCAGATTTTCCAGCCGTCCCGCGTAAGTGAGACAATCCAGGTTGACCAGTTTTTCGACCTCCGGCCGGTCAATGACGTGATGAATCAAATTGGAGCCGATGAAGCCGGCACCGCCGGTAATGAGTAGGTTCATGGTTTATCCAGGACTTGTCGCAGGCTGGCCTCCCAATCCGGAAGCCGCAACCCGAAAGTTTTTTGCAATTTGCCGCAATCCAAAACCGAATGCGCGGGCCGTTTCGCGGGAAGCGGATACTCCGCCGTGGCGATCTTTTCCACCGCGCGGCATTTTCGTTCCGTTTCCGGCATCAACTCGATGATGCGGGAGGCTAATTCATGCCAGTTAGCCTGGCCGCCGGCGGCGAGATGATACTCGCCGTTGAACTTGGAAGCATCCTCGCCGGCCAAGACTTGTTTCAGCGCCAGCGCGGTGGTTTCGGCGATCATCCGCGACCACGTCGGGCAGCCGAACTGGTCGCCCACCACGCGCAGTTTTTCGCGCTCACGCGCCAGGCGTTGCATCGTGAGCATGAAATTTTGTCCGCGTGCGCCATAAACCCAGCACAGCCGGAAAATCAAATGGTTTGCGCCGGAAGCCTTCACCGCCTGGTCGCCTTCCAATTTCGTCCGCCCGTAAGCGCCCAGCGGATTCGGCGCGTCGGTCTCGATGTAGGGCGACGTCTTCGTTCCGTCGAAAATATAATCCGTCGAGTAATGCACCATCAGCGCGCCGAGTTTCTTCGCCTCCTCGGCCAAAACTCCGGGCGCCATCGCGTTGACCTGCCGGCAAAGTTCCGTTTCCGTCTCGGCCTTGTCCACCGCCGTATAAGCCGCCGCGTTCACCAACACATCCGGGTGCGTGGCGGCCACGAATTGCCGCAGCGCCGGTGCGTCGGTGAAATTGATTTCGGGATAATCCACCGCCACCACTTCCGCCAGCGGCGCGAGCGTGCGGCGCAATTCCCAGCCGACCTGTCCGTTTTTTCCGATGAGCAAAATCTTCATGGGCGGAGCCGTTCAGGCAAACAGGCGGTCCGGGGGCAAATCCTTCAGCCGCGGTCCGCGCGCGTCCTTCTCCGAAAGCTGCGGATGGTCCAGCGGCCATTTGATGCCAATGTCGGGATCGTTCCACGCGACCGCCAGTTCATGCTGCGGGATGTAAAATTCCGTGCATTTGTAGGCGAACAAGGCGGTCTCGCTCAACACGGCAAATCCGTGCGCGAAACCCGGCGGGATGAAAAATTGGCGCTTGTTTTCGGCGGAGAGATGCAATCCATGCCACCGGCCAAACGTGGGCGAACTGCGCCGGATGTCCACCGCCACGTCAAACACTTCGCCTTGCAGCACAAAGACCAGCTTGCCTTGGGCCGCGGGATTCTGGAAATGCAGCCCGCGCAGGGTGCCCCGCCGCGAAAATGACACGTTGTCCTGCACGAAATTCCAATCCAGCCCCGCCTCCCGGTAACGCTGGCGATTCCAAAGCTCCATGAAAAAGCCGCGCGCGTCGCCGAACACCTTCGGTTCGACGATCAGCAATCCCGGAATGTCGCAAGTGATGATGTTCATGGGTCAAGCGTGGATTGCGGCCAGCCGTTTCGCCTCCGCAATGACTTCGTTCTCCAAA
>CAYYWB010000230.1:0-4326 GCA_964475285.1 uncultured Bifidobacteriaceae bacterium | reverse complement strand
GAGTGTGGTTTCATTTGAACATTTCCACAGTGATTCTTGGTGTGCCAAAGTCAATGTGATTTGCCATGATTTTCACGCCAGCTTTCCGTATTTGCGGATTTCCGGCCAGAGCCACGCCACGGCCAGCACCACCAGAATTGTCCCGATGCCGCCGCTCACGGTGGACACAATCGCGCCCGTTGCCTCCTTGCTGCCGAGGAAAGACGGTGAGGTAAAGAGAGCTGCCACGAATGCCGACCGGGAGCCTCCGAGTTCGTTCGACGTGCCGATGAACAGGCTGTTGACCGCCGAAACGCGCCCGCGTTTTTCGTCCGGCGTCAGGATTTGCACCAGCGTCTGCCGCACGATGACGCTCACGTTGTCCACCGCCCCGGCCAGCGCCAGCATCGTGAACGCAAACCAAAACCAGAACGAACCGGGGAGTGTGAGCCAGCGTCCGAAACAATTCTGGTTCGCGACGCCGAACAGAATCGTCGCCACGCCAAAAATGGCGACGGACAAAAGCATGGCGCGTCCGGCCTTTTGCAGCGGCGGACGGTGTGCGATGATGAACATGCAAATGACCGCGCCAAAGGGCATCGCGTAGCGCAGCCAGCCGAAACCGCCCGCGCCGACGTGATAAATGTCATCTGCGAACATCGGCAGGATCGCCACCGCGCCGCCGAGCAGCACGGCAAACAAATCCAGCGTGATGATGCCTAGGATGATTTTGCTCTGATAAACGAAACGAAAACCTTCGACCAGGCTTCTGGCGGAGACCGGTTCGGTCGGTTTCGCCTTGTGCTCGTGCCGGATGGAGGCGACGAGCGCGAAGCAGATGATTGAAGCCAGGACATTCAGCGCATAGACCGACCACGCCGTGCTGTTTTCGCCCGCGTCCGCGTGCGGCGTCATGGCGATGACCGCGCCGAACGCGACCGGCCCGAGGACGCAGGACAATTGAAACGCGCCGCTATTGAACGTGACGGCGCGCGCGAATTGTTTCATCGGAACCAGGCTGGTCACGAACGCCGCGCTGGCTGGCCATAAAAAAGTCCGCGCCGCGCCCAGGACAAACAGGCAGATGTAAATCCAGAATACCGGCGCGGCGAAATAGGAAATCAAAGTGAGGCCAACGCTTGCCGCCGCCACGATGAGCGTTGAGATTAGAATGATTTTTTTCCGGCTGAACGTGTCGGCGAAATGCCCGGCGGGAATCGTGCAAAGAATCATCGGAACCATCAGCGACAGGCCGACGAAGGCCAGCGACAGCGCCGAGTGTGTCCGCTGGTAAAGCTCCCAATCAATCGCCACGACGAGCATTTGCTGGCCGAGCGACGCCACGAAGCGTCCGATGAGGTAGCGGGAAAAATCCGTGTTCCGCAAAACAGAATAGGCGTTCTCGTCGGCGGGTTTGGCCGCCGGCTCGTCGGGCAGATTTTCTGGTGATTCCTGATCGTGCATGAAAACAGCGGGCATAACCTAGCTGAAAATTCCCGCCGGTCGAGTTTTCGCTTCAAATTCGTCCTCGTTCTCGTCCTCGTCCTCGATTCTTTGGTTCGATTACGGTTACGAGAACGAGGACGAATTTTGGGCTTTGGACTTTGGATTTACGATTTATGATCAAGCCGCATGGACGAAGAAAGCCAAAATCCGCGCCGCTACAAATGGCCGTGGTTTGCGCTGGCGGCGGTTGTGTTGGCCGTGACGCTGGCGGTTGTGTGGGTGAGCATCGCCGTCAAAAAGGTCGAGCGGGAGCGCAATTTCAGAGCGCCGGTTTCAGCCGGCGCAAAATGATTTTATCTTGGTGTTCGCCCCAGCAGCATCGGCAGAGTCGAAGCGCCATTGATTCCCGCCGGCGGTTTTGCGTAACCAATTTCCGCCGCCGTCGGCAGAAAATCCCGCGCCGACCATTTGAAGTCACTGACAGCGTTCGTGGGAATCTGGTCCGGCCAATGGACAATCATCGGCACACGCGGGTCGTTGGTGGAAACGATGCTGTGGAAAAAATTCGGATTTACCGCGTCGGTCTTTTGCGGAACCGTTGCGCTGGTGAAGAAAATCACGACGTTGTTCGAGAGGCCGAGCTTCTGCAATTGCTCCGTCAACTGCCCGATGTAGCCATCAAGCCGCGCAATCATCGCGGCCTTGTTTTTCGCCGGCTGCGGCCATTTTTCCTCCGAGAACGGCGCGTCGGTCGGCACCTGGCTTTTGCCGTCGCCGGGAATCTGGTAATTCAACAGCAGGAAAAACGGCCGGTAGCGGTTGAACTTGTCGGGCAGGTTGTTTTTGACGAAATTCATCGCGGCCTTCGTGAGCACGTCGGGAAGATATTCGCCCTTCCCGCCGCCGAGGTTGGGCACGAGCGTTTCCCGGCCCATGAACGTGTCCATCTGCTTGTTCGTCTCGTTGAAAATGCTCTTCGGCGCGTAACGCCAGACGTAGTCGGCATAGACATTTTCCGCGTCGTTCGCGTCAAAATAACCGGCGAATTCGTCGAAGCCCTTCTTCCACGGCGCGCCGCTGGAATTTTCGTCGCCCAGATTCCATTCGCCGATCAGGCCGGTGTGATAGCCGGCTTGTTGCAGCATTTGCGCGACGGTGATTTCATCCGGTGCCAGCGGGATGTCCGCGTCCGCGCGCTGCCGCAAATGGCCGGAGTCCTTTCCCAGTATCAACGCCGCGCGCGCCGGCGAACTTGCCGCAGCGCCGGTGAAATAATTTGTGAAGCGGATGCCCTCGGCGGCGAGCCTGTCGAGGTTCGGCGTCTGGAAATTGGTCTGGCCGTAGCAGCTCAAATCGCCGTAGCCGAGTCCGTCGGCGACCACAAGGATGATGCTCGCGCGTCGCGGAATGGCGGCTGGCGCGGTGTTTGAAAAAACAAGCGGTTGCGCGTTCGCGGAAAATTCCGGCAGCAGCGCCGCCAGCAGCAAAGCGCGGCAAAAACAATTGAATCGAATTGATTTCACTGTGAACTTGGATTCTGGCGAAACCGGCGCGTTCAAACAAATCATTTTCCGTTGCGTTTTCCGAATTCCGCCTCCAGCGGCAGGAACAGCGTCACGATGAAGCTCGGAATCGTCGCCAGAATCACCCAGACGAAAAAGTGCGGATAGCCGAGGCGCTCCTGGAGCCAGCCGCTCCACATTCCCGGCAGCATCATGCCCAGCGCCATGAAACCGGTGCAGATGGCGTAGTGCGCCGTCCGGTGTTCTCCGCGCGCGATGTATATCATGTAAAGCATGAACGCCGTGAAACCGAAGCCATAGCCGAATTGTTCAACCGCCACGCCCGCGCCAATCGCAAACAAATTCCCCGGCTGCGCATAGGCCAGCCAGATGAACACCGCGTCCGGCAGGTGAATCGCCAGCAGCATCGGCCAGAGCCAGAATTTCAATCCGCGCCGCGCCACGGCAAATCCGCCGAGCAGCGCGCCGCCAATGAAAATGATGACGCCGACCGTGCCATAAATCAGTCCAAGCTGGTCGTTCGCCAGGCCAAGTCCGCCCCGGTCGCGCGGATCCAGCAGGAATGGCTGGACCATTTTCATGAGCTGCGCCTCGCCCAGCCTGTAAAGCAAAATGAACAACAGCATCACCACGATCTTTGGCTTCACAAAAAATGTGCCGAAGGTTTCAAAGAATCCGCCAAAATATGTTCCAGTTGGAGCAGCGTTTCGCGGCAGATCAACCGCCGGGCGCGGCAAAATGAGCCAGTGCCAGAGACTCAACCACAAGATGATTCCGGCCACGAGTGCGAAGGTCATTGACCAGGCGAACGCATAATTCCCGGTGCTTTTATGGATTTGCCCGGCAAGGATCACCAGTTGCCCTTGCGCCAGAATGGTCGCCACGCGGTAAAATGCGCTGCGGACGCCGGAGAAAAATGATTGCTCCTGCTCCGTCGTCGCCAGCATGTAAAAGCCGTCCGCCGCGATGTCGTGCGTTGCGGAACTGAACGACAGCAGCCAGAAAAACGCGAGTGTGAACTGGAAAAAATGCGGTGCGGGAATCGTCAGCGCCACGCCCGCCAGACCCGCGCCGAGCAGCAGTTGCATCGCCCAAATCCATTCCCGCCGCGTTCGCAGCAAATCCACGACCGGACTCCACAGCGGCTTGATGACCCACGGCAGATAAAGCCAGCCGGTGTAAAACGCGATGTCCGCATTCGACACGCCGAGGTTTTTGTAAAGCACGACCGCCACCGACGCAACCAGCGCGTTGGGCAGCCCTTCCGCGAGATACAGCGTCGGAATCCAGCACCACGGGCTGCGGGAAGTTGGTTTGTTGTCCGCCATCCGCCTTTGAGTAGCAGGCTTTGAGCGCGGGCGCAAAAAATTTCCGGCTT
>CAYYWB010000229.1:0-4339 GCA_964475285.1 uncultured Bifidobacteriaceae bacterium | reverse complement strand
TGGCCTTCGGATTCGAGCAAGAGATTGTCCACGCGCTTTTGCTGCTGGCCGGTGAGATTCAATTGCCAGCCGTCGGCGC
The DNA here is from genome assembly GCA_964475285.1 of uncultured Bifidobacteriaceae bacterium. GTDB lineage: Bacteria > Verrucomicrobiota > Verrucomicrobiia > Limisphaerales > UBA11358 > UBA11358. The sequence continues at coordinate 4,260 of CAYYWB010000229.1, read as the reverse complement.
GGAGATTGTCCAGCCCGTCCAGCATCCAATTCAAAACGCCGCTGGCTTCAATGGTGAGAATTTGCTTGTCCAAGTCGGCAATCACCTTCTCCGGCTTCGGCTTGTGGTATTCGATGATTGCCAGCCGCCGCCGCCATGCGTCCGTGTCGCCCTCCAATTGCACCGTGAGCCGGGAATTACAGGTGACGATCACATTGAACTTGCAAGTGATGGATGGCGACTCGTTGCTGTTTTTGAATTCCAAAGTCACCGGGTCGTAACCCGTGAGTGATTTCAGCACGGATGCCCCGCGTTGATTCAAAAAGTTTTCCGGCACGTCCGCGCCGTAGAGCAACGTCTTGCCAAGAAAACGGCCCAGCTCAAACCGCTCGCCCAGCAATTGTGTTCGCAGCGACGCAAGATTGATGTCGCCGATAATTCCATTCAGGACACGGATGAATGTTCCTTTGCCGCCGCCCGCCGTCCCGGTGAGAATCAAAATCTTCTGCGCCAGGTTCTCGCCGATGAGTGCCAGCCCGCACCAGCGCTGCAACAAATTCAAATCGTCATCGTCCAACGCCGCCCGCATCAATGTATCGAGAAACAACGGACACTTGGCCGTAACATCAAATCGCACGGCCAGTTTGTCGAGCGCACACTGGACAACTCGGCGGCATACATTCAATCGTGGCTGGCGCGGTTGAAAGAAGATCGGCGGCTGGTGGTGCAAGCGGCGGCGGCGGCGCAAAAGGCGGCGGACTTCATCCTGGGCAAACAATTCACGCAGCCGGAAACGGAGGACTGCGAATGAAAACGCGCACACTGAAAATTGAGACTTCCGGGGACTTCTGGCGCGGCAAGGTTTCGCCGAAAATCCGGCTTACTGGTCGTTGGCTGGAGCGCGCCGGGTTCGCGCCGGGGCATCGGGTCACGGTCGAAATCAGTCAGCCGGGAACGCTGACACTGCGGTTTTTGAATCAAACCGATGTGAACGGGCAACGCAACGATTCGCCATTTCAACACTCTGCGACATTGCCGATGTTTGGCGATTTGTTATGACTGACTGTTATGACTCGGCATTTTTGGAAGTCGAAAAGCTCACAAAACCCTTTATTTACAAGGCTTGGAGCGGGTGAAGGGAATCGAACCCTCATCTCAGGCTTGGGAAGCCCGCATTCTACCACTGAACCACACCCGCTTCCGTTCCGATGCTTCCATCGGAATCACGGCACGGCCAACACCGCGACGCACAGTGCATTTCTACCAAACATACCGCCCTCTGGCAACTGGTTTGCGCCGGTTCACTTCGCCGCCTCAAGCCGGTGGATGGCCTGGCGCAATCCATGTTCAATTGCCTTCTGCCGTTCCGCTGACGCAACCTTGCCACCGGCCAGTTCGCACACGTAAAAACTGTCAATGGCCGCGCCGCGCTCGGTCACGATGCGCGCGCTGGCAATGTCCAGCGCCAGCGCGGCAAATGTCTGGGAAATCGCGTAGAGCAAACCCAGCCGGTCTTCGGTCTGGATTTCGATGAGCGTCCGCGTTTCGGAAGCCTCGTTGTCGAAATCAATCTGCGTTGTCATCCGCTCGCCGGCGTATGCTTCATAAGCCGGGCGGCTGGTGATCTGCCGCGCGATGTGCGCGGACAAGTCCACTTCCTCGCCAATCAGAACTTTTTCGAGCAACTCGGCGAACTTGTCGTGTTGCTCGCGGGTGGCCAGATTGCCGGTGCGCCCGTCATTGACAAAAAACGTGTCCAGCGCGATGCCATCGGCGCGCGTGAAAATCTGCGCGCTCAAAATGTTCAGCCCGGCGGCGCTCAACGAGCCGGCGATCTTGCTGAACAGCCCGGCGCGGTCCCAGGTGCAGATTTTGACGACATTGTAACCGCGGTCAGGCTCGTCCAGCCACGCGATCACGGGCGACAACGCGCGGTCGTGTTCGAGAATCAACTGGCGCATGAAATGGTGGATGAGATCGAGATCGGCCAGAATTTCCTTCGCCGTGTGAATCTGAAAATACCGCGCCGTCATCCTGGCAAAGTGCGCGTCCACTTCCTCGGCGGCGATGGGCTTGGGCGCCAGTTTGCGGACTTCCTCCAACAGCAGTTCGCGTTGTTTTTCCCCGGCGCGGACAAATTCGCTGCCGCCGGCGAGCAGCGCCGTCGCTCGCGCGTGCAATTGCCAGAGCAGCGAATCCTTGAAGCCGTTCCAGAGCTTGTCGCTCGTGCCCTGCGAATCGGCGAACGTCAGCAGCGTGAGCAGGTTGAGCGCCTCGGTCGTCCCCAATTGCTCCGCAAAATGGCGGATGACCGCCGGGTCGTCGAGATCGCGCCGTTGCGACACGCCGGCCATGAGCAAATGATTTTCAATGACAACGCGCAAGAGGCGCGCCGCCGAAGCTTCCAGCCGCAGCCGTTTCGCCGCGTTCATCGCCATTTCCGCGCTGACACGCGCATGGTCGCCTTTTTTGTGGTTTTCCGATTTGCCCACGTCGTGCAGCAGCAGCGCGAGATACAGCAAGCCTGGGCGTTCCAGACCTTGAAACAGCGGCGCGTAATGCGCATACGGCTCGTCCTTGGCCTCCCACACGCGATCCAGTTGTTCGAGACAAACCAGCGTGTGTTCGTCGGCGGCGTATTGATGGTAAAACTCGTGCTGCACGAGGCAGGTGAGCCTGCCGAATTCAGGAATGTATTTGCCGAGCAGATTCACCTCGTGCATCGCCCGCAGAACCGGCGCCACCTCGCCGCGGCGTTCCAGAATCGTCAGGAAGGTTTCGCGCACGTGCTCGTCGTTCAGAAATTCGCGGTCCACCAGCGAAAGCTCGCTGCGAATCAGTTGCGCGAGGTCGGGATGCAATTTCAAATCGCGCTGCTGCGCCTGGAGAAAAACGCGCATCAGCCGCCGCGGGTGGTCGCGGAAAATGCGGTTGGACGCGGCGCAAATCTCGCCGTCCACAAACAAAAATCCGTCCACCGGCTCCACCGTCGGCGTGCGTTTGGGCAGCCACGCGCGCAGCGAAAGCCGGCTGGGCGTCACCGGCAGCAGCGCCAGGCGCTGTTCGAGCGTGCGCGTGATGAGGAAAATGTTCCGCGTATGCGTGTAGAGATCGCGCATGAATTTCTCGATGCGCCGGCTTGGCGAACGTTCATGGTAGCCGAGGCCGTGCGCGACGGCGGGCTGCAGGTTTTTCCCCAGCGCGTCCAGCGGGCGGTTGGCGTGATAATGCAGCTCCGTCCGCGCGCGCAGCAGAAAATCATAGGCGGCTTCGAGCTGCTTGCGTTCGGCTTCGCCGACGAATTCCCGCTGCTCCAGTTCGCGGAGCGTGCGGGTGCGGTATTTGAAAAACGCCATCCACAGCAGGTTCTGGAAATCGCGCAGTCCGCCGCAGCCGTTTTTGAGGTTCGGCTCCTGCATGCAGGCCGAGTTGCCGAATTTGTCGCGCCGCGCCGACTGGTCTTCAAGCCGCAGGGCGATGTATTTGTCCTCGAAGCCGTCCACGCACTTCGACACCAGCGTCTTTTGGAATTTATTGAACAGCGCCTCGTCGCCCGCGATCAACCGCGACTCGATGAGCGACGTTTTGGATTGCATGTCGGAGTTGGCGACCTTCACGCAGTCGTCAATGCTGCGGACCGAATGGCCGACCTTCAGCCCGACATCCCACAGCGGATACAGCACGCCGTCAATCAGCCGGGACAAATGCGGCAGCGGCTTGTTCGCCGCGATCTGGCCGTCGTGCAGAAACATGAAGTCAATGTCGCTGTGCGGATTCAGCTCCGCGCGGCCGTAACCGCCGATGGCCACCAGCGCCAGCGGCGGAAATTCCTTCTGCGCCTGGGCGGACAGGCTGCTCTTCGCCGAAGCCCACAGATGCTGCAACAGCGCATCCAGCATCGCCGCCCGGCCCGCGCAGATTTCGCGTCCGCCCGCGCCCGAGCGGTGGAGCAGCTTGAGCCGGTGCGTCTGGACCTTGAGAAAACCCTTGTAGCACGCCAGCTTCTCGGCGGCGGTGCTGTCCGCCGGCAGCGTCAAACGCGCCTCGGCGGCGTCCTCGATTTTTTTCAGCAAATCCTGCACGGGCGCATAAATTGCGGGCAAAACGGCTTCAAAGCAAGAAATGCCGCATCGTTCCTCGTTGTCCTCGTCCTCGTCCTCGATTTTGAATTCGAGGACAATTGGAACAGCGAAATCTTTCCGCGCCCGCCGGATTTGATACACTTTGCGCGCGATGCCAGTCCAAACCGATCCTGATGCCGCGCTGATGCTCCGCGCCAAG
>CAYYWB010000228.1:0-4344 GCA_964475285.1 uncultured Bifidobacteriaceae bacterium | reverse complement strand
ACGACGCAACGGCGTAAAAGTTTCAACCAATGAATGAGTTTTCACACAGCCTCGCTGTCGGTATTTCTCCGGTTCGCGTTGTGATTTATTCATAGCGTGAACGCAATTTTTCATGAGAAAAATTCGTTGAACGTCTCAAGACGCTTCAACGGGCTTGGCCGCGTTCACTTCCTCACGGCGCTCTGCCCGTCATGGGGAATCAATTAATCGGCAGCAATAGAAAGAAAAACATATGAGAGTTAAATTGTTAGTTCAAACGCAGGAGTTCCAAAGCTGGCCGGCCACCAAGGAGCGTGCCGCCTCCACCAGCCACAACCTCGTCTGCGTGGACATGTCGCAACCGGCTGAAGCCCGCATGACCGAAAGCATCAGCTACCGGCTCAAGGACGAGGAAATCCCGAAATACTGGGACAAGGCGATGGACAAGGTCATCGAGGTCAACCTGCGCCGGATTGCCCACAGCAAATCCGGCAAGGCGTCCATCATCGGCGAGATCGTCGAACCACAACCGGCTGCGAAATAATCACAGTTATGTCAGCCAACCCTCGCGCAGACAAATTCTCGATGGACAAAATCCATCGGCGCGAGCGGTTCGCTGATTTTGCCTGGTCGTTGGCGCGGATCAACTGGGATTTCTTTACGACACATACCTTCAAGAATCCATTGCCCAGGGAGTCCGTCCGTAAAGCCATGTTCTGGCGCTGGTGCCGGGACGTCAGCAAGATCAGCGGAGTTCCCTATAAAGACCTGCTCATGGCGTTGCGTGGTGAGCTGGGAGAAATCGGGGGAAGACCACATTTCCACAGTCTGCTGGGTGGGGTCGCTACGTGCAACATGATGAGCCTGCGTTCGCAGATGATGCGCTGTTGGAAGATCATCAGCGGCAATGCGGACGGGGACTTTCGGCTGTATGACCGCTCACTCGCGGGAGCGGATTATGTATGCAAATGCCTGGGGGCAAATGCGTATGAGATCAACAAGTTCTCCATCGCCGAAGAAACGACGCTGTCGGATTCAGTCATCTCCCTCATCAGGGTGCTGGATGCAAAGAGCGGCAGACGTTGCTGTGAGATCGAGCGAAAAAATCGGCAGGTTGCGAAGGCGGCGGGTGTTAACCAGGTGGTTCCCGCCGGCGGTAGCATTCGAGATAAAACTGCCTCCCACGGTGCGGGCATGGTGGTCTGATGCGGCTTGTTTACGAGGGCATGTCCCTTGGGGTTGCATAAAAAACAGATCGCCGACAATCCGCCGTAGAACCTGGGATAAAAGACCGAACCATTGCGGCGCTGGATATTTCGATGGGACCCGGCAGGCCTGTCCACCTGCCCGGCGCGGAGCGCCGGGCGGGTGGCGGGCCGGCCGGGATAGCTTGTAGAATTCCTACGCCCAGATGCGATTGCGATATTGCGCGACACACCGGGCGATTGAAAGATGCGAGACGATCAACACAAATTTATGATGCTGCTGGGCCAGTTGCCGGCGCGCCTGACGGCGGAGCAGGCGGCGTGGGTGCTGAACTGCGGGCCGCATGACATCCCGGCGCTGGTCGCCGCCCGGCTGCTCAAGCCGCTGGGCAATCCACCGGCCAACGGCATCAAGTATTTCGCCACGGCGGATTTGTTGGAACAGATCAAAGACCGCAACTGGCTGGTGCGCGTCAGCGCGACCATCTGCCAGCATTGGCACAGAAAGAATGTGGCGGCGCGGAACGGGAAAACGTGTTTGTCTTCAGATCCGTTGACGGCGACGGCGGAAAGACTTAAGGTCGCCTAACAATTTATGCAAACACCACGTCCAAGCCCTACCGAAATAGCCGCCACTATTACTCAATTATTCGAGAGCCTGCCTGACCGACTTGGAAATAAAAACTCAGAAGGCGAGTGGACGAAACAGGTTAAAGAAGACATTGGTAGCCTTGGTGAGAAACTTGACTGGAATGTTTGCACTTCAGGAGTTCCTGAACGCTTTGATCCCGAGTGGCTTTACGATCTCATCTGGTTTCACAACGAGCCAGATATTTCTTTTCATCTTGCCGAGGTCTATCTCGTTATGGAGTCGGAGTGGAAGGTTGCACCATATGAAATCAAACATGATTTTGAAAAGCTTTTGCTCGCGAAAGCCAGTTTGAAAATCATGGTCTTTAGGGCAAATGAGCATAAAATTAAAGAGATATTTAACCTCTTGGAAAGCGGCATCCGCGCGTTCCAAACGAAAACTCCTGGCGAGATTTATATTTTAGCCGGATACAACGACATCTACGGTGAATTCGATGTGCGACAAATTCCCGTGACATAAGTTGCCGATCGCCGTTGGCGTGGTTCGTTCCTCTGTCGCGGTTCGCGTCACGAGTCGGCGGTGGTTCGGGTTTCCAAGCCAACAATTTCCTTTCCGATGACGAAAAGGGCGCGTAGCGTTCCGGCCAGCGCGAGCGGGTGACGAGTCCAGAGACCGCGTCTCTGGCGCGGGGTTTGGGGACGGCGTTAGTCCCCAAAAAGACAAAAAGCGGTTGAGTTGGCAAAAACTCAACCGCCGATTTTTCAAGCCGCAACCGTCTGCGGCAGGTTGGCCGCCTTCCGCTCGTAATCCTCAAGGGTCGGCGCGATGATGACGGCTTTCTTGGCATAGGCGCGGTGAATTGCCTTGCTGTTGTGCCCCAAAGCGGCCTGCGCGAAGCGTTCGGGCATTCCGACAACTTTCGCGCGTTCCGCCCATGCGTAGCGGTAGCTGTGCAAGGTGACACCTGTAACACCGGCTTTATGACAGCGGCGGCGGAACCGGCTTGCCCGGTCACTTTCCGTCCATGTGGACAGCTTCGGGAACAGTGCGCCGGTCGTCGGCAACTGTTGCAACACCTTTTCCAGCGCCGTGCTGATGGTGAACTGCGCCAGCGAGCCGGTCTTCCGCCGGAAATACGAAATCGTCCGGGTCTGCCAGTCAATGTCCTCCGCCGTGAAACTGGCGGCGTCGCTCTGCGCCGCGCCCGTTTCCCAAAGCAGTTCCAAAAACAATTTCCACTCGGCTTTCTTCTCCCGTGCCAAAAGGGTCTGGTGTTCCTCCAGCGTGATGCCGCGCCGGTCTTTGGGTTCGTATTTGGGCCAGAGATACGGCGCGACAATCGGCACGGCAATCCAGCCAAGATTCACGGCGAAATTGTGCAGCCGTTTCAGGAAACAGACAATGGACACCTTGCCCTCCTTGAACATGGCCAAGAAATCATCGGCGGTGGTTTCCATCAATCGTTTGTGCCGCAGCCCGTCAAAGGCGGGCGACTGGAACACGCTGGCGTAACGCTCGCGGCTGGCGTCCTTGCCGCGCGCCTGCAACTGGTCCATGACGGTTTGCCAGGTGCGTTCGACAAAGGCGGGGTCGCTGGCCGTCAGATAGGCGCGTGCCAGATGCAAATTCAAGACGGGCTGGCGGTGCGCCTCGTTGCGGGCGCTGATCAGCTTCAACGCCTCGTCTTGGTCGCGGGTGCGCAGACTTTTTTGCTGGCCGGTGGCCGAATCTTGGGAATAATAGATTCCGGCGCGCCGGAACAATGTGTATTTGGTATTCATGTTCATGGTTCTGAATCATAGACACAGAACCGTCGCGACACGTTAAAGTGTAGTGGGCGAGTTTCAGCGGGATAGTGGCAGGATAGTGGCGAATTGTGGTTTCGAGTGCCGCCATACTGACAGTTCCGCTGACAGTGGCCGTCCACGCGCTCAAGAAACCCTGTATTTATATGGGCTTTGACAACTTGAACACAGATGGACACGGATAAACACGGATGGTAGGGCGGGCAGTCCTCTGCCCGCCGAGGCGCCGGCTGCAATCAAACGGCGCGCACGGAGTGGCGCGCCCTACCAGCGAAAAAAATCCGTGTCCATCTGTGTCCATCCGTGGTTGAACCGCTGTTTTCATTAACCACGGATTCACACGGATAAACACGGATTGAACGGAAAGCTGAAAAGCTGAAACGCCAAAAGCTGGACAACCACGAAACACACCAAACACGCGGTTTAAGAAAGAAAAAGCTGAAAAGCTGAAACCTGAAACCTGAAATTGCGGCGGACGACCGAACGCGAAGACGCGGAGAACGCAAAGGGAACATTCTTTTAACCACGGATGGGCAAAACGAAAAAGCTGAAATGGCGGGCAAAAGCCGCATTTTCCGGCATTTCGCCGGAGGCCGCTTCGCCTAGTTTGCAGAGAATTCATCTGAACATTCAGTCCGGGAAACGCTTGCGTGGCACAGGTTCCCGAATTTGGGGGCAAAACTACCCGATTTGGCGTTGACTGTCAACAATTAAAGTCTGATTGCTACCCGAATTCCGGCGGCGGGTTTCAATGGAAAAAGTG
>CAYYWB010000227.1:0-4359 GCA_964475285.1 uncultured Bifidobacteriaceae bacterium | reverse complement strand
AACTCTGCCAGCTTCTACTCCACTATTGTCCGCCAGTTTTCACACAGCCTCGCGGGAGGATTTGTTTCGGAGCCGAGTTCGACCAATTCGCCCAGCATCACCAACAACGTCAGGTCGTGGTGTCCCGGCATCGCGCCTCTGGACACAACAACGTCCAACCTCGTTCAAGGTGTCCTGTATCCCTACAATAAATCACCAGCCATCTATCGCTGCCCCGCCGACCAGTCCACCGTGGATGGATATCCGACCCTGCTGCGCACACGCAGTTATTGCATGGACATCAGCTTGAACTGCCCGGACGCCGTGACTTCCTACCAGAAATTTACCGAAATCACCCAGCCGTCACCAAGCGGCCTTTTTGTTCTGATTGACACGCAGGAAGAGGACATCTGGGACGGGACATTTGGAATTTTTTCGTCCGACAGTTTTTGGGCGGGTTACTGGCTCGACCTGCCCGCCGACCGGCACCGGCAGGGCGCCAACCTTTCGTTTGCCGACGGTCATGTTGAACACTGGCGTTGGCAGGCGCCGAAAATTTTCCAAGGCGCCTTTTGGCCGCCCTATTCCAGCGCCGATGCCGCCGATTTGCAACGCCTGCAACAGTGCGTCAAACCGGGTGTGGATTGAAGTCTTCTTGGTTTCCCCGCCCGCAGTGTTTAACCTGAACCGGTGACGACCGACATCAAATCCCTGACGCGCGAGGAACTGAAAGCGCAGTTCAAAAGCTGGAACGAACCGGCCTATCGCGTCACGCAACTGCTCGAATGGCTTTACGCCCGCCGCGCCGCGAACTGGGACGCCATGACGAATTTGCCCAAGCCGTTGCGCGAGAAGTTGCGCGGAACATTTTCGTTCAATTGCCTCCAACTCGTCCTCAAACAAGGCGCACATGACACGACGCAGAAATTTCTCTGGAAACTCGCCGACGGCGCGCTGATTGAAAGCGTTTTGATTCCGGCCAATCCCGCGCTTTACGGCGAGTCAAGCGACCGGCACACGCTCTGCGTTTCCACGCAGGTCGGCTGCGCCTACGGCTGCAAATTCTGCGCCAGCGGCCTCGACGGCTGGAAACACAATCTCACGCCGGATGAGATTGTCGAACAAGTGCTGGCGGTGGAACGCGCACAAATGCGGAATGCGGAATGCGGAATGCGGAATGAAAAGAGCGACGCGCCGAAACTTGATACTCCGCGCTCCGCGCTCCGCGCTCCGCGTTTGATTGATAATATCGTGGTGATGGGCATGGGCGAGCCGCTGGCGAATTACGAGAATCTGCTGAAGGCGCTCAAAATCCTGAACGCGCCGTGGGGCGGCGGCATCGGCGCGCGCAAAATCACGATTTCGACGAGCGGCCTCGCCCCGCAAATTCGCCGGCTGGCCGCCGAGCCGCTGCAATTTCGCCTGGCGATTTCATTGCACGGCGCGACGGACGCGGTTCGCAGCCGGATCATGCCCGTCAACCGCAAGCATCCGCTCAAGGAACTCACCGCCGCGTGCGAGCAATACCAGATTCAAAAAGGCCGGATGCTGACGTTCGAGTATATCCTGATCGCCGGCGTGAACGATTCGATTGAGCAGACGAAGCCGCTGGCCGCGCTGGCCAAAAAGCTGTTCGCGAAGGTGAATTTGATCCCCTACAACACAGTCGAGGCTCTGCCATGGAAACGCCCTGACGAGACAGCTTGCGAGGCATTTCTCCGCGCGCTGGAAAAACAGAAGGTGATCGCGACGCTGCGCCGGGAAAAAGGCGGCGACATTGACGCCGCCTGCGGACAGTTGCGGCTGAAGACGGAAAGGGAATTGCCGGCCCGTTAAATCGCGCATTGTGGATCGTGAATCGGCGGGACGATTTGACGTTTCAACAATTCACGGTTTGCGCCTGAACACCGCAATGTAATCCTCGCCGGAACTCCGGCGGCCTTTTGCCGCGTCGCCCCAAAAGCATTCGACCTCACCGGCGGAATTTCTATGGACGAAGCCGACCAGCTCGCAGCCGCGTTCCGAGTATTGCTTGAACCAGTCGAGAATCGTGCGGTCGGAGCCTGGTTGAAAAAGCCATGAAAGCCGATAAGACACATACACGAGGTATTCGGGCCGGTTGGTCTCGATTTCCCGGATCATTTCATGTTGCATGGACAGCGCGGCGGGTTGCGGCTCCATCAGCGCATAGGTGTAGATGTAGCCGGTGGCGGAATGCCGTTGTGCCAGAAAATAAATCTCCGGCTCCGAGCCGATCACCGCGATGCGCGCGCCGGGGGCGGAATTTTCCCGGATGTAATCAGCCACGGCGATTGATTCCACAAAGGGATTCAACTGATAGAGGTTTTCGGAAAGGCGAAGCGGAGACAATTGGAACAAGGCTTGCGCCTGGTAAAAAATGACCCAGCTCAAAATCGCACCGAACAGGATCAACGGCAGCGTCCAAAGCACATTTTTCATTCTGCCGAAACTTAAAATCCGTTGCAGGGAAACCACCGCCATTCCGATGAGAACCGCAAAGGCCGGAAGCACCAGAACGAAATAGTGCCCGCGGAAATAGAACCCGGCGGCTGTGCCCAGAAACGAGAACAGCCAGAAAACCACGGTGAACAAGACTTGTTTCCGCGCGGACTTGTTCAACCACGCCAGCGCGGGGCCGGCCACAGCGAGAAGCCAAAGCCACTGTGACACGTTTCGCGTCAGTTGCAGATGCCCGGCCAGATGCTGCATTCCTTCCGGCCACGGCATGACCATCGCATAATCGCGCGCGTAAATGACGGTCCAGAACCAAAACCGGGAGAAGTTGCCGGCGAACGCACACGACAGGCAGAAAAGAGTGAACGGCAGAACAATCCCCAGCCCGAAAATCAGCCCGTTTTTTGCGAAACCGGTTGAAAAAACAGATTTGCTCAAAACCGCGCGCCAGACCAGGAAAAAGCAGCCGAACAGGCAGAAACAAATCCCCTGCTGTGTCATCAGAAATGCCAGCCCGTAGAGCAGGCCGCTGAAAAATAGATTTGCGGCGCATCTGGTTTCATCATCGCGCAGCAACAGCAACGTCGCCGGCACGGCAAACAAAACCACAAAATGATTCGCGTGCGCCGCCATGCCCAATACCGCCGGACTGACCGCCATCACGCCGTAACTGGCGCACGCCACCAATCCCGCCGTGTTTCCGAAAAGTTTTCTGCCCAGCAAAAAGACGAAGACAATGTTCACGCAGTTCGCCACCAACAGCGTCAGATGCACACCGGCGCTCGTTTCTCCAAACACCGCCATGCCGAGCGCGTAAATGAAATCCGTCCCCGGCAGTTTCATGTTGTAAGCCAGCTCGTAAGGCGGGATTCCCTGCAAAACCAACTGCCCGGCGTAGGCGTATTCGCCCTCGTCGCGCTCCAGCGGCATATCCAGCAGCCGGAAGCGGATGAATCCAACAAACAGAAGCACCGCCAGCACAAACAGCCACGGCCAGAGACGCGCCCACGAATTGCGGGCAGGATTGGTCGCCGGCTGATTGTCCATTGCCAAATGAAATATCATGGAACAATTCTTGGCAAAAGCTTTTTGAAAATCCGTGTTTCATCTGTGTCCATCTGTGGCTAAATTGTCCGCGTGATTGCTCTGCTTGATTACGGCTCCGGCAACCTGCGCAGCGCGCAAAAGGCGCTGCTCAAGGTCGGAGCAGCCGTGCGCGTGGTGCGGGAGCCGGTAGAAATCGGCGATGCGCGGGCGATGGTGCTGCCCGGCGTCGGCGCGTTCGACGATTGCATCAACGCCCTGCGCAAACAGGAATTGCTCGAAGCCGCGCGCGATTTCATCAAGACCGGCAGGCCGTTCCTCGGCATCTGCGTCGGCTATCAGGCGTTGTTTGAGCGGAGCGACGAATTCAACTCCTGCGCCGCCGGTCTCGGCGTGTTCAAGGGCAGCGTCATCCGCTTCTCGGAAAAGCACGGGCTGAAAATTCCGCAAATCGGCTGGAACCAGATTGAGTTTGTGAAGACCGGTTGCCCGCTTTATCGCGGCATCGCCGACGGCAGCTACGTTTATTTCGTTCACAGCTTTTATCCGCAACCGGTGGACACGGGCATCGTCGCCACGCACACCGAATACGGCGACACCTTTGCGTCGTCCGTCTGGCGCGACAACGTTTTCGCCACGCAATTTCATCCGGAGAAAAGCCAGAAGGTCGGCCTGCAACTGCTGAAAAACTTCGTCGAGCTGGCGAACGGGTAAAATGGCGTTTTGAAACTTCTTGCTTCGGGCATTTTTTCAGTCAGAATGACAAACCTTGATCGCGGGGTGGAGCAGCCCGGTAGCTCGTCAGGCTCATAACCTGAAGGTCGCAGGTTCAAATCCTGCCCCCGCAACCAATTTAACAGT
>CAYYWB010000226.1:0-4399 GCA_964475285.1 uncultured Bifidobacteriaceae bacterium | reverse complement strand
CTCAACCACCAGAACGCCTGCGGCACCACGACCCGCTTTTTTTTCTCCGTCACATACCACTGCACCAGAAAGCGCGACGAAAAAATCAGGTTGCCGAGCCAGCCGACGACTTTCCAGACGCTCCAGTCAACGCCGAACAGTTTGCCGCCGTGCCAGATGAAATTGGTCAGCCAGTCCATAATCTCCGCAGCTTAACCCGGCCTCCGCCAGATTTGGAGAAGGAAGTTGCGAAATTATCTTCCCAGATATTTCCGCCTTCCCGCTTTCTGCTTTCCGCCTTGCTCCGTTCACTCCGTCATCAGCTTGGCCACCTTCGCCTCCAGATCCGTCGTGCCATGGATGTCGCGGACGATGCCATTCCGGTCCGCCAGCCACACGACGGGGATGGCGTTGATGGAATATTCCCGGCCAAACTTGTTTTCGGAACCGCGCCCGCCGAAATATTGCGGCCAGGGCAGGCCCTCCTGGCTGATGAACCGCTGCGCCTGGTTCGTGTCGTCGTCGAAATTGATGCCGACCGCGTCAAATCCCTTCGCGTGAAACTGGTCGTAAAGTTTTTTGACCTCCGGTGACAACTGCGCACAGCCCGGACACCACGTCGCCCAGAAATCCACCAGCACCACCTTGTTGGACAGCGTGGTCAGATTCACCGCGCGGCCGTCCGCGGCCTTGAATTCGATGGCCAGCGGTTTGCCCACGGCTTCAATCTGGCGCAGCAGACCCTTGCCCAAGTCCGTCAATGCCGCCGGCCCGCCGCTGTTGGCCATCAATTCGCCCAGTTCGTGCATTTTCAACAAATCGGCGTTCTCCGCCAGATCCAGCAAAATCTCGTAACCCTCCGGGCCGTTTGGAAATTCCTTCACCATCGCGCGCCCGGCCTTTTCCAATTCCGCCTTCATGTCAGCGCCCGCCGCCGCCAGCGCCTCCAAATCGCGGCCCAGCACGTCCAGCCGCAATTCGTAGCGCAAATCCTCCGGCGCGTTCGTGTCGGCCAGCACCGACCGCTCACACGCGTCGAGATCTGCCAGCCGGTTCGTCGCGCCGAAATGTGTCGCCAGTTTCAGCGCCTAAATTTCCGTCACGCGCGCCCGCTGCGCGTTTGCGTCGCTGGAAAACCGCGTGTAAAAATCCCTCGCCCGGTCGGCAGCGCGCCGGCCAGCGCGGCCTGCTGGTCGTCGAATTTCGTAAGTTGCGCTTCGGTTGGCGGATTCGTCTGCCACTCCATTGGCATCGTCGGGAGCGAAAAATTCGTCAGCGCCGCCCACGCCTGCGCCGCGGAATTTGTCGCATCTGCGCCAAGGCCCGTCGCCAGTGGAAAAATCGCCGCGATCGCCGCCGCCAAAAGAAATTTTCCGAATTTCATAAATTTATGACATTCCGCTCACAATACCTGTTCAACCGGGTATTTCCCACAGAATTTGCGGAAAACAGGCTCGATACTGCAACGGTTCCATTTCCCATTCATCCGGCCCCCGCAGGCTTTCGGTTTCGCCAAACTCCTTTCGCCTTTTCCCCAAATAACAAAAGTCTCCCGTCGGAAGCGGGATAGCAATTTCAGATGGAGCCGCAAAAAAAGTTTGCCGGCGCCGCCAAAGCAGTTACTTTAATGGTCAGTATGACCAAATCGTCCGGGTGGACGCGGGTCGTCCGGTCATTTGAGGCATGCCGGGCAAAAAGGAGAAGACAGCAAAATCAAACAAACGAAGGACGTTTTATGCAATCATTCGCACGCACGCTGGTTCCAGTCATTCTGTTGCTTGCCGGACTCGGCGCAGGGAACGAGGCCGCAGCCCAGGTTCAGCCGATGGGTGATGCCAGCCAGGGACAAGTGTTCTTTCAGCAAAGCTGCGCCATTTGCCACACCACGACCTTGGGGCCGGGCAATTCAGTGATTGTGAAGCTCGGTCCCAGCCTGGTCGGCGTCGTTGGCCGGCGTGCCGGCACCGGCTTGAGCTTCAACTACACGAGGGCGATGGCCGACTCCGGGCTGACTTGGGACGCCGCCACACTGGATCGTTTCCTCACCAGTCCGCCAAGCGTTGTTCCCGGAACCCTCATGCCGATGCCTGTTCCCGACGCCGAGAATCGCCGCAACGTGATTGCCTATCTTTCGACGCTGACTGTTCCAGCAGGCGTGACCCTCACCGCCGCCGCGCCGATGCCCGCCGCCGCGACTGCAACCGACCCCGGCGACTGGCGCAATGCCGCTCCGGGAGTGAAACATCACATCACGCTGGCGGATTTGCCGAAACCCTACGCCACCACTTCGTCGGGCAACAATCCGCAGGTGGTAAAACAGCCGGCAAACGCCGTGTTGTCAGTTCCGCCGGGATTCACGGTCAAGTTGTTTGCCGCGAACCTGTCGGGGCCGCGCCTGCTGCGAGTGGCGCCCAACGGCGATATTTTCATCGCGGAAACCGGACGAAACCGCATCCGCGTGCTGCGCGCCGCCGACGGAGCGGACGCCCCGTCTGAGAATCAAATTTTCGCGGACGGCCTGGACCGTCCGTTCGGCATCGCATTCTATCCCGCAGACGATCCGCAGTGGATTTATGTGGCGAACAACAATTCGGTGGTCCGCTTCCCCTATCACAGCGGCGATCTCAAGGCGGGCGGCGATGCCCAGGTGATTGTCCCGCGCCTGGCGGACAGCATCGGCGGGCATACCACGCGCGACGTGGCCTTCTCGCGCGATGGCAAACGCCTGTTCATCTCGGTCGGCTCCGGCTCAAATGTTGCCGAAACCATGAGCAAAAAAAATCTCGCGGACATTCCCGCTTGGGAGGCGGAACACGGACGGGGTGCGGCATGGGATTCCGAAACCCATCGCGCCGGTATTCTCACGACCGACCCCGAAGGCCGGCAGCCCCTGCGCGCTTTTGCGACCGGCATCCGCAACGGCGTGGGAATGGCCGTGGACGCGGCAGGCATATTGTGGACTTCGACGAACGAGCGCGACGCGTTGGGCGATGATTTGGTGCCGGATTATGTCACCCGCGTGAAAGAGGGCGGATTTTACGGCTGGCCCTGGTATTACATGGGCAGCTTTGAAGATCCACGCCACGCGGGCGAGCGCCCGGATCTCGCCGGCGCGGCCATCGTCCCCGACGTGATGTTCCAATCCCACTCGGCACCGTTGGAGATGGTTTTTTACACGGCCACGAACGGTGTGTCGGCATTTCCGGCAGAATATCGCGGGGACATTTTTGATGCTTTCCACGGCTCCTGGAACCGGAGCACGCGGACCGGCTACAAGGTCGTGCGCGTGCGCGTGGACCACGGCGTTCCCACCGGTGAATACGACGACTTTCTCACCGGGTTTGTGGTGGACAACCGCAGCGTCTGGGGCCGGCCCGTGGGCGTGGCCGTGGCGCACGACGGCGCGTTGCTCGTGACCGAGGACGGCAACAGCACCCTGTGGCGCGTCTCCTATGCCGGCCATTAAAGATTTTCCCGGATTTGCAGGATGCTGCTCGCGCAATCCTGAAGGGGACTTCCGGCGCGGAACTTGGCACTTCCTTCACGGACTGCCCGGCATCGCCAATCAAATCATTGCAAATGGCTTGGGAAATCATTTCCCCGCCGGTTGCCAGCCGCAACCCAGGGCCTTGATCAGATTGATGGCAGCCGTCAGGCGCGCGCCGGCCAGTTGCACCGTCGCCTGCTCATGGTTCAACGCGTCGGTTTGCGCGGTGGCCACATCGAGATAAGTCACCAACCCCGACTGGTAACGATTGTTGGCGATCTCCAGCGTCCGGCGCGACGAGGCCAGCGCCTGGTTTTCAGCGGTCCATTCATCCGCCAGCAACAGTTGCGCGGCCAGCGCGTCCTCGACTTCGCCGAAGGCGCCCAGCACGGTCTGGCGGTAATCGGCCACCGTTTCGTTGTAGGCGGCGCGCGCGGCGGCGAGCTGCGCGCGGTTCATGCCGCCGGTGAACAGCGGCAGTTGAACGGACGGACCGACCGACCAAAACCGGCTCGGCCAATTGAACCACGAACTCGAATCAATGGATTGAAAACCGGCCAGCCCATTGATGCGAACGGCCGGGAAAAATGCGGACTTGGCGACGCCGACATCCGCGTTGGCGGCGGCCATGCGCCGTTCCGCCGACGCGATGTCCGGGCGATGCTCGATCAATTCACTTGGCAGACTCGGCGGAATTTCGGGAACCGTTGCGCCGGCTGGCGCGCTGGTGGTGATGAAAAAATCAACCGGCGATTCGCCGCACAGCACGGCCAGCGCGTGCAGCCTTTCCGCGCGGCGCAATTTCAACTCGGGCAACTGCGCTTCGGCGCTGTGCAGGATCGTCGCCGCCTGCGCGACATCGAGATCGGAAGCGATGCCGCCGCTCCGGCGGTTCTGCGTGAGTTCCAGCGACCGTTGATACGCTTCAATCGT
>CAYYWB010000225.1:0-4406 GCA_964475285.1 uncultured Bifidobacteriaceae bacterium | reverse complement strand
AACAGTTCAAGATTGTGAACGTCGAGAACAACGAGGAACTGGCCAGCGTCGGTTCCTGAAAACTGGTGGGGCGAGACTCCGTCAAGCCCAAACTAGAATCAAAACGCCCCGCAGGAAACTGTGGGGTGTTTTTTTTCACGCGACGGCGCAGCCGTCCGCAGGCCGGTTTTAGAATTCGGGATAAATCATTGCCAACCGGCGTCGCGCGGGCAAAATACCGCCGTGAACTTCCGCGACAAAATCATCGCATGGGAAAAATTGCCGGAGTGGCGCAAGGCGTTTCGCGCCACCGGCAAAAAACTCGTCGTCACCAACGGCTGCTTCGACATTTTGCACCTCGGCCATGTAACGTATCTTGAATCCGCGCGCAATTTCGGCGGCGCGCTGCTGGTGGGCGTGAACGGCGACGACGCGGTCCGGGAATTGAAAGGCACGGGCCGACCGGTGAATTCCGAAAATGACCGGGCGGCGGTTCTGGCCGCGCTCGAAAGCGTCAGCGGCATTTGCATCTTTCCCGGAAAAACGATGACCAGATTTCTCGCGGCGGCGCAGCCGGACATTTACGTCAAGGGCGGCGATTACACTTTGGACACGCTGAATCAGGACGAGCGCCGCGCGGTCGAATCGGCGGGCGGGAAAATTGTCATCATCCCGTTCGTGTCCGGCAAATCCACAACGGCGCTGCTGGAAAAAATTTCGCGGCTGTGAAAATTCTGGTCATTTCCATGGCGGGCATCGGCGACACGCTGCTGGCCACGCCGCTCATCCACGAGTTGCGCGCGAATTTTCCCGGCGCGACGATTGACGCGCTCGCCATCTGGCCCGGCTCGAAGGATTTGCTGGAAAACAACCCGCACCTGAACCGGGTTTATCAGAGGAATCTCATCAAAGCCGGCAAGCTTGAGGCGCTGCGTTTCCTCTGGTCGCTGCGGCGCAACAGCTACGACGTCTCCATCAACACGCATCCGCAAAGCCGGATTCACTATCGCATCGCCGCGCGCATCGCCGGCGCGCCGGTGCGAATCAGCCACGAATACGAATGCTTCGGCTGGCTCGACCGCAAACTCGTCAACAGAGTTTTGCCGCAGGATTACACGCGGCATTCGATTGAAAACAATTTTGACGCGCTGCCGCTGCTCGGCGCGAAGGTGAAATTGCCGTCGCACGAAATGGAAATCTTTCTGACGCCGGACGAGGAAAAATGGGCGGATGAATTCCTCGCCAAAAACAAGCTGGCCGGGCAAAAGATTCTCGGCGTTCATGTCGGCTCCGGCGGCACAAAAAATCTGCCGTTGAAACGCTGGCCGCTGAAAAATCACGCCGGTCTGATCCGGCGGTTGAACAAGGAGCGGCCGGACATCCGCGTTTTGCTGTTCGGCGGGCTGGAGGAGGCGAAGGATCACCAAGTCGTGCTGGCGCAATCCGATCGCGATGTGACGCTGGAGGCGAAGACGCAGAATCTGCGCCAGACGGCGGCGCTGATGAAGCGGTGCGGCGCATTTTTGAGCGTGGACACTGCGCTGATGCACATCGCCGCGGCGGTGAAGGCACCGAACCAGATTGTCATCGAGGCGCCGACGTTGAACGCGACGAACCTGCCCTACGGCAATCCGTTCACGCTGGTGAAAAATCCCGTCATCGCCGGACGCAATCTGGATTATTACCGCTACGACGGCGGAGACATCAAGGGCACGCGGGAGGAACTGCTGGCGTGCATGGCGTCCGTCAAAATCGAGGACGTTTTTGAGACGGTGACAAAGCTGGTTAAATGACTAAATCATAATGACGAATGACCAAATAATCCCGAATTTCCAATGACCGAATGCCAGTTCAGACGGCTGGCGGCGCGTTTGTCATTCGGGTTTCGTCATTCTTTGGTCATTAGGATTTAGTGATTAGTCATTACAGCGAGAACCCCGCCGCCTTCGCGTCGGCGGCGAACATTTTCACGGTGTCGAGCGACATCTCCTTCAAATCCTTGCCGGCGAGCTTGAGCGCCTTGTTCAAAATGTCGTGCGGCACGGTCACAATTTCGCAGCCGCAGTCGTTCGCCTGGAAAATGTTCAGCACTTCGCGGACGCTGGCCCAGAGCAGTTCCGCCGCCGGCCGGTCCTTGAGGATTTTTTTGCATTCCAGCATGAGCGGCACCGGGTCCGTGCCCGTGTCGGCGATGCGCCCGGCAAATACAGAAATGAACGCCGGCGCCTTGGCGTGCAACGCCCCGGCCACGCCGGCGACCTGTTCCGTCGTCAGCATCGCGGTGATGTTCAACTTCACGCCCTCGTTGGCCAGTTCGCGGATCAGCGGCAGCGATGATTCGTCGCGCGTGTTGGTGATGGGGATTTTGACATAGACATTTTTGGCCCAGCTGTTGATTTTCAGCCCCTGCCGTTTCATTTCCGCGAAATCGTCGGAAAAAACCTCGAACGACACCGGCTTCGCGGTGATGTGCTGCAAAATGTCGCGCGCAAACGCCTCGAATTGCGTGACGCCCGCCTTGCGCATGAGCGTCGGGTTGGTGGTCAAACCTTGGATGACCGGGTTGGCATTCAATTCGAGCATCCCTTTTTTGTCCGCGCCGTCGGCGAAGATTTTTACTTTCAAGTCTTTGAGTGTGCGCATAATTAGTCTTCTTTGGACTGGTGTAGAATTATGTCCGCAGCTTCAGCCAGATTGCCAGCGAAAAAATCAGGTTTCTGCCGGAGTTCCTCCGCGTAGCCGCAATCAATGAAAATCGTCCGGCAGCCGGCGGCATGGCCGCAATCCACGTCACGCCAGCGGTCGCCGACCATCCAGCTTTGCGCGAGGTCAATGCCAAGTTCGCGCGCGGCGCGCAGCAACATGCCCGGCCTGGGCTTGCGGCAATCGCAATCTGATTCACCGCGGCCGGGATGAAAACAGACTTCCACGCGGTCAATCGGCAGCCGCCGGAGCATTTCGGCGTGTATGGTTTCTACAATTTCTTTTTTGAGCGTGCCCCGGCCAACGTCAGGCTGGTTCGTGGCCACGACGAGCAGAAATCCGGCGGCTTTCAATTTTGCACACGCCTCGGGAACATCGGGAAGGATTTCAAATTCATCCAGACTCGACGGCGCAAACGGCTTGTGGTCGCGCTCCAGCGAGCGGTTGATGACGCCGTCGCGGTCCAAAAAAATAGCGCGCCCGACTTCTGACTTCTGACTTCTGACTTCTGACTTCACCGCGTGCTTTCCCATTTCGTCTGGCCGACTTTGAGCTTCGGATGCGACACGAGCAGATGCCAGAGGACAGCCTGAAACGCCTCGCTGTGCGGCGTGACGTGCGACGAATTCACCGTCGGCACGATGACGCACGCGGTCGCTTCTTTCGCGGTGAATCCGCCGTCGCGACCAACAATTCCAATTACTGCCGCGCCAGCTTTTTTGGCGAGTTGAATCGCGCCGACCAGATTCGGGCTGACGTTTTTCTCCAGGTTGCCGCCGCCGACTGAAAAAATCAGCAGGCCGTCCTTTGCGTTGAGCCGGCTGCCTTTGAGCCACTCGGCAAAAATCGTCGCCCAGCCGTCGTCGTTGGTTCGCGCGGTCAGTTCGGAAACATTGTCCGTCGGCGCATAAGCCTCGAAGCCGCAGATTTTGCGGAAATCGTTGACGGCATGGCTGGCGTTGGCCGCGCTGCCGCCGACGCCGAGGATGAAGAGCCGGCCGCCGCGCTCGCGCACACGGGCGAGTTCATCGGCGCACTTTTCGATAGCAGCTTCGTTCAGTTGTTCGACAACCTGCCGGACCTCGTCGAGAAATTGCCTGGTGAATGTCATATTGAATTGTTGACGGAGTAAATCCAATCCGGCTGAAAAAAGGAAGGGAAAAGTTGCCCTGCCACCGTGAGAATTCCGCCTTGGCGTTGACCTGCCCTCCATCTCGCCAGACCAATTCATGTTTCAAGCAAGGCTTGCGTGTGCCGCGCTGCATCCAATTTGATGCCGATTGAATATTTCCATGCGAATTTTTCCGCTCCCGGCCCTTTCAATTCAACGGTTATGCCGATGTCTGTCTCCTTGCGGGAAGAAAGGCATCGGAGTTCAGGAGCGCCGCGCCGCTGATTTAATGCCTCTTAAGCAACGCTCATTTTCTTTTGGCGTGCCGATGGAGATGCGGATCCACTCCGGCAATTGATAACCGCCCATCGGCCGCACAATCACGCCCTGCTTCTGCATCGCCTCAAAAACGCGCTGGCCTTCGCCGACGCGAACCAGAATGAAATTGGCGTGCGACGGAACGAATTCGAGCTTCAAATCGCGGAACGCGCGCTCGAAAAATTCCAGCCCGGCGAAATTGTTCGCCCGCGTTTTGCGGACGTGCCCGGTGTCGTCCAGCGCGGCGAGCGCGGCGGTTTGCGCGAGCAGATTGATGTTGAACGGCTGGCGGATT
>CAYYWB010000224.1:0-4421 GCA_964475285.1 uncultured Bifidobacteriaceae bacterium | reverse complement strand
GCGCTGGCAAAACTGTCTCGCCAACGAAGCCGCCGGACAACTGGCGCGCGATTATTTGAAGAAGCGCGGCGTGTCCGCCGAGGCGGTCAAATTGTTCCGGCTCGGCGCCGCGCCGGATTTGTGGGACGACACGGTGAACTGGGCCAAGAGCAAAAAATACGAACTCGAAATTGTCGAGAAAGCCGGGCTGATTATAAAAAAGGCGGAAAGCGGAAATGAGAAAACAATTGTCGATGGTCCGCAGACTGAAATCCGCACTCCGCACTCCGCACTCCGCAATTATTATGACCGTTTTCGCGGGCGGCTGATGTTTCCCATTTGCGACGAGCCGGGCCGGGTGATTGGCTTCAGCGGACGGGTTTTGTCCGGCGACGAAAAAACCGCGAAATACGTCAACTCGCCGGAGACGCCGATTTTTACCAAGAGCAAGGTTTTTTTCGGCCTCGACAAATCCAAGCGCGCGATTCTCGATGCCGGTTTCGCCATCGTTTGCGAAGGCCAGCTGGATTTGATTGCCTGCTTCATGGCCGGCGTGCAAAACGTCGTCGCGCCGCAAGGCACGGCCTTCACCGACCAGCACGCGCGGATCATCAAACGTTACGTCAACGAAGTTGTCCTGTGTTTCGATTCTGATAATGCTGGGCAGAAAGCAGCCTCTCGATCCCTTGACATACTTTTTGCATCGGGACTATCAATTTCAGTTGCAACGCTTCCTGCACCACACGACCCAGATAGTTTTATCAAACAATTTGGCGGCGGTGCATTCCAAGAAAAAATAGAAACTCGCTTGGATTTTTTTGAATTCTATCTGAATCATTTATGCACAATTCACGATATAAAAACTGACAAAGAGAAAATACTTGTAGCAAAAGAAATGGGGGAAGTGCTTCGGCGGACAAATGCAGATGTTCTTGTTGATCTAAATGCGCAAAGGACATCAAATCGTTTGGGAATTTCTCTCGAAACTGTGCGGGGTGAATTCAAGAAGGTTTCTGGAACAAAAATGGAATGGGCCAAAGAAGATGTTGCTGAAGCCAAGGAAGAAAGCGAAGAGATAAAACTTCCTGTGCAGGAATTCTGGTTGCTCAAGCTGTTGCTGCTGCACGATAATCTGGCGGCGTGGGCGGCGCTGCACCTCGACGTGAATTGGATTTCACATCCGGGCGCACGACAAGTTGTTGAACAACGGCTGGCGGCGCAGGCGGATGAAAGCTGGAAAGGCCCCGCCGTGTTTTTGGATGCGTGCGGTTCGGCGGAGATGCGCAGCCTCGTCACCGAGGCCGCCGCCGAAGACCGCAAAATTCCCAATCCCGAACAGCAGCTTGCCGATGTCGCGCTGAAATTGCGGAACCAATTTCTGGACCGGCAAATCGCCGCGCTCACCCAGAAAGTCAGCCAGCCGGGTTTTTCTGAAGCGGAACAAAATGAATTGTTGCAGAAGCGGGAAACATTGCGCGGACAAAAACGCGCGCCGCTGGCGGCGTTAAATTAAAAAAGGCGCAATCCATTCGGACTGCGCCCTTTTTCTTCAGCGGCAAATTATTTTGCGCCTTGGTCAATCCACGCGCGGAGCAAACCGATCTGGTCGGGCGTGAGCGGTTTGATGCCGGCCTTGTTGTTCAACGGCGGCATCCAGGTGTCATGGTCGGCGGCCAAATGCGCGACGGCCTTGATGACCACACTGTTGGCGCTGTCGCCGGGGGTGAGAATCTTGCCGTCCTTGCTGCCCTTGAGCGCGCCTTCGAGGGTGTCCAGCTTGAGCTGGGCCTTGGGCTTGTCGCCGCTGTGGCATTTCACGCAGGAGGCGTCCAGGATGGCTTTGATGTCGTTGGTGTAGGTCACGTCCGTTTTGGTCGAGGCCGGCGGGAGTGTGGCTGTGGCGTTTTGGGCCGTGGCGGCGACGGCCAGCCCGAAGGCGGCGGTCAACGTGATGGCGGTCCATTTGATGGCTTTAATCATGTTCATTGTCATTGGTTGTGTTTCTATTGTTCTAATTCGGTGGACAACTTTATCTTAAGGCTGTTCAAAGTCAAACAGTTTCAATCACAATTTTTACTGCCGCCGAAAGGGCGTTTTTTCATTTTGGCGGACGCGGCGGGACATTTCGTGTTTGACTGGGGCTTGGGAAAAGGCGAAAAAAGAAACGCCATGAACTTGAAACGCTGGTTTCTCTGGTTGTGTCTGGCCGTGATTGTGGCTGGCGAGGTCATGCTTTTTCGGGCCAATCAGCAACGGGCCGACGCGCTCGACAAGTTGCGCGTGGCGCAGCATGACGCGGAACAGGCGCGCGCAGACCTGGAGCAGTTCAAGGCTTCCGCCGCCGCGGCTCAAGGCGCGGAAGGCGACCGGTTGCGTCAGGTGAACCAGAATCTGACCCAGGCCATCACCCAGTTGAAAAGTGAAACCAACCGGCTACAGCAGGCCAACCGGCAGTTGACGCAGCAGTTGGCGGCCCTTGGCGAGACGGCGCAGCAGCAGCAGGAGCGTTTGAAACAATGGGAGGCCGTCGGCAGGCAGGCCAGCGTCGCTGTTCAACAAACGCAATCGCAGGTGGAAATCGAACGCAATGCCTGCATAGCCAATCTCAAGCAGATTGACGCGGCCAAATTGCAGTGGGCGCTGGAATACAACAAGACCGAGGATGCCATTCCGACCGCGCAGGATTTGCTGCCGTATTTCAAGGACGGAGTTTTTCCCGTCTGCCCTTCCGGCGGCACTTACACGATCAACGCCGTCGCCTTGGCACCGACCTGCTCGATTCCCGGCCACGCGCTGCCGCAGTGAGTTGTTTCAAGAATGAGCTGGCATTTAAGCTGGACAAATGGCGGGGAAAAATGTTAATCTCCTGCTTATGAAAAAGGCAAAAAAAATCCTCCTGTTTCTTGTCATCGGGCTTTTGGCCCTGGTTGTCGTCGCAGTCATTGTCGTGGGGCTGTTCCTCGGCAAGATCGTCAGGCTGGGCATCAATGATCTTGGTCCGAAAATCACGCAGACCACCTTCACGGTGGACACGGTGGACGTGTCCCTGCTGACCGGTTCGGCCAAGGTTAAAAATCTCGTCATCGGCAACCCGCAAGGCTACAAGGCACCCAACGCCATCAGCGTCGGTTTGGCTGCCGTCAGCGTCAGTTCGATGTCGGTGTTGTCGGACAAAATCGTCGTGAAGTCCGTCCGGGTTGAGTCACCGGAAATCACCTTTGAAGGCAACCCTCTCGGCGCAAACAACCTCAAGAAAATCCAGGACAACGTGAACGCCGCCGCCGCGAACTTCCAGTCGCCGTTGTCCACAAACCAGCCGCCGAAGACTGCCGCGCCCGCCAAGCCGGGCGCAAAGCTCGAAGTGGATGACTTTCTGATTACTGGCACCAAGGTGCATATCAGCACCGGCGTCACCCTGCCGCTGCCGGACATTCACCTGACCGATTTGGGCAAAGGGCCGGAAGGCATCACAGCCGCGGATTTGACCAAGCAAGTGTTGAGCGAAGTCATCAGCGGCACGATCAAGGCCGTCGTCAGCGACGCCGCCAACATCGGCAAGGACGCCGGCAAGGCCGTGGGAGCGGGCGTGAACAAAGTCACCACGGGCCTCGGCGGTTTGTTCAAGAAGACGACAAATTAATCCGCCAGCCCCCTTTCACCGCCGCGCCTGTGATTTGGGATTGCAAGCGCGGTGGTTTGCCATTAGAGTTTCGCTGAAGCTCGCAATTAGAATTTATGTATTTTGGCGCTGATTATTATCCCGAACACTGGGTCTTCCCATATGCCGGCACCGCCGACAATCCCGAGGGCGCCTGGGAGCGCGATGCCGCGCTGATGGCCAGGGCCGGCATCAATGTCATCCGCATCGGCGAATTATCTTGGGGCATCTGCGAACCCGAGGAAGGCAAATACGATTTCCTCTGGCTGCGCCGCGTCATGGACATCATGAGCCATCACGGCATCAAGGTCGTCGTCGGCACGCCGACCGCCGCGCCGCCGCTCTGGCTGGCCAAAAAACATCCTGAAATCCTCCCGCTCGACGAGCAGGGCCGGGTCAAGCACGAAGGCACGCGCCGCGCGGTCTGTTTGAGCAGCGACATCTTCTGGGATTACTCCAGGCGCATCGTCACCGCGATGGCCGAGGCGCTCGGCGACCATCCGCAGCTCATCGCATGGCAGATTGACAACAACATGGGGGGGAACAACACGGAATTTTCCTTCAACGATGCCACGCGCGAGGAATGGCATTTGTGGCTTCAGGCCAAATACGAAAAAATCGAGCGCCTCAACGATTTCCTGGGGCTTCGTTTTTGGGGCCAGACCGTGACCTCCTGGGATCAGGTGCCCATGCCGATGTATTCGCCCGGCATGCACAACCCGGCGCTGTTGCTGGATTGGAACCGTTTCAGCAGCGACACCATGGTGCAGTTCGTCAAGATGCA
>CAYYWB010000223.1:0-4426 GCA_964475285.1 uncultured Bifidobacteriaceae bacterium | reverse complement strand
AGATCAACGGGTTGCTGGCCAAAATCATTTTCGACCGGGAAACCAACCGCGAATTCTATGTCGAGGAAAGCTTCCCGCTCGACTGGATGTATCCGCAACTCGAACCGCACGGCTTGATTTTCAAACTCAACCGCCAGCCGCTGCCGCAATTGTCCGAGGAGATGGTTCAGCACGACCGCGATTTCTGGACAAAAACCATAACGCCGATGATTGGCGACTGGCTGAATCCCGACACGTCAATCAGCGAAATCGCCACGTTTGCTGACAAAGTTTTTGGCCGGCACGATTTCAGTGGTTTCACCGGCGATCCGCAATTTGTTCAAAACGGTTATTCGTGCAAAATATTTTCTAAGGAGCGCAGTTCCATTGCCGGGCTATATGCTTGGCGGGCGGAACACGCCGTCACCGGCGGAGAAAAGGAACGCATGACGCGCGAAGCGGATTTCGCTTTTCGACAGGCGTTGGCACTTTGCCCGTATTCGCCGGAAACAGTGAAGCATTACGTGGATTTTCTCAAAAGCCAGAACCGCGATTCTGATGCCGTTTTGTTGGGTGAACTGGCGAACAAATTTCCGAAACAAAACTGAAGCCGGAAATTTCTTCTGGAAACGCTGACGCGGGCGGGAAATTTAGCAGATGATTCTGCAAAACATTGACCGATGAAAACAACAGGCAAAATTGCGGTGGCGGTTCTCGGAACGGCATTGTTTTTTGCCGGCTGCGGCAAAAAACAATCTGCATCGTCGTGGTCGCTCGACAAGTCGGAAGCCTCCGCGCAATTGAAGCAGTTCATCGCGGCGCAGGAAACGCTGGCGCGCGCGCTGGCGAAACAGGACGGGAACAAGCTGCCTTCGGAATTCGATGCGTTTTACCAGGCCGCCGAAACGGGCGACTGGCAGGATGCGACCAACCTTTTCAAGAAGATGGCAAAGCGCCTCGACGGCGACAGCAGCCTGCTCGGAAGCTGGTGGTCGGCGACGCTGGATGCTTACGGCGTGTTTGTGGTGTTTCCGCCGGGAGACAAATACGCGATTGCTTTCGGCAACGACATCATCAAATCCATCCCGGCTGGCAGCATTTATTTTGGCGGAGCTGATCCGGGACGGTTCGTCGTCACGGCTTTGCAAAAATCCCGGGTGGACGGCAGCGTGCTGGTCGGTGGCATCTTGACGAACTTGAACGGCACGACCGCCAATCACATCGCGCGTTTGAATGCGGACGGAACGCTGGACACGGCTTTCACCAGCCCGTTTTTCATTCTCTCGCAAAATCCGCTCGCCGATGCAACCTATTTGCACTATCTGCGGACGATGTATGGCGGGGAAATTTATACGCCCACGGACGAAGATTTGCAAAAGAGCTTGCAGGATTACACGACGGATGCGCAGCGCCGTCTTGCTCACGATCAGCAATTTCCCAATGAGCCAAAGCAACTCCAGCCCGGCGACGAGGACATCACGCGGGATTCTAACGGACGAATCCAATTGAGGAGTCACTGGAATGTGATCGGAATCAGGGAACTTCTGTCAAAAACCATTTTTGACAAAAATCCCGACCGCGAATTTTACGTCGTGGAAGGTTTTCCGCTCGACTGGATGTATCCGTATCTTGAACCGCACGGCTTGATCATGAAAATCAATCGGCAGCCGTTGTCGGCGTTGTCCGGTGAAATCGTCCAGCGCGACAGCGATTACTGGACAAATTATCTGACGCCGATGATTGGCGGCTGGCTGAAACCAGACACGACGATTGGAGAAGTCGCCGCGTTCGCGGAAAAAATCCATGTGAAAAAGGATTTGAGCGGATTTGCCGGCGACCCGCAGTTTGTCCAAAGTGAATACTGGAGCAAAGGTTTTTCCAAATTGCGCGGTTCCATTGGCGGTCTTTACGCCTGGCGCGCGCAACACGCCACTGACGCCGCCGAAAAAAAGCGCATGAATGACGCGGCTGATTTTGCATTTCGGCAGGCTTGGGCGTTATGTCCGTATTCGCCCGAAACCGTGCTTCGGTATGTGAATCTTTTGACAAGCCAGAATCGCCGGGCTGACGCGCTACGGGTTGCGGAAACGGCGGCGAAAATGCCTGAAATGAAAGGCAACGGTCAATTGAGCGCGCTCGTGACTGAATTGGGGAATCCCAACACCAAGTTTCAATAATTTTCGCGTCACTTCTGAAACACGCTGACGCGGGTGGCGGTTCAGCCGGATAATTCCGGAAGTTCGCCGGAAGCAAGATTGCCGCGCAGCCGGCCCCGCCAAAAGTTAATCATTGAATGACGCCGTGTTTTTCTGATAACAACGCGCATCGTGAATTCCGTCAAATCCCAACGCTGGCTGCGCATCATCCCCGTCGCGCTGATCATGTATACGATTTCGTATGTGGACCGCACGAACGTGTCGCTGGCGCTGGACCCCAGGATTTCGACGATGATGAAGGACCTGCTGATGGACGACCGGCTGAAGGGCCAGGCCGCCGGCATTTTCTTTCTCGGTTACGTGCTGTTGCAAATTCCCGGCGGTTACCTGGCCGGATGCTGGAGCCCGAAAAAATTGATTTCCATGTTCCTGGTGTTTTGGGGCATTTGCGCGGTGGGCTGCGGGCTGGTTTCCAGTTTCCGGGGATTTGCCACGATGCGCTTCCTGCTCGGCGCGGCGGAAAGCGGCGTCTATCCAACGATGCTGGTGCTGCTGGCGAACTGGTTTCCGCGAACGGAGCGCGCCCGCGCGAATGCTTACTGGAACCTTTGCCAGCCGCTGGCGGTCGCCGGGGCCGCGCCGGTTTCCGGCTGGCTGCTTTCGGTCAACTGGGGCGGTTTCGACTGGCTGCAAAACACCTGGAGTCATTGGTCCGTCAAACCGCTGGCGGGCTGGCAGGCCATGTTAATCATCGAGGGCGTGCTGCCCTTCATCTGGCTTCCGATCTGGCTTTATTTCATCAAAGACCATCCGCGCGACGCGAGGTGGATTTCGCGGGAGGAAAAGGATTTTCTTGAAACGACGCTGCAACGCGAGGCCGGGGAACTGGAGCCGGCAAAAAAGATTTCCCCCGGGCGCGCCTTTCTGCAACCGGTGGTTTTCGTGATGCTGGCGGTTTGTTTCCTTTACAACTGCGCCTCCTATGGCCTCAACACGTTTCTCACGGAAGGATTGAGGGGCGGCGGCCACAATTTCACCGGCCTGCAAACCGGCCTGCTGTTCGCCGTTCCTTACGCGGTCACCGCCGTCGTCATGGTGCTGCTGTCGCGCCACTCCGACCTGGCCGGCGAGCGGCGCGGCCACGCCGCCTTCATTTATGCCGTGAGCGGCGTGTCGCTCATCGCGAGCGTTTTGCTCAAGGAACATTCCTTCTGGCTTTCCTACGCATTTCTGTGTCTGGCCATTCCGGGACCGTTTGCGGGGCTGGCGCCATTCTTTGCCATTCCCACGGAAATCCTGCCGCGCGCGACCGCCGGCGCGGTCATCGGCCTGGTGAACGCGCTGGGCAACGTCGGCGGTTATCTTGGACCGAGAATCGTCGGGGAATTGAAGAGCCAGACCGGCGGCATCACCGTTCCGTTTGTGGTTTTGGGCGGCGCGCTGCTCGCGGCGGCGGCGCTTTGTTTTTTGCTGCCCAAAAGACGGGATTTTACGCCTCCCGCGAGCCGTGGGGCGAAGGCGGAATTAAGAATAAATGCGTGAATTATTCATGCCGCGACCGGTTCAATGCTTTTGATGCGGCTCAAGCGCGCGGCGTAAGCGATGGCCGCGCGCAGATCAGCCGCTTCGAGGTCGGGAAAATCCGCCAGAATTTGCTCCGCCTTCATGTTGCCGCTCAACATTTCCAGGAGAAATTCCACCGGATAACGCAGGCCGCGAATGCACGGCTTCCCGTGGCAGATGTTCGGATCCATCGTGATGCGCGAGAGCAATTGTTCATTCGACATGACCAGAGCATTACACCAGCCGTTTCCCGCCGCAAGCGCACGTTTTGCAAAAGTTTTTAATTCTTAATTTTGAGTTTTGAGTCGGAGCCGTTTGAACTAAAAACTAAAAATTCAAAACTTAAAACTCGCAGCCCGGTCATCCAGAAAATCTTTGATGAACTGCCCGCGCCGTGAAAATTGAAATCAGGCCAGCCGCCCGCGCCAATAACCGGGACGCCGTTTCATGTGTATCACGGCAACAACCCAGACGTGTTCCGGTTTTTCCATGAAGATGACCGCATAAGGAAAATCGCGGCTGAAATGCCGGCGCGCGGGTGGATCAAATTTGCGGAAGCATTCCGGGTTGGCGCAGACTTCTTGGATGAGACGCTCCATCTCATCGTGAAAATGCCAGCCGAGTTCGAGGGCGATTTCCGCATAGTATTGGACGGCCTGAACATATTCCTCGTCGGCTTCACCGCCGGAGGATTTTTTGGATGCGGGCGGCGCTTTCCTCGGGCGTGA
>CAYYWB010000222.1:0-4432 GCA_964475285.1 uncultured Bifidobacteriaceae bacterium | reverse complement strand
AACAGGTCCGCCTGCTTTCCAACATCGAGACCGACGACCGCAAGCTGCTGCAAATCGTCCTGCTCGGCCAGCCGGAATTGCGCGAACGCCTGAACAGCCCGCGCCTGCGCCAGCTCCGCCAGCGCATCACGGTGCGTTACCATCTCAAGCCGCTCACGCGTTTCGAGGTCACCCAATACGTCCAGCACCGGCTGGAACTGGCCGGCGCGTCGGGCGCGCCGTATTTCACCCGGCCCGCGTTGTGGCGGATTTATTTTTACAGCCGGGGCATTCCACGGCTCGTCAACGCCGTCTGCGACAAGGCGCTGCTCGCCGGTTACGTCGGGCACAGCGAATACATTACCCATCGCATGGTGGGCCGCGCCATCCGCGAACTGGAGGGGGAAATTCACGCATGAGCCTGATCAACGATGCGCTCAAGCGCGCCCGGGATGCGCAGCGGAACGATCCGCCGTCCGGCGCGCCGCCGTTGCCGCCCGTCGAATCTCCCGCGCGCGGCGGCATTGGCTGGATTCTGGTGGCGGTCGTGGTTCTGCTTCTCGCCGCCGCAGGTGTTTTTCTCGGCCCGTCCTTCTTCGGACACAAGGCTCCGCCGGTTATGACCACGGAGACGCCTGTGACTCCCGCGTCATCACCGGCCAAAGCCCCGCCCGCGCGCGTGATTCCGCCGCCGCCGGCCACAAACTCAAATCCGTCAAATCCGCCGCCGCGGGCCATTGTCGCGGAACAATGGCCCAAGGTTCAGGGCATCATTTTTAACGCCGCCCGCCCGCTGGCGATTGTGAACGGCCAGACAGTCAGTGCCGGCGACCGCGTGGGCGATGTTCAGGTGAAACAAATTTTGAAGGACAGCGTCATCTTCCAGCAGCCGGACGGCTCGCAGAAGACGCTGGGAATCGGCGAGTAAAGCCCGCCACTCTTTCGCGTGCGCCTTCTGGAAAAATATTTCACCAAACCCGCGGCCTCCCGCGTCGCGCCGTTTCTCATTTTTCTCGCGCTGACGTGTTGCCAGGGAAAATTCGGCGCGGCGTCGGCTTACTGGTTTTATTTCGCCAAAACGCTTGTCGGCGCGTGGCTGATTTGGGAAATGCGTCCGTTCGTTTCCGAAATGCGCTGGGCGTTCAGTTGGGAGGCGGTTGTGGTTGGCGTCGGAATTTTTGCAATCTGGGTCGGACTTGATCCATTTTATCCAAAATTTTCAAGCACAGGCGCGACGGGAAATCCAAATGAGGTTTTTGGACAAAATTCTGCGCTCGCATGGTTTTTCATCGCCGTCCATATCTTGGGGATGACTTTTGTCGTTCCGCCGCTGGAGGAGGTTTTTTACCGCTCGTTTTTGTATCGCTACATCGCGCGGCAGGATTTTCTTTCCGTGCCGCTGAACCGGTTTTTGCCGTGGCCGTTTATTGCCGCCGCCGCCGTCTTCGGCTTCTCGCACAACGAATGGCTGGCCGGAATTCTATGCGGCACGGCGTTTCAATGGCTGGTGCTGCGCAAAAAC
Source organism: uncultured Bifidobacteriaceae bacterium (assembly GCA_964475285.1). Taxonomy (GTDB): domain Bacteria; phylum Verrucomicrobiota; class Verrucomicrobiia; order Limisphaerales; family UBA11358; genus UBA11358. The sequence goes on along the minus strand of CAYYWB010000222.1, from coordinate 2,931 downwards.
CGGCTGGGCGATGCGATGACGGCTCACGCCATCACCAATTTTCTGCTCGGCGTCTGGATTGTCTGGCGCGGGGCGTGGCATTTCTGGTGACGGGAGGGACGGCGTGTCGCCGTCCATTTTTGATTTGGGACGCCGACACGGCGTTTCTCCCCAATATCACTTCGCCTCAAGATTGATGTTGAAGCGTTCGAGCGTGCTGCCTTCCTGCTGGGCGAGCGCGGCCAGCGCCTCATTGTAATTGGCGAGTGCCCGGATTTCCTGCGAACGCGCGGCGGTCAGGTTGTTTTGATAGGTCAGCACTTCAAAGGTGGTGGCCTTGCCGACGGCGTAGGTTTTCGTTTCGGCGTCCAGCGCGGCTTCGGCGTAGATGCGCGCCTGTTTCGTGGCCTCCGCGCTTTGATAGGCGGACTCGGCCTGTTTCACAGCGTTGTCAATCTCCACCAAAATGTTTTGTTCAAGCTGTTTGAACTGGAGTTCAATCTGCTGTAGCGTCGCCTTGGTGGCTTTGTATTGGTTGCGTGGACCGATATTGCCGAGCGGCACGGTGATCTTCGCGCCATAGCTGTAGAACGGAGCGTTGCCCTCGCCGGTCTGGTCCACTGCGTTCTCGTATACGCGTCCAGCACCGTTGTAACCATAGGAACCGGTCAAATCCAGTTCGGGGAAAAGCTGGTTGCGGTTGTATTTCAATTGGATGCCCTGCTGTTCCACGTTCAGCTTGGCCTGTAGCAAATCCGGCCGCTCGGCCATGCCTTTGGTCCAGCTCGCCTGCAAATCGAACGATTGCGGCGGCGCTGTGAGCGTTTCCGCCGGCTGGATGTCCATGTCGTGCCATTGGGAATAATTGTCGGTGAGCAGGTTTTTCAGCGCGTTCTGGTCCGTGTCGAGCGTGCTTTGCGCGGCGATCAGATTGGCCTGGCTCTGCGCGACCTGCGACTTGTCCTGCTGCACGCTCAAAATGGCGAGCGTGCCGATTTGGACGCGCTGATTGTCCTGATCCAGTTGCGTCTGGGCCAGGTCCAACGCTTCCTTTTGCACCTGCACATTTTGCTGGGCAAAAATAAGTTCGTAATAGGCATCGGCCACCGCGGCCACGCTGGTGATGAGCTGCTGGCGCAAACCTTGTTCGGAGTATTTCAGCCGGTTTTTGGCCACGCGGATGTTCAGGCGCGTGCTGTCTATCCAGAAATTTTTCAGCAGCGGCTGGGTAAGTGTAACCCCGACGTTGGCGGTGGAACTGTCTGGAAGATAATCCTGCGAGAGACCACTGCTCAAATTGTATTGCAATCCCCACGGCAGCAAGCCGCCGCTAATGCCGGAACTGAAATTGTTCACGTCCGTGATTCGGGGCGGTATGGTAATCGAATTGGTGGAATACGGATTCACGCCACCGCCCGGCGACACGTTGAAACTGTGCTGGCCGGAAGCGCTGAAGGTCGGATCGTAGCCGCTGTAGGCCGCGTCCAGATTGTAAAGCGCGATTTGCGGGTTGATGCGCTGAACCTGCACGTCGAAGTTGTGTGACAGCGCCGCCTGAATGCAGTCCGCCAGCGACATCGCGCGCCCCGCCGGGGCATTCGTGTTGGTTTGCGCTACCGCCACGGTGACAACCGCGAAAAAAGCCGAAAGAATTCCAATTTGTTTCATATTGATTTTGCTGATTTTGCGGCATCCGCCGCAATTCGTCAAACTTAAGACGCCGGCAAACGCCGCAAGGTAACCGTTTAGTTATTTGAGGACAACAGCCAACGCCCAACATCCGATGAAAGGCCGCAACACCGCGTTGCTGGATGTTCGATGTTCCCAATTTCAACCCGCCGCTGCCGGAACGTCCTCGATCTTCGCGTTCTGCTCCAGAAACGCGAGCACTTTCTCGTGCGCAATCTGGTCGTAAAGCTCGTTCACCGCGTTGCGCTTCTGCAAATCCTTCAGAAACTGCTCGAATGGCATCTGATACATAGCCGCCAGCGATTGCGCGTGTTTCACGACCTCCTCCTGCGTCACGGAGATTTTTTCCTGCTCGGCGATGCGCTGGATCAAAAACGCCAGCTTCACGCGCTCCTTGGCATTGCTCGTCGCGGCGGAATAAATTTCGTCCTTCTGTTTTTCGATCATCTCGCGCGTCACGCCGCGCTGCGAATTCTGCCGCACCAGGTCATAAACCACGTTGCGCGTCTCGTGCGCCACCGCCGATTCCGGCAGGTCAAACATCACCCGGTCGAGCAGGCCGCGCACAATCTGCCCGCGAACCGCCCGCGCCTGCGAATACTTCAACTCGTTCTCCAGATCGCGCCGGACGCCCGCGCGGAGCTTCTCCAGATTCTCCGCGTCATATTTTTTGGCGAACGCGTCGTCAATCGCCGGCGGAACCTTTTCCTTCACCTCGACGATTTCCACCTCGAAAACGCCCTTTTTGCCCGCGAGCTCCTTCGTCACAAAATCGGCGGGAAAATCCACGTTGACCGTCCGCTTGTCGCCGGCTTTCGCGCCGACTAGCTGGTCGGCAAAACCGGGGATGAACGAGTTCGGCGCGGCGTCCACCCAGAAATTTTTCTGCTCCGTCAAACCCTTCGCTGTCGGCGCGGTGTCCGTGATGGGTTTGCCGTCGCACGCGCCGGCGTAATTCACCACCGCGATGTCGCCCAGCTTCAATTCTCTCGCAACGGTTGCAAAAGTCATGTGCTGCTGCGCCAGCAATCCCAGCGCCCGCTCCACGTCCGCGTCCGTGACGGATTTGATTTCGCGCTTGGCGGGCAGCCCCTTGTATTCCGGCAGGTTGAATTCCGGCGCGGTCTCGATGGTCGCGGCGAACAGCAGATTTTGTCCGCGCCCGAACTGGATTTCCTCGAAGTCCGGGTAGCCGATCACGCCGATTCTCTTTTCTTCGACCGCCTTGCGGTAATGGTCGCCGATGAGCTTGCGTTTGACCTC
>CAYYWB010000221.1:0-4444 GCA_964475285.1 uncultured Bifidobacteriaceae bacterium | reverse complement strand
AGAGGACTGAAAATCCTTGTGTCGGCGGTTCAATTCCGCCCCCAGCCACCACTCTTTGATGCTTGGGTATCATAGAGTTATGAAAATGGGATGTAAAAGTGCCAGCAGAAGTGCCAGCAAAATTTAACACTGGCCTGCTCCGCATAACTCCCACCTGCTCCCTACCGGAGGCGAAATCATCTGTCGTAACCTCATCGCTGTGAAAGAAAGAAACAGCTATGAAACAGAGATACCGACTCTACCGTCGCAAAAAAGGTGGACGTTACTACCTCCACAACGATGTCACCGGCAAGCAGGACAGTCTGCATACGACCGACCGGGCAACGGCATTGCGACTTTTGCACGCCCGAAACGAAGCGCAGGAGGAACCTGCCATCAACCTGCAAATCGCCAAAGCCTATCTGGCGGCCACGGATGAAAGTTTTGTCAAGCGCAACTGGCGCGAGGTCATGGCCGAGTTTGTCAAAATCAAAACCGGCACCAACCGCACCCGCTCGGAACGTGCGGTCATGGACAAAGCCTTTGATTCGATTCGTGATTTGCAATTGATCGAGACTCGCTCGGAACATTTTCTGCGGGTGCTCGAACACGGCAAAATTTCGACCAATAATTATCTCCGGCGGTTTCACAATTTTGCCGTGGACATGGGTTGGCTGCCTTGGCCGGTGATGCCAAAACGCCAGTGGCCGGCCATCCACTACAAGGAAAAACGGGCGGTGACGCGGGAAGAACATGAATTGATTCTCAGCCGTGAACGCAACTCTGAAATGCGCGCCTTCCTTTGGTGTTGCTGGCACATTGGTGGTTCGCAAAGCGACGTGGCGCATCTGAAGGCGGAAGACGTTGATTGGCGCACTCAAGTGGTGAGTTTTTTCCGCGCCAAAACCGGGACGGCGCAAATCATTCATTTCGGCGTTGCGCTTGCCGAGGTGTTGCGGGATTTGCCCGGACAGGGATTATTATTTCCACGACTGGCAGGAATGGATGAAAAGCATCGCGCTGCGCGATTTCAGCGGGCTTGCCGACGCGAAGGCGTCACTGGCATCTCACTTCATTCCTATCGTTATGCCTGGGCGGAACGCGCGAAAGTGGCAGGTTATCCTGAACGCTTTGCGCAAATGGCTTTGGGCCACAACAGCAAGGCCATCCACCGCGCTTATGCCAGGAAAGCGCAGGTTGTTCTGCCGCCGTTGGAGGATTATGAACGGAAAATTGTGCCGCTAATGAATACCAGCGCACGAGAAATTGTCGCCAACACATCCATGAAGGAGGCGTTATGAACTTGAACCCTGCCACCGTGCTCGACCCGGTGTTCCATTTTCTCGATGGGATCATCGCAGAATACGGGGTCTATCTTTATCTCGCGTTCGTATGGCTGTCCCTGTTGGTGCTGGCTTGGGTGTTCAGCGGCGGATTGCGCCGGAAATGCCCCAATCAACCGCAAGTCCGTGCCGGCATCGGCATTATCATCCAGCCACACGCGCCACCGTCACCGCCAATCATCATCAACGAATATGACCCGTTATACGACAACGATGACGAGTGTTAGTGGTGGTTGTTCAAGTTCAAAAAGTGAGTGTGCCGCGCGCGCTCAATTTCAATTCGCAGCGCAACACGCGCCCTGTTATTTTGAAACTTTGAAACCCCATTGAGGAATTCAATCAACTCAAAATTGGAACACGAATATGAGCGAGTTAAACGAAATGCACTTCGACATCAAACGGATTACGGCGGCCAATTGGCAACACCCTGATAAAACGACCATGCTGTTGCTGGAAATGACAGCCGTAGCGAAAACAACCAAACAATGGGTTGAAGCATTTCTGCGTCCCACATTGAATCCAACCGCACCCAAGGAAATTGCGAAACTTTTAGAAGTAGCACGAGGCGCGATGATTTATGGTTGGTATTTTTATCCTCTATCAACTCTTGGAGCTGAACAATGTTGGCGTGTCATGGAAGCCGGGGTGCGTGTCCGCTGTCAACAGGTTGGCATTTCGACAGTAAAAACTGTCAAAAAAGGCAAATTGAAGGGTCAGGTTAAGGAAAATAGTTTCGGCGAAAACATCGAAGCCTTGGTGAGGCACGGGAAAATTTCCGTGCCCGATCAATCACGTTGGAAAGCAGCCAAGGACTTAAGAAATTCAGCTTCACACCCTGAACGGCAAACAATTTGGGATTCCTGGCAGGCGTTGGGGATTTTGCATAACTGCGTGGATTTTTTGAACGATTTGTTTCAATGATTCATGCGCAGAGAATTTGCCCATTCAACACGCGTGAACTCCGGTCTTACGCTACCGCGTAACGGACTCGCCCGGCCTCATGCCGTTTGGAATTGCCGTGCCCGCTTGCGCGCATTTTTATTGCGCCAATGCCGGTGAATGGCGGCCACCACCTTGTCGAGCCAGTTCACATCGGCAAGTTGTTGTGCAAGCATGTCACGGGAATAATGTTTCACACAATAACGCTGCGGACGGCCCAATGGCTTAATCAAGCCCGCCCGCGACAGGGGCGGGATGATATGCGTGGCGACACCCAGCGCCTCGGCAACTTCCTCTTTGGTCATGGTGGCATGATATTTTTCCAACGGCTGGATTTTTAATGGTGATTCTGGATTCATATTTTCTCCTTGGTAAAAGTGATGGCAACGGACGCAACATGGGTGTTCAACGTGGCGGCAAGACGCCGGTCAGCCGATTTCACAAAGCTCAATTCATATTTTTGAAGGTCACGCTCAATGGACTTGAGGCCGCTGCCCAGCACCACGACCTCGGCCAGGGCAAAACGGATCAACAATTTTTCCGGCGGCGCGTCCGGCTCCTTCTCCAGCGCCGGATTGGAAATCCATTCGGCGTAGAGGAATTGCGCGTAAGGCAGCAGGTAATTGTGTTCGTCGTCGGCAAACACATTCAAAGCGGCCGTCTGGGTGTCACTGCCGAAACAGAGAATGCGGCTAGACCGAGATTCGGCGGGTGGATTGGCGTTGGTGTTCATGGTGAGGTGATTTGATTCGTTGGTTGCCATTGTCAGGCGAAATGGTTTTTTGCCGCGCGATGCGCTGACGGAACTGTTTCAGGAAACGATGACCGCGCTGCAAAATGGTTTGGAGGAAATCGCGGTGAGGCAAATCCGGCACGGCTTCAACCGCAGCCAGCCGTGCACTGGAGCGGGTGACGTGCGAGCGCAACAACTCGGCATCGTCGGTGAATACTCGACAGGCATCACGCCCGCGCGAGATGCTGACGTAAAATTGTTCCTGATGGACGGCGGGCAGCGAACGGGACGACGCGACGACCAGCACTTCATTCACCGTCTTGCCTTGGGCGGCATGGGACGTGACGGCGTAGCCGTGCGTGAACGTGCGATAATTCTTTGGAATCACCCGGCCATCGGCCAGCACCATGGAATCGCCCTGAATCGCCCGCACCTCGACGAGTTCGCCATTGACGAATTTTTTGCGCCAGTTGGCCTGCAAAAGAAGCTTGTCACCAGCGGCCACTTTCAATTTCCGTTTCTCCCCCACGTCAAACAAGGCGGAGCCTTGACCCAATGGGAAAATGTTTTCGGAACCATCCGTGTGTTGAACTTTGAGCGAGTCATTTTCCACGGCGACCACCTGCACCGTTTCACCTTTTTCAAAACCATGTCCACGACGATCAAAATGGATTGCCATGCCGGGACGGTATTGCCGCGAATCACGCTTCTGCGCTTCCGTCCACGACAGCGAATCAAAAACCTGAAACTCCTTTTCTTCACCCGCCAGCCGACCGGACGTTTTCAACGCGGCACGAACTTTTTCCGTCACCACTTCGATTTCATTCCACGTCGGCGCGACCAGCAACGCAGATTGGTTTTGCTTCAATGCTTTTACATACGACTGCGCGGCAGTGGCGTGAAGTTCATCATTTGAGAATTCCACCACCGCCCCCATGCGTTCCAATTGTGCGAACGCTTCCACCGTCCGTTTCTGAGCCGCCAGTTCAACGGCCTTGCGATATTCGGTTTTGCGTTGCCGCCGGATGCGGGTCAGTTGGCCCGATTGAAAATCCGAATGGTTTTCCAAAATCCGCAGTGCATCGCCACGCGCGACCGAGGCGTGCTGGGCGGTATCGCCCGACAGCACAACGCGGGCGTCCCGCGCCAGATCAAACAGCCGCTTCATGTCGTCCATACCGACCGCTCCGGCTTCGTCCAGCACCACCAACTGCCGATTGGACAACTCCGGTTTCGTCAGCAATAAACTTTGCAGCGTGACTGCCTCGAAACCTTCTTTTCGCAGAACATCCGTCGCCGCCGTCGTCGGCGCGCAGAACAGCGGTTCAACGCGGGCTTCTTTGCAGGCGGCGACCAACTCGCGCAACGCCGTGGTTTTGCCAGTGCCAGCCAGACCGCGCAGGCCGGTGATGCGGTCACTGGTGCGCAGCACATGATAAATGGCTCGCTG
>CAYYWB010000220.1:0-4450 GCA_964475285.1 uncultured Bifidobacteriaceae bacterium | reverse complement strand
ACGATTATCTGCGCCTTGAGCTGGACGAGAATCAAACATTCGCCGGCACGCCGACACCCGGTTTGTAAGCCCGTTTTGACTGTTCTTGCGCGGTCACGCCGGTGACAGCACGTTAGCGCCGCTTGCCAACGCAAGCGGCGCTTTCTGCGGTTGGTCCTGTTTTCATCGCGTTACCGTGTGGCAGCCGCCATGGCGTGAAAAGCCAGTTCCGCTTTCGCCGCTGACATAAACATTCTGGTGCAATCTGTGGAATCCATGGTGAATTAGCACAAGAAAAGATTTGATGTAACCCGTCGCGGCGGATAACGTCTCTAATATCACACCCCGCGAAATCCGTTGAGCCGGCGGTGATGGTTTTATTTTTATCAAAATGACAATCAGCTGCCAAATGAAACGTATGAAAATCAAACTCTCCGCCACCTTTCGCTGGATTCTTGCGTCCACGTTTATTTCCATGGCACTGGCCGCGCCGATGTCGCGCGCCGCTGCTGCGGCGCCGGTGGTCGCCAAACCCGCGGTCAACGCCCCCGTCACCATCACCGACAACGGCGACACCTGGACGATGGACAACGGCATCATCAAGGCCACCGTCGTCAAAAAGAACGGCAGCATGCTGTCGGTCGTTTATCACGGCGTCGAAACCTTGCACCCCTCGATCTCGGCCGGGGCGGACACGCTTCACACGCCGCCGACGCCCGCCGGCAGCCCGATCCCGTCCTGGGAACAGATGCCGTCCGGCACCGTGACGCCGTCGGTGACCATTGACCCGGCGAAGAACGGCGGCGCGCGCGCGGAAGTCGCCGTCAAGGGCGCGAACACCGGCATCATGGACATTGAATTGCGCTACGCGATGGAGCGCGGGGTCAGCGGATTTTACGCCTACGCCGAGTTCTCGCATCCGGCCGCGTATCCCGCCGCGCACGAGGGCGAAGGCCAGTTCATCCTCCAGCTTGATCCGAGCTTTGACTGGTTTTCCGTTGACGCCGACCGCAACATGATTGTGCCCACCATGCAGGACCTGCGGGCTGGCGTGCAGATTCACGCGAAGGAGCAGCACATCCTGACCACGGGCATTTATAAGAATTCCGTGGACCACAAATACAGTTACTGTGGCATCATGTATCGGCTTCCCGCCTGGGGCTTTTCCAGCACCAAAAACCACATCGGCGTTTATCTCATCAACCCAACCACCGAATATATCGGCGGAGGCGCGGAGAAGATTGATCTGATCGGCCCCTTCGCGTGGGGTTCGAACAACACCATTCAGGATTACTGGACTTCCGGTCACTATGCCGGGGGCGCGGGCTGCAATGTTCCCGCCGGCGAAAACTGGAAGAAAGTGATCGGCCCCATTTTTGTTTATTTCAACGCCCTGGAAAATCCCAAGGAGCCGTCCAAGGCCGATCTGGACACGTTTGCGGCCACCGCCGGAAATCCGACCGTGCCCGCCGTGTGGCATGACAACGCATTTGCCCTTTGGAACGACGCGATGGCCCGCGCAAAAACGGAGAAGGCCGCCTGGCCTTATGACTGGGTCAACGGCGTGGACTACCCGCACAAAGACCAGCGCGGCAACGTGACCGGCCAGTTTGTCCTGAACGATCCGCAGGCCGCCACCACCAAGCTGCCCGGCCTGACCGTTGGCCTGGCCCACCCGGATTACACCACCACCGCCGGCGGATTCACGCAGCGGTCGGGCGATGGCAATGTCATTAAATGGCCGCATGACGGAAATTATTACGAGTTCTGGACCGATGGAAGCGCCGACGGCAAGTTCACCATTCCCAGCATCCGCCCCGGCACCTACACGCTGCACGCGTTTGCCGACGGCGTGCTCGGCGAATACGCGCAGGCCAACATCACCGTGGAAGCGGGCAAGAACCTGGACCTGGGCAAAATTGAGTGGAAGCCCGTGCGCGACGGCAAACAGGTGTGGGAGATTGGCTATCCCAACCGCAACGGCAGCGAATTTTTCAAGGGCAACGACTATTGGTTCTGGGGCTGGTGCATGCGCTATGCCCTGTTGTTCCCCAACGACATCACCTACACCGTCGGCAAGAGCGACTGGCACAAGGACTGGTTTTTTGAGGAAGTTCCACACGCGACCAATCTCGGTTTCGTCAATCCCGCCGCGAAGGATCCGGCCAACCAGCCCTTCGGCTGGGTCAATCTTCCCACCGCGCCCGGCCAGGATATGTGGCGGGATTGGGGCCGCGGCCGGGCGACCACGTGGACCATCAAATTCAACATGGCCAAAGCATCGCAAGGCAAGGCGACCCTGCGGATTGCGCTGGGCGGCGCCGATGGCGGCGGTCTGACCATAGGAGTGAACGGCAAGCCTGTGGGATCAATCCGCCCCGTCTCGACCAACGCCCTGCGCTACAACACCGACCGGGGCGTGTGGCGTGAATACTCCCAGCCATTCGACGCCACGCTCTTGAAAGCGGGCGAAAACGAGATGACGCTCACCGTCCCCGCCGGCGACCTGACTTCCGGCGTGGCCTACGACTATCTGCGCCTCGAACTGGACGAGAACCAAACATTCGCCGTCACGCCTGCGCCCGGTTTGTAAGGCAATGTCTGATAATTGGGTGGCGCGAGCGATTTGCCCGCCCCGGTCGGCGACCCGCCGATTGGAACCGGAGGCAGTTGCGTTGCGGGAAAGCCATCTCGATTGGCACGAATCGTTGTTTGCGCGCGGAGTGCGCGGACACGTCCGCGCTTTGGCCGGAGCGCGGCTGTCCCAGCCGCAGCGCATGCACAGTCCAGTCCGCATGCTAAACCCAATCCCGTATCTTTCAATTAGCCCGGGCGCGCCGGAGTAATTCCGGCGCGCTCTCGCTTTCTGGCTGCCGTGGGGGAGGGCAAATGAAGAACGGAGAGCGGACCGGAAAAAAGTCCTTGCAAACCGGTGGAACAGGAAGAAAATCACGAAAAAGGCCTGCGCGGGTCGTGGGCTGGGAACCCCATGGGGAATATCGAATGAAAGCCATTAAGATTGCGATGCTAATTGTGGTGGCTTGGTGCGGCTCGAATTCAAGCCCTGCCCAGACTTGGACACAGACGAGTGCGCCGAGCAACAGTTGGACTACCATTGCTACCTCGGCAGACGGAAGCAAAATGGCGGCGAGTGCGAAAAACGGCATTTGGATTTCCACAAATTCGGGAGGCACCTGGACACAGGCCAGTCCGCCTGATACCAATTGGGTGTCTGTTGTATTATCGGCCGACGGAAGTCAAATGGCGGCAATCACATCAAACTTGGTTTATATTTCGACGGACATGGGAGCCACATGGGCATCAAATGTTGTAGCAAATAATGCAGGCAGCAGTTTGATGGGTTCAATTGCCTCATCGGCGAATGGAAACACATTGGTGGTGGGGTTTATGGGCGGACCCATTGATATTTCCACGAATTCAGGAACCACATGGGCGGCTTGTTGGTGGGGAACGAACTCGTTGTGGACCTCCCATGGGCCTCCACAGGGTTATCGAGGTTGGACATCGCTCGGTTCTTCAGCAGATGGAAGCAAATTGGTTGCAACGGGAGGCGGGTTATGTGCCTCGACGAATTCGGGAAGCACTTGGACAGATATAAGCGGTATTACGACGGCCCTATCAGTTGCCATATCAGCAAATGGGAACACATTGGCATCCGTGGGGAATCGCCTTGTCGGAAGTTGGTTGGTCTTTACTTCAACAAATTTTGGAATTACTTGGGCACCGTTTTATCCGCCAACTGGCAACGCACGTCATGTCGCCGTGTCGGCAGATGGAACCAGATTGGCCGCCGTATTTGACGATGGCGGGATTTATACTTCAACCAATTCGGGAAGCACTTGGACATCAAATAAAGTGGCTGGTGTGTCGTGGTATTCTGCTGCTTCTTCGGCGGATGGAAACATTCTGATTGCTGTCGAACAGCACGGCGGGATTTGGACTTGTCGAACCACACCATCGCCAAAACTAAGCCTGGCGCCTTCATCTGCCAGCTTCACCCTTGCCTGGACGGTTCCCTCGACGAATTTTGTGATGCAGCAGAGTTCGGATTTGCAGAACTGGGCGGACATGACCAACCAGCCCGTGCTTAACTTCACCAATTTGCAGAATGAAGCGGTTCTTCCGCCGCCCGTTGGCGATGTTTTTTACCGGCTCAAGACGCCGTGAAATTATCATCCTCAACTTTGGAATGAGGAATCGGGAAACCTTGTTTTGTGGTTAATCCGTGGCGGATTGGCGCAGGAAAAGATTTGCTGTAACCCATCGCGGCGGATAACGTCTTTTCCAACAATACATCCCGCGAAATCCGTTTAATCGGCGCGGGGATGGTTTTATTTTTATCCAAACAACAAAACAATTAGGTAAAAACAGGAATCATATGAAAACACATCTGTCTGTCGTCGCGCGCGGGCTTCTCGCGTCCGCCTTCATTGCCATGGCCCTGGCCGCG
>CAYYWB010000219.1:0-4470 GCA_964475285.1 uncultured Bifidobacteriaceae bacterium | reverse complement strand
TCATCCTGTTTGCCCTCATCGTCGAAGCTTTGCGTTAGTGTTAACACACCCTAGAGGGACAGAACGCTACGGATTGGTCGCATCTTCAAAAGCCCAACGGCTAAAACCTCATGCCATAGACATTCGTGTGGATGTGGACCCGATTCACTGGTTCTTAAACGAACGAACCGACACGCGTTCTAGTTATTTTCTCGAAGACGCGGCAACTGAATTTCAAGTTCAAGGCTTGGAACTGGATTGGACTTGTGTCACGTGGGATGGCGACCTGCGATTTGCAGACGATGGCTGGAGTTATCACAATTTTCGCGGCGACCAGTGGATGAACATCCGCAAAGAGGAAAATAAAAACTATCTGCGTAATGCTTATCGCGTGCTGCTAACGCGTGCCCGGCAAGGGATGGTGGTTTTCGTTCCTCCGGGCGATACAAGCGATCCAACTCGTTCGCCAGCATTTTACGATGCCACATTTAGTTACTTGAGAGAGCTGGGCATTCCAGAAATTGTGTAGGTTTTTCCGTTGATTGTCGGCACGCCGGCTATTTCAGCCAGTTGATTTTTATTTCCTTCCCGACGGATTTGAAATGGTTGGCGCGCGGCATGGTGGAAATTTATTCGGTGTCGCGGTTGAAGCCGATGCGGCGTTTGGGCGGTTCGGGCGGCGGTTGCAGCATGGGGAGCAGTTTTCGATAAACGTCCCGCAGGGCGGAATCATGTTCCAGCAGCGTCCTGTCAATCTCGGCCAGCCGCTTGAGGATGGCGGCGTTGGCGGCCAGATGTTCGCGCATCTGGACAAACGCCCGCACCACATAAACCGCCATGTGCGTGGCGCGTTCGCTGTGGAGAATGTTCGCCGCCATGAGCGCCCCGTGTTCGGTGAAGGCCCACGGGCGATACGCCGCGCCGCGATGTCGTTTGGAACTGGTCGCAAATTGCGACCGATTTATCGCAATTGACTCATTTTCAATCACTTGCGATAAACTCATCGCAAATTGCGATGAGTCCGGAGTTACCGTGTCGGACTCCATCGGGGCACGCAACGCGGCAAATTCACCGGCCGTAAGCTGGAAGGCAAAGTCCGCCGGGAAGCGGTGCCGGTTGCGTTTGAAGGCTTCGTTGAAACGAAAGGTGGCCACGCCATAGATGCGCGCCAGATCCGCATCCAGAATCACACGCTGTCCCCGGAGGACATAAATCATCGGTGTCAACGGTTCCACCGCCGGATCGGGCTGGGACGGGCGTTTTGGTTTCATTTCAAATCATCACGTTGTGCGGGAGAATTCGCCTGATTTTATCATCCGCTCATTTCGCAAGCCAGTTGATTTTGATTTCCTTCCCGACGGATTTGAATTCGTGGTCTTCCTTCTCCTTTTCGGCGCGGCGTTCCTCCAGAAGCTCCTGCACGACGGATTTTTCGCCGGGCTTGAGTTTGAAGCTGCCGCGCAGCGAATGGATGTATTCGCGCATTTGTTCTGGCGACAATTTTTTCTTCCTACCTGCCATGAGCGCGAGTGTGCGCCGGAATTTAATTGGCGTCAATCGGCGGTTTGATTTGTGGCGGTTTGATTGCAACTCCTTACCCCGGCCCTCTCCGCATGGGAAGGATGAAGGCGAAATGCAGAATGATGAATCGCCACACGACCCTCATCCGGCTTCGCCACCTTCTCCCGTTCCCGCGGGCGAAGGAATTTATTTTGCGGGACGTTTTCCCGGCGCAGTCCGATTGCACCGGCCAGCGCCGGGCTGATTTCCCTTGCGCCTTCAGCGCATTTCAATTCGTGCGGATTCGTGAAATTTGTGCCGTGTCTTTGCGCCTTCGCGTCTTTGCATTGAAAAAATGAAATGCAAAAGCCGGGATTTTTTCAGTCCCGGCGTCACCGTTCAATTGAGCAGGCGATACCAGTTGTCGCGCTGATGCGGCTCGTAGCCCAGATCGGAAATCAGCCGCTTCATGTCGGCGACGGTCATGCGGAAGGTGGTGCCCGCCTGCGACACGACATTTTCCTCGATCATGATGCTGCCGAGGTCGTTTGCGCCGAATTTCAGGGCGACCTGGCCGATTTCCTGGCCCTGCGTCACCCACGAGCTTTGGACGTTGGTGAAATTATCGAGGTAAATCCGGCCCAGCGCCTGCGTCCGCAAATACTCCTGCGCGCCCACGGTCGGCGCCTTGAGCTTCGTGTGCTCGGCCTGAAACGTCCAGCAGATGAACGCGGTGAAATGGCCGGTGGCAGGGACGCCGCGCTGCGGCGTCCGGTCGGCGCAGCGCACCGACCCTACCGCATAAGAAAGCGACTTGTCCTGCTGCGCGCGCAGCCGCTCCAGATGTTCGATGCGGTCCTCAATCGCCTCAACGTGGCCAAACATCATCGTCGCGCTGGAATACAAACCAAGCCGGTGCGCCACGTCCATGACTTCCAGCCAGTCGTTGCTCATCGCCTTGAGGGGCGAAATTTTCTGGCGCACGCGGTCCACCAGAATTTCCCCGCCGCCGCCGGGAATTGAGCCAAGTCCCGCCGCCTTGAAATCGCCGATTATTTTCTCCAGCGGCTCGTTGAAGACCTCGCGGAAATGGATGAATTCGCTGGGGCTGAATCCGTGGATGTTGACCTGCGGAAACTTCGCCTTCATGTGCGAGAGCAAATCCAGATACCACTGCTTTGTCAGCTTGGGGTGATGTCCGCCCTGCATCAAAATCTGCGTGCCGTCGAGCGCGATGGTCTCCTCGATTTTTTTGTCCATTTCGTCGAGGCTGATGACGTAGGCGTCATCGTCCTTCTCCACGCGGTAGAACGCGCAGAACTTGCAATAGACGTTGCAGACGTTCGTGTAATTGACGTTGCGGTCAACGATGTAGGTGATGATGTCGTTGCCGCGGCCGTCGAAATCCTTCACCTTGGCAAGCTGGCGGCGGCGGTCGGCGAGCGCGCCAAGCTCCTCCAGCGGCAAATGGTAAAGCCGCAGCGCCTCGCTTTGGTTGATGCGCTTGCCCTCCCACACTTTTTGGAGCAACTCGTCCAATGACGCGTCGTAAATCACGGTGAAAGTCTAACCGACTTGGAAACGCGAATCAAACCACGGATGCACACGGATAAAATATCCGTGTCCATCCGTGTCCATCCGTGGTTAAAGATCTTGTTCACCGCGCGCGCCGGAATTTCTCCGCCCCGACGGTCGCCAGCGTTTCCGAAACTTCCCGGACGATTTCCGTCTTCCCCATCGCCTTCGCGGCGGCGGCCTTGTGCAAGAGCGCCTCGACCATCTGCGGGTCGAGCGCGAGCGCGCGGCCGGCGAATTCCAGGGCCTTCCCGTGCCGGCCCAAACGCCCGACCATGCTGGCAAGGTTCGACCAGCCGAGCTTGTTTTGCGGCTCCAGCTTCATCGCCTGCTCCATGCAGCGAACGGCGTCCATCGGCTTGTCCAGCGAATCGAACAAAACCCCGGCGAGATTGTTCCACGTCTTGAAATCCGCCGGTTCAATTTCCAGCGCGAGACGGTAAATCGTCTCCGCCTCGACAAATCTTCCCGTCGCCGCCAGCGCGACGCCCCGGTAAAACAGCGCCCTGGCATCGCGCGGATTTTCCGCGTGCCAGTCGCGGGTGAGTTTCAAAAGTTCGGGCCACGCGGCCTGTTCACAAAGCCCGCGCGCCATTTTGATTTTTTCTTCCGATCCCGATGCCATGCGTGATTTTATCGTGATGATTTGACCGGCCTCAACCGCCAAATGCCCGCCAGAATGCTGCCGATGACGGAATGAAACGTCGCCGAAATCGCGCAGGGCAGCGCGGCCAGCGGCATGCTGGTGAAGTGCGCCCTCGCCAGCGCCGCGCCCAGGCCGGAATTTTGCATTCCCACTTCCACGGAAATTGTCCGGCTCGTGAGCTCGTCGCACCGCAGCAAACGGCTGGAAAAGTAGCCGAGGAAAAATCCGCCCGTGTGCAGCAGAAACACCGCCAGGATCAATTCACCGCCCGACCGCTCAAAATCCTTCGCGCTGCTCCCGATGATGCTCGCGCAAATCAGCGTGATGGCCAGCACGGAAACCAGCGGCGACACCGGCATCACGATTTTCACGAAGCGCGGCAGATAGCGGTTCAACGCCACGCCGATGACCACCGGCGCCAGCACGATTTGCAGCGTGCTCAAGAACAGGCCCAGCGCGTCCACCGGCACATATTGGCCCGCGAGCCATTTCGTCAGCAGCGGCGTCATCACGATTGCGCCGAGCGTCGAGCACATTGTCATCAGCACCGAGAGCGCGACGTTGGAGCGGGCGATGTAATTGACCACGTTCGACGCCGTGCCGCACGGACAGCACGACACCAGAATCAAGCCGACGGCGAACGGCGTTTCGAGCCGGAGCAGATGCGCGATGCTCCAGCCGAGAAACGGCATGATGGCGTAATGCGCCGCGAACCCGATGCCCACCGCGCGCGGCATTTTCAGCACCCGCTTGAAATCCTCGACGCTCAA
>CAYYWB010000218.1:0-4495 GCA_964475285.1 uncultured Bifidobacteriaceae bacterium | reverse complement strand
TCAGGTATTGGCCGATGGTCTCGGCGGTTTTGCCGAAGGCGTCCACGTCCACAAACGTCGCCTCCTCCTTCATCTCGCCGGTCTCGCTCTTCCATTTGCGGTTGATGGCCAGCCCGACTTTGGCAATGGCCGTGCCCTTGGGCGTGTAACGCAGTTCGGGGTCGCGGGTGAGGTTTCCGGCAAGGATGACTTTGTTAAAGTTGGCCATAAAATTTCCCGGTTGGGATTATTTCGCGGGTTTGGGTTCCGGCGACAGCGTGAACAGCACGCGGAAAACTTCCTCGTTCAGCGCGAACTTGTGCCGCAACTGCGCGACAATCGCCGGCGTGCCGGTGAAAATGATGTTCGCGTAAAAGCCGGCGGTGTGCTTGTTGTCGGCGACGCGCGTGAAATTTTTCCGATCCATTTTCTGGACCGTTTCGACGGCGCCGCCCGCCGTTGTGATTTCCGCGGAAATCTTGTCGAGGGCGTCCTTGACGCCTTCTTCGCGTCCCGCCAGATTCAAGATGAACAGACCTTCGTATCGTTTCACTTTTTTTTCTCTTCGTTCGTGGAGTCCACGACTCCGTTAAACCGGTTCATTGCCTTTTCAATTCCGTCGTCCAGCCAGCATTCCGCCTGGCCGGCCGCCCGGACCAAAACTTTCTCCATCAGCGCCGCTTCGTCCGCGCTGAAGCGCGCGAGCACGTAATCCGTGATCTCCCGCGCGCCGTCCGCCCGGCCGATGCCGATCCGCAGCCGCGCAAACCCGCGCGTGGCCAGATGCTGCTCGATGGACTCCAGCCCGTGATGGCCGCCGCTGCTGCCGCCCGCGCGCAGCCGGATTTCGCCCAGCGCCAAATCCGCGTCATCCACCGCCATCAGCAGCCGGTTCAACGGCAACTGATAAAAATTCTTCAATGCGCCAACCGCTTCGCCGCTCAAATTCATGAATGTCTGCGGCTGGCAGAGCAGCACGCGCCGGCCATTCTGTTCGCTGCTGGCGATTCGCGCGCAGAACCGGCGGTCGTTCTTCCAATCCGCCTTCCAGCGTGCCGCCAGTTTCTCGACCAGCGCAAATCCGGCATTGTGGCGCGTCTTGGCGTATTCCGCGCCCGGATTGCCCAGACCCACGATGAGAAACACATTTTCCATTCGCGGGCAATAGTGGGACAAGCATCTTGCCTGTCAAGGCCGGGCTGGAAGCCCAACCCGCTAAAATCATTTCTTTTTCTCCGCCGGTTTTTTCCCGGCGGCCTTGTCCGCGGCGGCGGGCGCTTTGGCGGCGGCGGCAGCGCCAGCAGCGGCGGCGGCGGGAGTTTTCTCCGCGCCCTTGGCCGCGCCTTTTTCGCCGGGTTTGGTGGCACCCTTTTCGCCCTTCGCGGGGACGGCGTCTTCCTCGCCTTCTTCCTTCTTCTCTTTGATCATTTCCACATCGCCGGCGGCAACCGGAACGGCCTCGGTGGCGGCGGCCTCTTCCTCTTCCGTGCGCGGCATGGCGACGGCGATGACCGGGATGTTTTTGTCGCCGATGAGTTCCACGCCGGCGGGCGCCTTGATTTCGCCCAGGTGGATGGCCTTGCCGAGCTCGAGATGGCTCACGTCCACTACAATCTGTTCCGGCAAATCCTTGGGCAGGGCGCGGACCTTGAGCTTGAACAAAACGTGTTCCAGCACTCCACCGCTGTTTTTCACGCCGGCGGCCTCGCCGGTGGTTTCCAGCGGCACTTGGACGATGACCTTTTCATTTTCGGCGACCTCGTGGAAATCCACGTGCAGCACCTTGCCGTCGAGCGGGTGGTGCTGGATATCCTGCACGAGCGCGAGGCGTTTGGCGCGCGCGTCGCTTTCGACGGACAAATCCACCAGCATGTTTTCCGAGACGGAATGGTGGATCAAATCCTCAAATTCCTTCGCGCTGACTTCGAGGTTTTGCGGCTTGGTCTGGCGGCCATAAATGATGGCGGGCACCCGGCCCGAGCCGCGCAATTTCTTCACTCCGCCCCGGCGCACTTGTGTGCGCGGATACGCTTTTAACGGCACTGATTTCATTTTATAAAAATAAATCGTTTTACACGGCGGCTGCCTGCGCGCCTGTCTTTGAATTCAAAGGGTGAAGACAATATCATTTGCTGGCAATCCGTCAATAACTGATTTCTCGGGTTTTTGCCGCCGAATTGACTTCAAATTGGCTCAAAAGGAAAATTGCCGGGCGGGGGGAAGAATGGATTGATGACAAATCCCGTCGCGCATCACGGACCGGCGGCGACCGGCCAGTTTTCCGGGCGCCTTGTTCCGGTCACAGATTCCCCTCTAAAATTCCAGCACGCCGATGCCATACATTCCCTGGTTGGGATTTTCGACGTGTTCCCAGCTTTTGTGTTTGGCGCGGATTTCCCGCCACAACTGGTCCACGCCGCAATCCTGGTCGGGCGAATGGGTGCAGACGTCGTGAAACGCCATTAGCCCGCCTTTGCGAATGAGCGGCGAATACATTTCGTAATCTTTTTTGACGCCCTCATAGGTGTGGTCGCCGTCGCAGAACAGAAAATCAATTCTGCCGGGCGGCAGGAGCTTTTTCAAATCTTCCAGCGTGCTCGTCTCGTGCGAATCCCGGCGCAGCAAATGAATCGTTTGCTTCCGCTGCGCAAACCGCCGGTAAATGAACGTCCGCCAGTAGGCATAGCCGCCGCCGTGAATGCCGCCGGGCAGGTCAATGCTCACAATCACGGCTTCCGGATGGGCGACCGCGCACCACATCGCCAGCGTGCCGCCGAACTTGGTGCCAATCTCGACGACGGCCTTCGGCTTTCTTTCGTAAAGGAGTTTGAGCAGCGGCTCTATTTCCGACCAATTCTGGGAGGGAACAATCAATTGTCCGGCCGGGCCGAAAGTGAAATCAAGGACTTCCTTGGGCGTGGTGCCCTGGGGCGTCCGCTGGCGAAAGTAGCGCAGCGCCCAGCCGATGTGGCGCAGGTAGAGGCCGAACATTGCGGGCAGGCATTTCAAGCCGCCGTTGCGGATGGCCCGGCGCAGGCTGCTGAATTCGTAAATCATCGGCATATTAAAAACGCGCCGGCGTGGGTTTGCACGCAAAAATCAAACGGCGGAGCGCGAAAATTTATTTTGCCGACGGATTTTTCAAATTCACCTTGAGATAACCGGGCGGCATCGGCTTGCCGTCAATTTGCGTCTGCAACACGTCCAGCAGCACGTGCGGGTCATGAAGTTTGAACAAGCGGTCGCGCCATTTCAGGCAGTTTTCGCGCAAGACGGAGTGGCGCTCCAGGGCTTCGTGAAGCAAAGGCTTCAATTGCGCGCGCGACGTGCGCATGATGTCCACGGGAAACACGCATTCGTCCAGCCAGGGAGCCTCATAAGGCACGCCCCGCCCGATCATGGGAGTTCCCAGGCAGGTGAATTCGAGATATTTTGGCCCGAAATTGTCCTGCAAGCCGCCGGTGTTGATGACGTAACGGCACTGGAGGGTTTTTTCCACATAGGCCTCCCATAAAACGCTTTTCCCCTGGTTATGATAAAACGTGAACGGCTTGCCTTCAAAGCTCTGAATCATCCGCAACAATCGAGTCCGGTCGCAGTAAAGGTTGGTGAGCGTGTGCTGAAAAGGCACGAACGGATCGCGCATGATCCAGAGGCCGCAGACGGAGCCGTTGTTGGCAAAATCATATTTGTATTGCGCGCCGGTTTTGAGCGGCAGGTCTTTGGCGACGACGGAATGGGGATAATACAAATACCGGGCCGGATCGGCGCTTTCCATTTGCCGGCGGGAGCGGTTGGCCAGATTCACGAACGGGGAAATGGCCAGCGCGGGAACGCGCAACGCGGCCGCGGCGAAGGAATACTTTGAAATGCTGATGAACGGATTGAACAGCAGCGGCGGAGAATCATTTGTCCATGGTTTCCCCAGGCGGATGGCCATGCCGTTGTAACATCGGAAGACGACGTATTCCGCCTCGCGGATGAACCAGTGCGGAATGATGCAAAAATCATCGCAAAAGATCGAAAAATTCTTCCGGTCCTTCAGCATCGGTTTGATGGCCGTCAATTCGTTTGGATGCAAACGGGTCAGGATGAGGTGCGCGTCGCTTTGCCAGATGAAGCGGCGGAGTTGCTCAAATTCATCCGCGCCCGCGCCGATTTTGAGCACGAAAACTTTCGCGCCGCGCGGCTTCAAGGCGTCAAGTTCCGGCCGCGAATTCGGCGTTCCCCGGTAAATGGCCTCGCCATAAACCCACAGGCATTCATTCAATGAAATGTGTTTTGGCATGAATTCGAAATCCTGGATAATTCATTTACCGTGGCGGCTGATTGAAACATGGCCGGCGCTTGTCCGCAATCTCCGAAAATCCAGCCCGCCGCCGGAAAGGACGGTTTGACTGCTTCCGGCGAGCGGGTTAGCCTTTCATTGTCAAATTGACGGCATGAAAGGTCTGGTCCGCAAAATCGGCTGGCGCATCTACCACTTCGTTCACACGAACGGCATGGCGGCTGATTT
>CAYYWB010000217.1:0-4527 GCA_964475285.1 uncultured Bifidobacteriaceae bacterium | reverse complement strand
CGCGGGCACGCTGATTTCGGCGATGCTGTTCCTCACGCGGCAGCACTGGCGCACGGCAATTGGCCGCGCCGCCGAGGCCATGACCGTTTTCTCCGTGATGATGGCGGGGATGTATCCTGCCATCCACGTCGGGCGCGAATGGTTTGACTGGTTCATGTTTCCGGTGCCGACTTATGAGGGGATGTGGCCGCAATTCCGTTCGCCGCTCATGTGGGATGTTTTTGCCGTCAACACCTACCTCATCGTCTCGACGACGTTCTGGTATATGGGCCTGATTCCCGATCTGGCGTTGATGCGCGACCGGGCGAAAACGCGCGCGCGGAAATTCATTTACGGCCTGTTCGCGCTCGGCTGGACCGGCTCGGCCCGGCAATGGCACAATTACGAAAAAGCCTATCTCATTTTGTCCGGCCTGGCGACGCTGCTGGTGTTCACCGTGAGTTCCATCGTCGGCATGGACTTCGCCACGGCGCAACTGGCCGGCTGGCATGAGACCATTTTCCCATTTTACTTTGTCGCCGGCGCGGTGACGTGCGGCTTCGGCATGGTGCTGGTGCTGCTGATTCCGCTGCGGAAATGGTGCCATCTGGAGGACATCATCACCATGGCGCACATTGACAAAATCTGCAAAATGCTGCTGCTGATGGGCTGCATCATGGGCTACATTTACGCGGTTGAATTTTTCATGGCGTGGTATTCGGGCAATCCCTACGACTCCTGGGTTTTCGGCCACCGGATGTTCGGCCATCAATACTGGTTTGGCGGGTGGATCATGATTGTCGTCAACGCCTCGCTGCCGCAACTGCTTTGGATCAAAAAAATCCGGCAAAATCTGGCGGTCGTTTTCATCATCGGAGTTTTGATCAACATCGGCATGTGGTTCGAGCGGTTCACCATCATCGTCGGCTCGCTCTACCAGGATTTTCTGCCGGCGAACTGGGGCGTGTATTATCCGACGTGGGTGGACGCGGGCGTCTTTCTCGGCACGCTCGGCGCGTTTTTCATGCTGTATTTGCTGTTCGTGCGGTTCCTGCCGATGATTCCGGTTTCGGAAGTCAAGGCGGTGACGCCGCAGGCCAATCCGCATCAACCGTCCGGCACGAAAGGAGCGATGCCATGAGCGGGAAAAATTACGGCCTCGTCGCTGAATTTGATTCTCCCGCCGCCGTCTTGTCGGCGGCGGAAAAAGTGCGGGACGCCGGCTATTCCCGGTGGGACGTTTTTTCGCCGTTTCCGGTTCACGGGCTGGACAAAGTCATGGGCTTGAAAAACTCGCGCGTCGGCTGGTTTTCGTTCGTGTTCGGCGCCGGCGCGTTCATCGGGACGATGGGGATGATCTGGTATATGAACGCCTTCGACTATCCGATTCTCACCGGTGGCAAGCCGACGTTCAGCGTGCCGATGTCGGTGGTGCCGTCGTATATCCTGCTCGTGCTGGCCGCCGCGCTCGGCGCGTTTATCGGGATGATTGCGCTCAACCAACTGCCGCGCCTGCATCATCCGCTGTTTGCCAGGGCGCGCTTCGCGCTCGTCTCGCGCGACAAGTTTTTCCTCGTCATCGGTTCCACCGACCCGAAGTTTTCCGAAACCGAAACCCGCCGGCTGCTGGCGGAAATTGGCGGCGCGCACATTGAACTGGTGGAGGACAAAGACTGATGCGCCACATCATTTCCATCATTTTGATTGGCGCGGCGCTCGGCGCAGCCATCGTCGGCATCGCCGGTTTTCGCGGCGGCCTGTCGCGCAAGCCGCCGATCGAGATTTTCCCGGACATGAACCGGCAGTTGAAATTGCGGCCCATGGAGCCGGACAGCTTTTTCCCGAACGGCGTCAGTTCGCAATTGCCGCCGCCCGGCGCCATTGCGCGCAGCGAGCCGGTTCAAACCGTGGACGGGCCGGTTTATCCGTTTGAAGACTCGCCCGTCAACACCGGCCTCGTCACCGGCACGACCAATTTCATCGCAACCAATCCGCTGCCGGTGAACCAGGAATTGCTCCAGCGTGGACGCGAGCGTTTCGACATTTATTGCGCGCCTTGCCACGGCCAGCTCGGCGACGGCAATGGCATCACGAAAAAAATCGGCGACATGCCCGCCGTGGCGAATTTGCACGACAAACGCACTGTGGAAATGCCTGACGGAGAGATTTTCAACACGATTACGCGCGGAAAAAGCACGATGGCGGCGTATGGTCCGCTGGTGCCGGTTCAAGACCGTTGGGCCATCATCGCTTATTTGCGGGCGCTGCAGTTGAGCTGGCTCGGTTCGACGAATGATTTGACGGCTGAACAACAAGCTGCACTGAAATGAATATGGTCAGAAATTTGTGCGGGGAACGCGCGCGTCCCGCGTGCGGTTTTCGGCGTCGCGCCGAAAACATCGTTCACGCGTGTAAGCGGCTTGGGCGCGACACCCAAGCCAACACGCGAGACGCGTGTGTTCCCGCAATAAGATGAACCCGCAAACTCAACATGAATTGCCGCCGCTGGACTTGTCCGGCTGGCGCAAACTGCCTTCTGTGCTGATGGTCGGCGGCGGGATTTTATCGGTCATTGGCCTGATCAAGAATCCGCAGGAATTCGGTTATTCCTGGCTGCTGGCGTTCATGTTCTTTCTCACGCTCGCCCTCGGCGCGCTGTTCCTGACGATGGTTCATCATCTCACCGACGCCGGCTGGTCGGTCGCCACGCGCCGGTTTTGCGAACACCTCGGCGCGCTGCTGTTTCCGTGGCTGGCGATTTTATTTGTTCCCGTTCTGCTGCTCGCAGACAAAATTTACCCATGGCTGACGCTTGACCCGGCCGGCGACCGCGCGTTGAGCGCCAAAATGCCGCTGTTCACGCTGGCCGGCCTTTGCGTCGCTTCGGCGATTTTCTTCGGCATCTGGTGGCTGCTCTCGTCGCGCCTGCGTTTCTGGTCGCTCCAGCAGGACGAAACCGGCGGGGCGCTTTGCACGCGCAAAATGCGTTTCCATTCCGGCTGGGGCATTCTCGCCTTCGCCGCCACGGTCACGGTCGCGCCGATTCTGTGGATGAATTCGCTCGAATACCAGTGGTCCTCGACGATTTACGGTTTGTATTTCTTCGCCTCGTGCGGGTGGGTGGCGCTGGCCGCGGCGTATGTGCTCACGGCAATTTTGCAGCGCCAGCGCGTGCTGACTTCCGTTTTGCGGGACAACCAGTTTTATTTTCTCGGCGTCCTTTTTTTCGCTTTCACGCTGCTGCAAGCCTACTTTGAATTTGCGCAATACTTCGTCATCTGGAACGGCAATGTGCCGGACGAAACCTTCTGGTATCTCATCCGCGAAAGCGGCTCATGGTGGTGGGTCAGCATGGTTTTGATTTTCGGCCATTTCTTCCTGCCGTTCATCCTGCTGCTGCCGGCGCAGGTCAAAATGAACTTCAAAATCATGCTGCCCGTTTGCGCGTGGGCATGGCTGATGAATTTTGCGGACCTGGCGTTCAACATTTTACCCGTGCTGCATCCGCAAGGTTATCCGTTCCACTGGCTTTGGCTGCAATTCGGTTGCGTCGCCTTCATGGGCGGATTGTTGGCGGCGGTTTTCTTGAAAAATTTCAACGCGCACGCGCCGTTTCCAAAACGCGACCCGCGCCTGCACGAAGCCATGGGCCTCAACCTTGAACCCGAGGAAATGCCCGACACCCTGCCCAACGAAGGAGGCGTTCAATGAATCCCAACCAGGACACGCCCGACGTGAATCACGCCTCCGGCGCGGCGGCGGGTTTCATCATCGCCAGCGTGATTTTTGCCGCGCTCGCGGTGATTGTGAAATTTTCAGTGAGCGTTCCGGCCATTGACGCCGACCGCGCCGTCGCCATTTCCAGGGCGCTTTTTGAAATCCGCACCAATGAAGCGGCGTCGCTCAACAATGCCGGCTGGATGGACCCGTCGCGCGGCATCGTCCGCCTGCCAATTGAGACCGCGATGCAACTGGCCGGAAAAAACTGGCAAAATCCCGCGCAGGCCCGCACCGATTTGATTGCGCGGCAGGAAAATGCGAGCAAGCCCGCGCCGGCCGCGCCGGCAAAACCGAATCCCTTTGAATGAACGAGAACGAAAATTCCAGTCTTGGTGGCGTTGGCGCTGCCGCGCCGGCGCGCGCCGCGGCAGCGGCGCGCCCACCATCTGAAGTTTCTTCGTCCGAAATTGACGCCTCGTGCCGCGTTCCATTGCTCGCGCTCTTCGGTGGCGCGGCGTTGTGGCTGGTCATCGGTCTGGCACTGTCGCTGGCCGCCATCATGACGTTTCACAAGCCGGATTTGTTTGCCGATTGCGCCTGGCTGACTTATGGCCGCGTTCAGCCCGCCGCCAACGACGCCTTGCTCTACGGCTTTTGCATCCCCGCCGCGCTCGGCGTGATGCTCTGGATTTTCGCGCGCTTGAGCCGGTCGGAACTGGCCCTGCCGCTCGTGCCCGTCGTTGCCGCGAACCTCTGGCATCTTGGCGTGTTCATCGGTGTCGTCGCCATTTTGCTCGGCGACAACACCGGCTTCGCGTGGCTGGAATT
>CAYYWB010000216.1:0-4527 GCA_964475285.1 uncultured Bifidobacteriaceae bacterium | reverse complement strand
CGGCTGCGCGTCGGCCACGTGGTTGACTTCATCTATTTTTACCTGCAACAGCGCGACGGCGGCGAAATCGGCTTTCCCGCCTTCAACATTGCCGACACCGCCATCTGCACCGGCGTAGGGCTGATTTTCCTCATCACCTGGAAAAACGAGCACACGCCAAAAACCGTGACGGGTGACAAGTGACGCGTGACATGAGAAAAATCCATCTGCCGCCGCTCATGCGTTTCTTGTCACCTGTCACGTGTCACCTGCCACGCTAAAATGTCCTCGCGCACGGAAATGTTGACCGTTGAGAAATCGCTGCCCGGCGGGCGGCTGGACGTTTTTCTGCGGACAAAATTCCCCGCCGCCTCGCGCGGCGCGCTGCAACGACTCATCGAACAGGGCCACGTCCGCGTCAATGGCAATATCACCAAACCCACGCACTCGCCGCGCGCCGGTGAGGAAATTGAAATCCACTGGCCGGACGCCCGGCCCGCCGGGGCGCAGCCGGAGGAAATGCCGCTGGACATTTTGTTCGAGGACCAATCTTTGCTCGTGCTGAACAAACCCGCCGGACTTGTCGTGCATCCCGCCGCCGGCCACGAGGAACACACGCTCGTCAACGCGCTGTTGCACCATTGCAAAGGCTCGTTGAGCGGCATCGGCGGCGTGGCGCGGCCCGGCATCGTCCACCGGCTCGACAAGGAAACCAGCGGCTGCCTCGTCGTCGCCAAAAACGACGGGACGCACCTCGCGCTCTCGAAACAATTTGCCGAGCGCCGCGTGGAAAAAATCTACAACGCCATTGTCTGCGGCGAACTGGCGCGCGGCTCCGGCGAAATCCGCGCGGCCATCGCGCGGCATCCGTCGCACCGCAAACGCATGGCCGTGCGCGACGACGATTCCGGCCGCGCGGCGCACACAAGCTGGCGCGTGCTGGAAAAGCTGAAGGCCGCGACCTTTGTCGAGGCGCAAATCCACACCGGCCGGACGCACCAGATTCGCGTGCATTTCCAATTCCTCGGCCATCCGCTCGCGGGTGATGAAACCTACGGCGCGAAGCAAAACAAGAAGCTCGCGGAATTGACCGGCTGCGCCGCGCCGCGCGTGATGCTGCATTCGCGGGAACTTTCGTTCATCCATCCGCGCACGGAAAAGGAAATGAGCTTTGAATCGCCGCTGCCAAAGGATTTCCGCGAGGCGCTGAAATTACTGCGGAGCGCCACAAGCGCGTAAATTTCCCTGTCGCGCACCGTTGGCAGCGCTCAAATGCCGGGAGCCGCCGGGGTCGGGGCCGGGCCGCCGCGGCGACCGCCGGGCGCGCCGCCCGCGCCGCCACCAGGACCACCACCGCCACGACCGCCAGCGGCACTCACCGCAGCGGGATCGCCGATGACGCCGCGCGGCTGACCGCCGGGTTGGGCATCGGTGTTCAACGCGATGCTCGCGCCGGAGAAGCTTTGGTTTTTCACCGTCACGTTCCAGCCATCGAGCATCACGAGCGGCTGCGCGCCGCCGAGATTGTTGGCGTCGGCCTCAACCGAGATCGTGCGCGACTCGCCGGGGAGCAGCGAGACGAAGTTCTCGCTGTAATA
The DNA here is from genome assembly GCA_964475285.1 of uncultured Bifidobacteriaceae bacterium. Lineage (GTDB taxonomy): Bacteria > Verrucomicrobiota > Verrucomicrobiia > Limisphaerales > UBA11358 > UBA11358. Next base: position 2,950 of record CAYYWB010000216.1, on the reverse strand, counting down.
AACCGGAAGCACGCGCGCTTTGGTGTCCGCGCGGCGCAACTGGATGTGCGCCATGACGGCAATGACCTGGGTGGGATTGGAGAGCGTCACGTCGAGCAGGCATTTGCCGCCGGCGTCGTGGCGCGTGATTTTGGCGTCGAGCTGCGCGGAGGCGATTTTGTCGAGCGAAGTGTAGTCCACCGCGTTGGCCGGGAGCGCGCGCCAGTAAAAATTATCCGAGAGGAGTTTGCCCGCCGCGTTTTTCAATTCGAGTTTCACAAAATGCACGGGCGACAAATCCGCCGGGAATTCAATCGCGCCGGCGTCGGTCACGGCGCTGGCGGGCGCGGCGATGGTCACGGTGCGGTCGGATTTGAGCGCGCCGTCGAGGTTGAAAACGCGCACGCGCGCCGTCAATCCGGCGAGGGGCGCGGGCGTGTTGTTGACCACCATGAGGTTGAACGTGGCCTGGTTCATCATCACGTGGACCGGCTCGCACGCCTTCTGGGTGCCGTAGAGCGCCGCGAGCGGCTCAAGGTCGTGGCTGTAATACTGCCAGACGAAACTCGGCTGCGAGGGGTTGCTCATCCAGGTGAGCACGCCGGTGCTTGGGCTGAACATGTGCGCGAAGCGGCCCTCATACATCGCGCGGTAAGATTCGTAGCAGGCGAGCTGCGACTTGCGGACAAACTCGGCGAGGTTGGCCGACACGCCGTAACGTTGCGCGAGCAGGTCCTGAAAGAACCGGCCGGGATTCGACTGCGCGCCGCGGCAGAGGTCGTGCTCGGCCCAGTCGTCGTTGATCGTGTTCCAGTCCTTTTCCGGCATCATCGCCTCGACGGACTCGAGCGTGGGAACGGAAACGCTGCCAAGTTCCGTCTTGAACGCCTCCGGCCGCGCGCCCGTCATGGGGAAAGTGTAATACTCCTGCGGCGCGCGCCATGCATACGGGCCGCCGGAGCGGACGCCCGCGCCGTCGTTGGAATTGGGATGGTAAAGGCGCACCGGCTCCAGCTCGGTCATGATTTGCCTGAGTCCGTCGGCGACGGCGGCGGGGCCGGGATCGCCCTCGTTGCGCCCGCACCAGAGCACGATGCTCGGATGATTGCGGAAGCGGAGAACTTTTTCGCGGACGTTGGCGAGATACATCGGCACGTCGCGCACGTCCATGCTGTCGTCGCGAACACCTACCGCACCCCGCCCGCTGTCGCTGGGATTCGGCTCGAAAAATTCGTCCCAGATCATGATGCCGTGGCGGTCGCAGAGGTCGTAGAAATCCTCGCCGGTGCTCTGGCCGACCCAGTTGCGGATCATGTTGGCGTTGGCGAGCTGGTGGTAGCGGATCTGCGCCTCGAGGCGCTCGCGCGGAATGCGTTTCATCGCCTCGTCCATGCCCCACGCGCCGCCCTTGCACATCACGGGCACGCCGTTGACGGAGATCGCGAGGTTGTCGCTGCCGGGCAATGCGTAGGTGATTTCGCGGATGCCAAAACTCACGTCGCGCTCGTCGGACGCGGCGCCGCCGAGGTCAAAGCTCAAGTGCATCGAATAAAGCTCCGGTCTGCCATAACCGTTGGGCCACCAGAGGCGCGGGTTGGCAACGTGAAGCTGCGGCGTGTCGGCGGCGGTGAACTTGACGAGCTTCGATTCGCCTGCCGCCAACGAGACCGGCGCGGAAAAATTGCCGCCCTCGAACGCGCCCTTGAGCACGCCCGTTTGCGGCGCGCCGGTGACGTTATGCACAGTGGCCTCGACGGTCAGGTCGGCGACATCGGTGCGCGGCAGCGGCAGGTGGGAAGTGACGAGGGGATTTTCCACGACAACGGGGCCGCTGGCGGCGAGCGTCACCTTTTGCCAGATGCCCATGTCGCGGTCGCGGATGCCGGGAATCCAGTCCCAGCCGAGCGTGCAAATAAAAGTCGGCCCGTCCTGCGAAAGAATGCCGCCATTGGCGCCGGTGCCGTTCGCCACCGTTTGTTCCAGCGGAATCCCCGGATGCGGCGGCGGTTGGATCAGCACGGCCACTGTCGCCGTCCCGCCGGGTTTCACGAACGGCGTGACGTTGAAAATTCCGCGCACAAACGCGCCGCGGATGTTGCCCAGGTCGTGGCCGTTGATCCACACCTCGGCGATGTAGTTGATGCCGTCGAAATTCAGCCACACCTGCCGTCCCGTGAAGGCGAGCGGCACGCTGACCTGCTTGCGATACCAATACGACGCGCGACAGAGGCTGTCGGGGATGATGTTGGTGCGGTTGTTTTCGCCGTAGAGCGGTTCGGGATAAACGCCGTCGTTGACGAGGCTGGTGAGCACGGTGCCGGGCACGGTGGCCTTGAACCAGTTCGCCGGCGTGTAGGCGGCGGTGGAAATCACCTCGCCCTGGTCCGGCACCCTGGCGACGTCCTGCAATTGCCAGCCGGAGGAGAGTGTCAAGACGTTCGCCGGCTGCGCCGCCGCCGCGCCGCCGCCCGACGTGGAGCAGCCGGCAATGAACCCGGCGAACACCATTGCGAGCGCGGCTGTAAAAATAAAACTGGCGGTTAATGCCAAACGAGGGATGGTTTTCATGGCTGGAATAATGGCTTGGCGGTTTTATTTTGGGAAGCGGAAAAGTGAGGCGCGACGGCGGGTGCCTGTTTGCGACCGGAAAGGCAAAAATAAAAAGGGGACAGTGCGACGCGCTGTCCCCAATTTCGAATTGACACAATGCTTGTTTAATTTGCCGCCGGTGCCGCGGGCGCCGCGGGCGCGTTGGTGCCGGCTCCGGGGCCGAAGGTGCTTTCGTCGCCAAGCGGGCGCTGGGCGGCGCGTCCGGGGCTTGCGGCGAACTTGAAGGTCGCCATCGGGTCGGGATGCGACGGGTCAAAATCCTTGAAGTCGGGGACAATATATTTGGCGATGTCCAGCTTGTCGGCTTTGATGCCCATGACGATCAGCTTCGCCAGCTCGTAGCTGCCGTAGTTGTTGTGAT
>CAYYWB010000215.1:0-4707 GCA_964475285.1 uncultured Bifidobacteriaceae bacterium | reverse complement strand
CTGGCGCATTTGCAGCAGGAGATCCGCGAGTATTACTGGAATTTCATCGTCACGAGCGACCTGCTGGAATTGCGCAACATCGCGACGGTGGCGGAATTGATTGTGCGTTGCGCCCTGATGCGTCCCGAAAGCCGGGGGCTGAACTACAACCTGGATTTTCCGAACGCAAATCCCGACTGGGCGCAGCGCGACTCGGTGCTGCAAAAGTCACCGTGACGCGCTTAACGACTCGATTGTGGTTTTTGCCTGGGCGATCAGCCTGGCCAGTTGAGTCCACTGATCGGACGCAAGCGGAATCCTGGGGCCGTCATCGTATTGCATGGAAGTCCGGATGCCGCCCTGCTGTTTGTTGCCGAAAGCAATCAGTTCCAAACCGGACTTGGTGGTAAAGGTCGCCTCAAAGCCCGGCAATGCGGTCACATTGTAGGTGATTTTGCCAAGGTAATCCATGCTGTTGAGCAGCGCGTCCAGTTCGTCATAATCCACGATGGCCAGTCTGCGCCATTGGTTCGCTTCAATTTCGATGGCGATGCCATAATCCTTGTGGCCGGTGGCGGCGCTGGTGGATTCCTTGCATCGCACATAAATGACGGCGCCGCCGGTGGCAACCGACCCGATCTGGCCAATGCCCTTGATGATGACCTCCCCGGTCTGCGACTCAAAAAGCCCGATCTCGGTCTTGAGCGCGTTGGTGTCCTGCGCCCGCGCGGCGAAGGCCAGCGAGCAGATGGCGGCAATGAGAACGACGAACAATTTGCGCATAATTCCCTCCGGTTTTGGAAATGTCGGTTTCACGATTCAAGGTTTCAAACTCCGGCGCGGGGAAAAAGTTGCGCGCCAAGTTCTGACCCGCCGTGCCGCGGCCCGCGGCGCAGCGGAAAGCAAAGATGGTGCGCGGTGCAGGGTTTGAACCTGCGACCCCTTCAGTGTGAATGAAGTGCTCTACCGCTGAGCTAACCGCGCCACGCCGCCAGATTAGCCGGAACCGGAAATAATTCAAGTTTTCCCGGATCCTCCAAATCATCCATCGTTCTCGTCCTTCTCCTCGTCCGCGAACATACAATTTGAGGACGAGGAGGAATCTGCCTCAAAACTGGTCCGTTTTTTCCTGGAACAGCACATTGAACGTCGTCAGCGAACCCTGGCTGCGCGTGATGTATTGTTGCATCTCCACCTTCTCGCCGTCGGTCAGCTTTTCGTGCGCGTTGATTTTCTGTTCCAGCACCCGCAGGTTGTTCCGCACCATCACGATTTTGTGGAAAAAAGTTTCCAGCGGAATTTCCTTCGTCTGCAACGCCGGGTCCGCCGGATGCAAGACCAGTCTGCCGCCGTGCCAGCGCGCGCCGAGCTTTTCCACCACCAAATCCGGCTTCTCCAAGCCGAGCTTCCGCACCGCTTCATCCAGCGTCTCGGAAATGAATTGTTTCAGCGGCACGCTCAAACCGGCGACGGCCATCTGCGGCTCCGCAGGTTCCAGCCCGCTCGGTTCCGGCGCGATGGCGCGCCTGTCGCCGCTGTCAAACTGGATGTCCGCCGTGACCTCGGAAACCGTCTTGACCGTGCCCGTGCCGTATTGCGGATGGCGGACGCGCATGTTGATGTGCAGGGATTCGATTTTCATGCCGGAAATTTAACCACGGATGGGCACGTATGCACATGGATTTTTCAAAACAAAAATCCTCGTCGTCCTCGTCCTCGTTCTCGTCCTTGAAAAATCAGGCTGACAACGCCGCGAAACGCGATAGGCTCAAGGTGACAATGAAACTTGCAGCTAGACCACATTTATGCACGCAGCCATTGAACTCGCAGCATTTTGGGCATTTGGCTTTGTAACGTTATGCGCAGCGGTTGCGCTGTTGAGCATTTTCGGCGGCGTGATTAAGAGCGATATGGAGTTACTCAGTCTTGGCAAGGAAGCCGTGATAGCTGGCATTGCTTCGTTGATTGAGGCGGCAGGAGTTTGGCTGATAGTCCTGTTTATTTCAGCCATGTATCGTGGCCTCGCATTGCGAGCGATGATTGTTCCACTCATTATCGTCGTCCTGATTTACAAGGTCGCGCATCTTGAGAGTTGGAGCACGTTTGAGGCTGGATTGCTTTTAGCATTCCAGGTTGTTATTGGTTGTTTGATGGCATCCTTGATTTCAGGACATTTTCTAGCGGCAATTATGGTCATGGTTGGGTTCGGGATTGTTTTGGCCGTCATCGCTGCTGTTGCGAAGAGTTTATGGGGTTGACCATGTGGTTTGTTGACCAATAAGTAACCGGCTATTTTTCCGATTTCTCCCATGCCCGCCAAACTTACCGACCGCTTTGAATTCGAGCGCGCGCTGTGGCAGAAAAATGTCGCGCGCGTCGCAGGCGTGGACGAGGCGGGGCGCGGGCCGCTCGCCGGGCCGGTGGTCGCGGCGGCGGCCATTCTGCCGGCGAAGTGGGCGGAGTCCGGCCTGCCGCGCGAACTTGAAGGCTTGAACGATTCCAAACAGCTCACCGAATTGCAGCGCGAGAAATTCTTCGCCTTCATCACCACCTGCGGCGAGATCGAATTCGGCATCGCCGGGGTGAACGCTGGGGTGATTGACGAAATCAACATTTTGCAGGCCACGCACCGTGCGATGAACGACGCGCTGGCCAGATTGAATCCGCCGCCGCAGCACGCGCTGGTGGACGGTCGCCCGGTCAAGACAATGCGCGTGCCGCAAACCGCCATCGTGAAGGGCGACGCGCGGAGTTATTCCATCGCCGCCGCGAGCGTGCTGGCCAAGGTCACGCGCGACCGGCTGATGCTGGAGTTCGACCGGCAATTTCCCGAATACGGTTTTGCCGGGCACAAAGGTTACGGCACGGCACGGCACCTGGCGGCGATTGCGGCGCACGGCCCGTGTCCGATTCACCGGAGAAGCTTCGCGCCGCTGAAAGTGAAAGAGGTTGAATTATTGTGATCCGCGAATTGCGCGAATTGACGCGAATGAAATCCTTCCAAAACAATTGGCGAAAATTAACGAAATTCGCGGATGAAACTTTTTGAGAAAATCAAATCAGCATTCGCCGGCAAGGCGAAGCCGGAGCATTTGCGGCGCGGCGAACTCGGCGAGCGCGCGGCGAAAAAACATTTGCAAAAGGCCGGCCTGAAATTTCTCACGGCCAATTTCCGTTCTGCGCGCGGCGAGATTGATTTGATTTTCCGCGACGGCGACTGTCTCGCGTTTGTCGAGGTCAAGACGCGCTCGTCCGAGGATTGGACGCGACCGGCGGCGGCGGTGGACGCGCGCAAACGGCGGCTGCTTTCCCAGACGGCGCTGGATTATCTGCGGCTGCTGAAAAATCCGCCGGTGAAAATCCGGTTCGATATCGTGGAGGTCCTGCTGGCCGATGGCGAAGTGCGCGAGGTGCGGCATTTGCCGAACACGTTCGCGCTGTCGAAACCGTATCGCTACGGCTGAACCGGCCGCAAGTTTGGTGTGGATTTGCGGGGGATTTCTGCGAAACTGCGCTTCCGATGAAACCGATTGTCAAACTGTTGCTCGAAGGCGGCAGCCTGAACACCGCGCAAATGGCGCAGGTGCTCAAGCTGTCCGAGGCCGATGTGAACCGCCAGCTCGACGAGCTGAAGGCGCAGCACATCTTGCTGGGATTCCGCCCGGTGCTGAATCTCGCGCACGAGGATTCCGGCATCGTCCGCGCCGTCATCGAAGTGCGCATCACGCCCGAACGCGGCGGCGGCTTCAACCGTCTTGCCGAGCGCATCAGCCGGTTTGACGAGGTAGAGTCGTGCTATCTCATGTCCGGCGGCTACGATTTGCTGGTGTTCGTCAACGGCGCGAGCCTGCAAAAAGTCGCGGCATTCGTGTCCGAAAAACTTTCCACCATCGAGGGCGTGCTCTCGACCGCCACGCATTTCATGCTGCGATCCTACAAGGAAAACGGTTTCCTGCTCGAAGGCAAAGCAGAGGAAAATGAACGGCTCAAAGTCACACCGTGAAAAATATTTAGAACGAGGCAGCCCCAATAGCGAATCGTAAATGACTTACTGTGGTTGCTTGGTTGAAATTTGGAAATGTCCGATTCACTTACCATTAAATTTGAGAACGAGCAAAGCCGCTTGGAGTTAGATTTCAAGCCAGGCGAAGGGAGGACATTTGATTCAGTAGCAAAAATTCGCCAAGGTCAACTCGACCTCAGTTTTTCATTCTGTTGTTTCGGCTACGACTTGGCTGAATTTGCAAAGGATTTACATGCTTTCCATTCGCGCTATGACGGAAATGCCAGACTCGATACACAACACGGAGATGCGGAGTTGGAATTTTCAATGATAGATTCTGGAAAGGGCGTTGTTGGTATTACCGCCACGTTCCACCAATGTATCGCTTGGCCTGCTAGTTGCCCGTCTAAAATGCAGGAGGCGAACCGACGCTCGCTTGTTTTTTCAGGTTTCACAGTGGAGCAATCCTATTTGCCAGACATTGTTTCTCGGATTCGAGAATTTTTGAGCGAATCTGACATATCGACAGTTCATCCAATGACACATGAAACTTCGGCGTAACAAATCACCGATGCCAATTTAATTTCACATGGATCAATCACGTTTCATAGCCAAACACGTCGTCAACCTGCCCAAATCAGGCATCCGCGATTTTTTCGAAATCGTCTCGAAGATGAAGGACGTGATTTCGCTCGGCATCGGCGAGCCGGATTTCGACACGCCGT
>CAYYWB010000214.1:0-4728 GCA_964475285.1 uncultured Bifidobacteriaceae bacterium | reverse complement strand
GCTTGATCTTGCCGGAGGCGTCGCGCTGCAGCCGGTTCAGGATGAACGTCGTCGGATCAAGCTCGTTCGATGCGTTGATCGAGAAGTAACTTTGGATGTCGTTCGTGCCGATGGCGGCGCGCAAATTGGCGAACTCGCTGTTCGTTCCCGATTTTTGCAGGGCATCCACGCGCGCCAGAATGTTCGAAAAGGCGGCGTCCTGATTGTCCGCGCGCGACGCGAATTCCTTCACCAGGTCGCGCGACGTTGGCGGATACATCTGGTAAAACGACCAGCAGATGATGAACAGGACGAAAAGAAATTTCCAGAGGTTGTTGTTTTGCTTCATGGCCATCAGGAGGCGGACGAATCGCCGCCGCGTTCAAGGATTTCCACCACCGAGGATTTGGTCATTTCCATCTTGGCGTCCGCCGAGCGGAGCGAAACCGTCCTGTCCTTCACCGTGACGACGACGCCGACGATGCCGCTGGCGGTGACCACCTTGTCGCCCGATTTCAGGCTTTCAACCAGCTTCGCCTGCTGTTTGGCGCGCTGTGACTGCGGGCGGATCATCATGAAATACAAAATGACCAGCATCAATATCATCGGGATGACAAAGCCGAGTGGCGAACCCTGCTGCTGTCCGGGCGGCGGCGTGGCCGCAGAGCCTGCGGCTGGCGCGGCGGTCGCTTGCGCCAGCATTGCGTTCAAATAATTCAAATGCATAATCTGAAAAGTGGCCGCACACTTTACGACAGCGGCGGCATTTGGCAAGCGTAATTGGCATTTATGATTGATGATTTGCGATTTATGATTTGCGGAAACTATTCAGCGCTGTTGAAAAATCAGAAATCATCAATCGTAAATCATAAATTACTTCAACCGCGCCGCCATTTCCTCACCCAAAACCGCCGCCGCCGCAATCGGGTTCTTCGCCTCGCCGCGTTTCACCATCGCGGCATCGCGGAATGAGACGGCGCGCAACGTAATTTTATCGCCCACAATTTCCGCATACGCCGCCACCGGGCTTTGGCAGCCGCCGCCCATGCCGCGCAAAAACGCCCGCTCGGCGGTCACCGCCTGAAATGTGTTGAAATGATTCAGCCGCTCGACGATTTTCGCAATCCGCTCGTCGTCGGCCCGGATTTCGATGCCGATCGCGCCCTGCCCCACGCACGGCAGCATCACGTCGAGATCCAGCACCGTCGCCAGCAGGCCGTCCGGCACGGCGTCGCCGGTGAGCGTGCCGTCGGCCTTGATGACAAAATTCAGCCGCGTGATGCCCGCCAGCGCCAGCACCGTCGCGTCCAGTTCGCCACGCTCGGCCACCTTTTGCATTCGCGTGGAAACATTGCCGCGGATTTCGACCACGTTCAAATCCGGTCGCGCGGCGAGCAATTGCTCCTTGCGCCGCGTGCTGCTGGTGGCAATCGTCGCGCCTTTCGGAAAATCTTTCAGCGTCGCGTGCGGCTTGAAACCTTTGAGCTGGCTCTGGCCGGGAGACCAGTCGTTTGTGATGCGTGATGCGTGATGCGTGAGATATTCAGCCGAACGATAAATCAGCACGTCGCGCACGTCGGCGCGTTTTGGCGTCGCAGCCAGAACCAGCCCGGCGGGCAAATCCGTCGGCAAATCCTTCAAGCTGTGGACGGCGAGGTCGGCCAGGCCCTTGACCAGCGCGACTTCGAGTTCCTTGGTGAACAAACCTTTCGGCAGGCTGGCGTCGGTCTTGGCCATCGAGGCCTTCTGCAATTTGTCGCCGGTGGTCTTGATGATTTTCAACTCGAACCGCAGCCGTGGAAACGCGGCGCGGCATTGAGCGGCAATCATGTTGGCCTGCGCGAGCGCCAGCGCGCTGCCGCGTGTGCAAATGATGATGGGTCGTTCGATTGGCATCGTTCAGTCCGCAGATTGCGCAGATTTCCGTAGATGAGAAAAGTCCAATCTGCGTTCATCTGCGAAATCTGCGGATGATTTTGCCGCAAGCAACGGCTTCACTTTTTCGGCAATAATTTCTTCGCACCGCGCCATTTCCTCCCGGCGAAGTTTCAGATAGTCGTTGGCGATGCCCTGCAAGTCGTCCACGTTGTAAAGATAGACGTTCTCCAGAAAATTCACTTCGGGGTCAATGTCGCGCGGCACGGCGATGTCAATCAGCAGCAACGGCCGCTGCCGGCGCGCCTTCATCAACGGCTCAAGCTTCGCGCGATCCAAAATGTGATGCGGCGCGGCGGTGCTGCTGATGACAATGTCAATTTTCTCAAACTCCCCTGCCCAATCGTCGAACGACACGGCGCGCCCGCCCAGTTCACCGGCCAGGGCCTGCGCGCGATCCAGCGACCGGTTCGCCACGATGATGCTTTTCGCGCCGCGCGACAGCAACGCGCGCGCGGTCTTCTCGCTCGTGTCGCCAGCGCCGATGACAAGCACTTCGCGGTCGCCGAGCGAATTGAAAATCTTTTCCGCCAGTTCGACCGCGACCGACGCCACGGACACGCTGCCGCGCTGGATATTGGTGTGGGTGCGAACGTGCTTGGCCGTGTGGAACGCGCGCTGAAACACCTTGTTCAGTCGCGCGCCGGTGTGGCCGCGCTGGAGCGCCAGGTCGTAGGCGGTCTTGAGCTGACCGAGTATTTCCGTTTCGCCCAGCACCATCGAATCGAGGCCGCACGCGACCTTGAACAGGTGGTGCAAACTTTGCGGTTCGGCAAAGGAATAGAATTCATCACTCATCTCATTTTGGTGGGGCGAGAGTCCCTCGAGCGCTGACTTCGTTGCTATTTGATCTAGGCTCGACGGAGTATCGCCCCACCGCAGGAGAAATTCCTTCAATTCAGCAAATGCCTTCGCCGGTTCCAACGGTGTCGCGACGTAAATTTCCACGCGGTTGCACGTCGAGAGAATCACCGCCTCGCCCGCGACGCCGGAGTCGCGCAAGGATTTGAGCGCGTCAGGAATCTTTGCCTCCGCAAAGGCGAACCGCTCCCGCAACTCGACGGGCGAGGAATGATGGCTCAAGCCGATGACGACGACGTTCATGGATGATGCAGCGGCGAGAGCAGATTCGTGCCCCAAAATGTCAGGAGCAAAATGACAAACGCGGCGATAAAGCTGATGGCCAGCGCGCGGCTCGACGGCTTGCGCAGCCGCCGCAAAACCAGCAGCGCCAGATAAACGAACCAGAGACAAATGGACCAGACCACCTTCGGGTCCGTCCAATAAGGCGTGTCCGCCGGGCGCGGCAAATGCCGTCCGGCAGCCAGCCCCACCGTCAAAAGGATGAACCCGGCGAACACCAGCCGGACGGCGACAATTTCCAGGCGCTGGATGGACGGAAACAACGACAACACCGCGCGCAGCTTGTGGAATTTCAAATCATGCTGCTGCATCAGGAACATGGCCGCCGCCACCGCGCCCAAGCCAAACGCGCCGTAGGCCAGCAAAATCGTCGCGGCGTGCAGGCTCACCAGCGCGCCGGAAAATTCCGGTTGCGGCCCGTGCGGCGGGTCCAGCGCCGGCATCAGCGCGAACACGCCGATGGCCAGCAGCACCGGCGACGCGAACGCGCCGAGGAACCGCAGCCTCGGCAGCAGGCCGATGACGAGATACGCCGCGACAATCGTCCACGCGACAAATGTCGTGGCCTCGTAGAGATTGTTGACCGGGCAATGCGCCACGGAGAAGCCGCGCTTGAACATCGCCGCCGTGTGCAGCGCGAACGCGGCCAGCAGGAGAAAATAGTTCGCATGGTCATCCCGGCGGAATCCCATCCGCCACAAGAAAACCGAATACACCGTGCTCAAGCCGTAAAACGCCACGGCGAGCAGAAAGAAATGCCGGTCGGTGAACCAAGCCATGAATTCAGGTTAATTCAGGAAAGTTGTCTGGCAATGGCAAATTGAAACCAACGTGGCGGCTTTCGTGGGGAAGCCGGTCAAGTTTCACGCGGACGTTCAATCTGCTTTTTGAGATCGTCCGTGAGCAGCGTCCACAAATGCGGGTGCGTCTCGACCAATCGCGCGAGGTCGCCCAGGTCTTTGATTCGTTTGCTTTGCCGCCGTTCCGGGTCGCTCCACGCTTTGATTTTGCCCTTGAAAGTGTCCTCCAAGGACGACACGCGCAACAGGATGCCATGCACGTCGGCGGGAACGGCACGCGCCGGAAAATCGCGGTAAAATTCTTCCGTGTTCAATTGAAGGCTCAAGCGGGAATGTCCGGTGAAGTTGACGGACCATTTGAACTTTTTCGGTCGAAACCCGGCTTTGGCGAGAACGGCCACGGCGCGCTCAATGGCGTCGGTGGCGACTACAAAATCAACGTCCTGCGTCACCATCGGCTCCGCCGCCCAATGATTGACCGCGACCCCGCCGATGGCGCACCACGGAATGTCCGCGCCTTCCAGCGAATTCACCAGCAGCATCACGTCATCCGTGCCGCCGGCCGTCTGCCAGTCATAGAATTTCTTGGCCGTCATCGCCGACAGGTTAAACGCGGAAGCGGACGGCGCAAGCGCGAACAGTCGAGGTAAGGAGGCTCTGACTTTTTGCCGGAGAAGAATGAGTGAACTCACGTCGGCTGCTACTCAATAAACCAGCACCAGCACCGCCGCATTCTGCGCCGACTTCACCACCTCCTCAAACTTCTCGTCCTTCGTGTTTGGTTCCTTCAATTTCGGTGCCAGGTCTGGGACAGACTCCAGGAAGCTCAACAGCAGACTGCTCTTGACCGCGTAATTCACATTCTCCGGCA
>CAYYWB010000213.1:0-4767 GCA_964475285.1 uncultured Bifidobacteriaceae bacterium | reverse complement strand
GATCGTTGATGGCTTTCTGGCAGACGTAGCCGAGCAGGTCGCCGACGGTGTTTTGCAGGACCGTCATTTCGGTGATGGTCCCGTCGTAATTCAGATGAAACTTCAATATCACCTTGCCCGTGCGGTCCAGCGCGAATTGCTGGCTTTCAAGCAGGGAATACCAGCGATAAGTCACCGCGTCCACGAATTCGCTGTCATACTCGCCGAACGGCGTCGCCTTCGCGTCGAACGACGCGGAGAGCTTCACGTTGGGGACGCCGCCGTCCTGTTTCATCGCCACGCCGGGTGAACGGTGCGGCTGCGTTTGCGCGAGCGCCTCCTGCAAAGTACGCGGTCGCGGCGGCGCTTGTTCCTGCTGCGGCTGCGAATCCTGCGGCTTGGCCAGGGTCAAATCGCCCGGCGCGACGGCACGCGCTGGCTGTGCCGGTTCGGGGGTTGCCGGTTTGGGCGCGGGCTGGAGCTTGTTGAAATCCGGTTTCGGGACGGTCTCAATTTTGGGCGCTTCAGTTTGTGTGCCGTTTAATTTCGGCACAGTGGCATTGCGATTGGCATCCGGATTGGCCGCGCGGGAATTCTGGCTGGAATAATACTTCGCGTTTGCGGGCGCCTCGGTTGAAGGCTGCTCGACCATCACAAATTCCAGCGGCGGCTCCGTCTTTTGGACCGGCGGAATCAGTTTGGGCGTGGGTTGCAGCCACGTCAACCGGGGCATCCGCCGCCACACGTCAAATTTCTTTCCGGCTTCGTAACTGCCCCAGACGAGCAAATGCAGCACCAGCGACAACGCCAGGGCCAGCGCCAGCCGCCCGGTTTCCCGGCGGCTGAATTGCAGCGATTCAAATCTGGCGGCGGTTTCAGCCATGTCCCTCCAATTTGCCGCAGAACAAGGAGCCGGGCAACTGTCTTTAGCGGAAGGTCAACCGACCGGCGAAAGCAGCTTCCAAACACGCAGCGTTTCCATGACGCCCCATGCCTGCGCGTCGCAGCCGCGCGGCGCGTGCGGCGCGTCGCCGTCGAGAATTTCCGGAAGCTGGCCAACACAGCCCTCGTTCAACAATTTTTCCGCGCTGCCGAGATAACTTTTCGCCGCCGCCACCGCTGGCGGCGAAAAATCCCACGCGCGGGCGAGCGCCTCGCAAAACACCGGGAGCATCCACGTCCACGCCGTTCCGTTGTGATACGCCGGCTTGCGGCGCGTGTCCTCGTCGCCCTCGTAACGCGGCCAATATGGCTCGGCGGGATTGTTGAGCAACTGGCCGTCGCGATAAATCGGCAGCGGAACCGGAACCGACAGCGGCGCGAGCGAGCGCAACGCGCCGGGCACGACGAGATATTTCCGCGCGGCTTCAATGCAGCGTTTGGCGCGTTCGCCGATGACGAGACCGAGGCTGACGGCGAACAGACAATTGCCGCGGAGCGCATCGCTGGGTGTGGCATCGCGAGCAATAACGCGAGGCCCGCCCAGCAGCACGTCGGCGAACCAGCCCTTTTCTTCGAGCCAGAACAATTTGTTGAATGAAGCGGTCACGCGCTCGGCAAGGCCGCGCCATTTTTTTTGTTCGGAATTGGCGCTGATTTTTTCCAGCAGCCGCAGCAGACGAATCCACAACACCTGAATCTCGACCGGATAACCCTCGCGCGGCGTGCCGGCGGGATGGTTCGTGTCCATCCAGGTGAAATGGCCCGGACTCCAGATGAGCGCCGAGTCCGCGTCCATGCGGATGCCGTTGGGCGTGCCTTTGGAATAGTTTTCGGCGATGCTTGTCAGCACGTCGCTGACGGTGCGCCCGGGCTTATCCACCGGCGTGGCGAAAAAGTTTTGAGTTTCGAGTTTTGAGTTTTGAGTTTCCGAAAAATCTTCGCACGCGACGGCGAACCACAGCGGCGCGTCAGAGGTGTCGCGGTTGGAAACATCGCCGCCGTGAATGGTGTTCGGCAGCGTGCCGTCCTTTTCAAATTGGGCAAAGGTGAGCAGGAGTTGTTTGACTTCTTCGACCATGCCCGCCGCCAGCAGCCCGCGCGCGCAAATCAGCGAGTCGCGCCCCCAATCCAGAAACCACGGGTAGCCGGCGATGACCGTCCTGCCTTCGCTGCGGCGGACGACAAATTGTTTCGCGGCGCGTTCAAGCTGCGCGACGAACGGAACGCCGGCCTCTGGCACGGCGTGTTTTGATTCTGCTTCGTGCCGGTCCGGAGGCCGGCATTCCGCCATTTCACCCGATTCCGCCGTTGCCACCAGCGTCACGTTCGCACCCTTGGCCAGCGGCAGTTCAAACCAGCCGGGGCTGTAAGCGTCGCCGCTGCCGGTCTGGCCGCGCGACTGTTCGACCGGATGCGGGATATTTTCGCACCATTCCGGCTGCGGATGATAGACGCCGACGTCCGCGAACACGCGCAGTTGTCTGTCGGGCGCTGGCGTGAAGGCAAAGCCGGCGTGATGCGTGATGCGTGATGCGTGATGCAGCAAAACGTGCGTGTTGGATGAAAAATGAAAATCCGCGCCGCCGTTGCGCTTGGTTTCCCAATGGAAATTCCGGTCCTCGATGTCAAAACGCACTGTCAGGCGCACATCGGCGTTGGCGGGCAGTTGTTTTCCGCTCGCGCGCTTGTCCGTCGGGCGGCTGAACTGAAAAACGGTCGTGT
Source organism: uncultured Bifidobacteriaceae bacterium (assembly GCA_964475285.1). Lineage (GTDB taxonomy): Bacteria > Verrucomicrobiota > Verrucomicrobiia > Limisphaerales > UBA11358 > UBA11358. Next base: position 2,124 of record CAYYWB010000213.1, on the reverse strand, counting down.
TTTTGCCCTCGACCATTTCGGCGCGCAATTCGATTTCCACCGTGCGGCCATCGCCGGCGCTGGCGACAAAATTCCAGACGGCGGGCGGGCCGGGTTCAAATGACACGAGGCTTTTGAAATCCAGCGGCGAGAGAAAGCCGTCGGCGTTCACCCAGGCGCGGAGGCGCTTGATGAAAACGTGGCGGTCCACCGGAAAATCCGGATTCAAATTGGCGCCGAGCACACAATCGTATTTGGAATTCACGCGGCCCAAATCCACGCAGATGCGCGCCATGCCGCCGATGCCGTTGGTCAGCAGGACAAGGTCGTCGGAGTGCGGAGTGCGGAGTGTGGAGTGCGGAGCGGAAGGCAGAAAACAAATCGCGGCGGAAATTGTTTGCGAAGTCACGGCGTAGCGCTCCAAAAACAATTTGGCGCCGCCGCAAAGCAGTGGCACAGGCGTCTCGCCTGTGAGTTTGTTCGCAGCCGGGACGCCCGCGCCAATTTCCCGCGGCGCGAAGCAGGCGACGTGGACATTGCCGGCCGGGATGGATTGGACATGAATTGCGCCCGGATTTCCATTCCGCACTCCGCATTCCGCACTCCGCATTTCCAGCGTGGCGCGGAAGGGCGCGGTGTCCTGAATCAGCAGCCAATGGCCCGGCGGAATGAGCGTTACGCGGCGGCGGTCAATCAGCGTCCATTCCACCACGCGCGGATAAATTTTCCCGGCTTCAACTTCGGGCAGCAAACCGGCGAGCGTTTTAGTGGCGCGGGCATCCTGCCCGCGAGATTCAGAACTCGCAGGTTGGAAGCCTGCGCCACTAATTTCGGCGGCGGCGGTGAGAAAATTTTTGGACGACCGCTCAACTTGTTCCGACAGCCAGCGCCAGTCGGGGCCGTCAATGATTTCGGCGGGAATGATTTTGTTCAGCGATTCCAGCGCCCAAGCGGCCTGGGCGCGGGCGCGGCGGTAATCGTCGCCGCTCAAGCCGGCGGGTTTCTCGGTTGGCGCAAGGCAAAAAGCCGCGCCGGGCGGAAGCTGGAAAATAATTTTGCCTTTGTCGGCGGAGGATTCCAGGAACAGCTGGCCGAGCAGGTCGAATTTGAAATTTGAAATTTCAGATTTCAAATTGTCCGGAGCGCCGGTTTCCGACCCGGCAAGCTGTGCAGTCGCTTTGTCAGAAACGCGCCGGGCCGGAGGCCGGCGTTCCAGCGCGACGGAATTCTCCTTTTCAACGTCGGTGTTGACCAAAACCAGAACGGAATCGTTGCCCTCGGCGGATTCGCGAAGCAGCGCGTAAATCGGCGAATCGGGCGCGCTCAACCGCGTGAGTTTCGCGCCGTCAAAAAAACAGGGATGGTTGGAAATGAGCCGGTTGAGTTGCGCGAGTTCGGAAACGATGTTGTCGGCGCTGTCCCAATTCAGGCCGGTACAGCCGTGGACGAGAATTTTTTCCGTCGCCAGCCATTCGACACCGCAAGTGAAGCCGAAGCCGCCAACCGGACTGGTCAGCGCGCACAGGCGGTTCCGCAGCAGCGACCACGCGTGGCCAGAAGGAGTGACGTGTGACGTGTGATGTGTGACAGGAAGCGCGTCCGTCTTGTCACTCGTCACCTGACACTTGTCACTTTTCCATGCGGCGAGCCGGTCGTTGTCGTGCGTTTCGGAATAATGGACGTAGCTGCCGGCGCGTTCGCTCTGGCGGTTGGCGTAATCGAGATACCACGCGACGTCGCGACCGGAATAATTCTGGAACAACTCGGAGTAGGCCCATTGCATTCCGCCCTCGGTGAGGAGCGCCTCGGTGGCTTCCCAGGAACCGCCGAGGCCTTCGAGCAGAAAAATCGTTTCCGGAAATTCATGCTGCACGCGGGCGATGATGTATTGCCAGGCCGGCACGGGAATTTTGTAGCCGGCGTCGCAGCGAAAACCGTCCACGCCGCGCCGGCACCAAATTAAAAGCGAGTCGGCGATGATGTCCCAGAGCGCGACATCGTGTTGTTCCAATTCCACCAAATCTTCCCAAGTCGTCCCCCACGCGCCGGGGCTGGCGAATTCGCCGTCCGGTTTTTTCAGGAAAAATTCGGGATGATTTTCCTGCAAGCTCGAACCCCAGCCGGTGTGGTTGATGACGATGTCAA
>CAYYWB010000212.1:3972-4785 GCA_964475285.1 uncultured Bifidobacteriaceae bacterium | reverse complement strand
CGACATCGGCTGGCGCGAATTTTTCCGCGACCCGCGCCTGCAACGGCTCATCGAATTGTCGTTGACCAACAATCCCGATTTGCGCGTGGCCGTGTTGAACGTCGAGCAATCCCGCGCGCAATACCGCATCCAGCGCTCATCGTTGCTGCCCGACATCAACGCCACCGGCAGCGGCACGCGCCAGCGGCTGCCGGCTGATGTGTCCGGCTTCGGCCAGCCACTGACCATCAGCGAATACAGCCTCAATCTCGGCACCGCTTCCTACGAACTCGATTTGTTCGGCCACATGCGCAGTCTCAAGAACGTGGCTTTGGAAAATTATTTTGCCACCGAAGAAGCCCGCCGTGGCGCGCAAATCGCGCTCGTCGCCGAGGTCGGAAACGCTTATCTCATGGAACGCGCGGTGACCGAGCAGCTCGCCGTGGCGCGGCAGACGTTGGCGGCGGTGCAGGCGTCCTACGAATTGACCCAACGCAGTTACGAGGCCGGCGTGGTGTCCGAGTTGGATTTGCGCACCGCCGAGGGCCAGGTGCAGACCGCCCGGTCAAACGTCGCGGCTTACGAACAGCAACTGGCCGTGGCGGAAGACAATCTGGTGCTGCTGGTTGGCCGGCCGTTGCCGGAAGACCTGCCGGCGGCGCAGCCGTTTGGTGCGGCGGATTATTTGTCTGACGTGCCGGCGGGATTGCCGTCCAATTTGTTGCAGCACCGCCCGGACATTCTCGGCGCCGAACATCAGCTCAAGGCCGCCAGCGCCAGCATCGGCGCGGCGCGCGCGGCGTTTTTCCCGACCGTCACGCTCACCGCCTCGGG
>CAYYWB010000212.1:0-3928 GCA_964475285.1 uncultured Bifidobacteriaceae bacterium | reverse complement strand
CAAACAGATTGAAGTCGCGAATTACCAGAAGGCCATCCAGTCCGCGTTCCGGGAAGTTTCCGACTCGCTGGCGGCGCGGGCGTCGGTGGCGGTGCAGCTTGACGCCGGGGAAGCCCTCGTCAAGGCCGAGCAGCGGCGCTTTGAACTCGCCGACGCGCGTTTCCGCCAGGGCGTTGACAGTTACCTGACCGTGCTCTCCGCGCAGCAGGACCTTTTCCGGGCGCAGGAAAATCTGATTCAATTCCAGTTTTCGCGCTGGTCCAGTTTGATCAACCTTTATCAGGCGCTCGGCGGCGGCTGGCTGGAAAACTCGCCGCAGCCCGCCTTGCTGTTATCTCCCTCGCCCCGCCCAAGCGGGGAGAGGGACGGGGTGAGGGGATTTGAGCTTGAAAAAAACGCCTCCTCACCCCAGCCCTCTCCTCCCTCGGAGGAGGAGAGGGAGAAAAAGTGATTTTTGGTTATGAGTGAAAGCAAATCGGTTCCATCAAGTCCGCCGCCGCCGTCAATCAACGGCAAGCAACTGGCGAAACTAAGTTCGCCGCTGTTCATCTGGCCCGCCACCGGCGTGCTCGCCGTGCTGCTGTATTTCGGCCTCGGCTACCTTGCGGACGTGCTGACGCACGAATCCACCGACGACGCGTTCATCACTGCGGACGTGGCTTCCATCGCGCCACGTGTTGCCGGCCAAATTGCTGTCGTTCATGTTGATGGCAACGAACTCGTCCGCTCGAACGAATTGCTGGTGGAAATTGATCCGGCGAATTACGCCGACATCGCCACGCAGAAACAAGCCTCTGCCGACGCCTCGGAAGCCAATTACAAAACGGCGCTCGCCGCACTCGATTTGATGAGCGAGAAAGTGAAGACCGCCGTGGCCATTGCCGACCAGTCGAAGGCCGATGCCGACGCGGCGGAAGCCACCGATGCGCGGGCGCAGGCGGATTTTAAGCGCAACCAGGAATTGCGGACGCAGAACACCATTTCGGCGCAGGAATTTGACGCCGCGCAGGCTGTGGTGAGGGAAGCGGACGCGAACCTGGCCGCCGCGAAACAAAAAGCTGTTGCGGACGCTTCGAGAATCAACGAAGCCAGGGCGACCCAGACGGCGACCGAAGCCGCCATCGGCATGGCGCTCGCGCTGTTCCGGCAGGCGCAGACCGCCGTGCAGTCGGCGCAACTGGATTTGTCCTATACGAAAATCTATGCGCCGTGTGACGGGCGGGTGACGCGCAAGGCGATTGAACCGGGCGATTATGTTCAAGTCGGCCAGACACTTTTTTCTGTTGTGCAGAACGATGACTGGGTCGTCGCCAATTTCAAGGAATCGCAGTTGAAAAATATGCGGACGAACCAGCCGGTGCTGGTGGAGATTGACGCGCTGGGCGGACGCAAATTTCGTGCGCACGTGGACAGTGTTCAGGCCGGCAGCGGCGCGGCGTTCAGCCTGTTGCCGCCGGAAAACGCGACCGGCAATTACGTCAAGGTCGTCCAGCGCGTGCCGGTCAAAATTGTTTTCGATGAGCCTCTGCCAGCCGAACACACGATTGGCCCCGGCCTGTCCGTCACGCCGGACGTTCAAGTCAGTTCGTTTGCATTGCCGGAATGGGCGATTGGCCTGCTCGCGCTGATTTTGACCGGCGCGGCGCAATTTGTTTTTCAATTCATCGCGCGCCGGAAGGTGAATCGCGCGATACAATGAAGACTTCTCGGTGGGGGAGAATCATTGAATCAGGCAGCGGACTTCCGCACGCTGCTGGTGCGGATTGATAAGATTTTTGCGTCTCGATTGGTAGGTCGGAGAACTTAATCGCCAGAGATTCTAGGACGGCACGCAGGTGTATTGCGCCGATTTCATTTACTTGACCCGTTGAAAGACGGCAAAAATATTGTGTCCAGCCAAAGAGTTTCGCATCGTCTCCTTCAATCAAGTTTGTAACATCCATGTAACTGTCATGGAGTGTTTGCTCGAAAGGAAGTTTTAGAGCGCCAAACCTTTGAGCCAAATTTTCGCCGAACACAGACCGGTCGAGTTCACCACAGTCATTTAATATTTGGCGTTTGTATTTGTAGGCGTGGCTCTTTTCGCTGGCCAAAGAAATCAGCAGTGCGCCCTTGTCCACATGCCGGAGCAAATTCCGAAGAATTGAATCTTTCTCGCGCGAACCGAGGTTCGGATTTTCAAAAGTCTGATAAAGCGAGTGTGAGCAAATGACAATGAAACATTTCTCACAATTGAAATTTTCAACGCCGGCATGCTGGTGGCGAACTGATAACTTGCGAAATGATTTAAGTCTTGAAGAATATTGTTTCAAATTATCTGCGTCCGGGTCCAAGGCGTTGACTGTTTTCGGCAGGCAATTCACTTTTGAAAGTTCTGCCAGCAGTTCCTTCGTAAATTGAGCTTCTCCGCATCCCACATCGAGCAAACTCCAGCTTTTTGGCGGCTCCAACTCTGCAATTTTACTAGCAAAGAAGCGCGCGCCGACCTTGTGATAGCTCAATGAGTCAAGAAAAATGCGGAGGGACGCATTTTCCGAATACGCAGTAGGAATAAACGACATCGTGAGTGCTTTGTTACTTATGGTTAGAGGCATCATTGTAAAATGGTTTCAAATCTTCTGCACACTAAAATTTAGCGCAACTATATCAATTCTATTTCTCAAAGCCAAGCATTGTGTTTGGAGGTTTGCATTGCGAGGAATCGCATTCCTGCGCCATTTCCTGCATCTCTTTCACCGGCTGCGGAAGGATTTCCTGGATCAATACCAAACGCTCGTTCTTCACGAGCCGGACAGCGCAGTCAGCCAGGGCTTGAAAGAGGCGTTTCTCGCCTTGCGTCAGGCGGCGGAAAGCGCGGATTAGCCAGTGTAAATCCCTGAACACCAGTGCCTCGGTTTGGCGCGGCGAGAAATCGTATTGCCCGAATGAAACTGGTGCGCCATTATCCGCTTATAGCGGAAACCCCGTCGTTGAAATGAAGACCCACTTCTTGCGTCACATTTTGTTTTGTGTTATAATCGCAAACAAATGATGAAGCGGTGTTGACTGATGGGTGAAATATCAGTTAAACGCCACTTAAGTGTTCTTTGAAAAACCGGCCTGGCCAAACTTGCAGGTCGGCAAAGGTGATCTTCAATAAAGTATTTTTGCCAAACGAACCCATTTGAGAATCAAACCCGATCCGACTAAATCCGACCAAATCAAACCAAATCAAACCATTTTTTTGCCGGCGGTCATGTTGGCTGCGCCAAAATGGCACAGCCGTTTTTTTATTGCGATTTCAAATGACGGAAATGACGGGAATGATGGTGGTGTGTTCATTTGAATTTCAAACCTTGTATGGCACGCCCCCGGTTTCAAAATAATTGCCCATCGTCATTTGATTTGAAAATCACTGTTTTGCTGCACGCCGGAATGAGGTATCGTTCCGGCGGTTTGATTAATTTGTGGAGCCGGAAATGTTCGTCTCCAAGCAGCCTATAATTTTAATCCATGCCCGACAGTGGACATCATCAGGACTGGCACCCGCGCCACGGCCCGTGGCCCGTCGCCGTGGGCGTGATGCTGGCGACGTTCATGCAGGTGCTCGACACCTCCATCGCCAACATCGCCCTGCCGCACATCGCCGGCAGCCTCTCGGCGACCACCGACCAGGCGACGTGGGTGCTGACGAGCTATCTCGTGGCCAACGCCATCATCCTGCCGATGACCGGCTGGCTCGGAAATCATTTTGGCCGGAAACGGGTCTTCATCGCGTGCATCGGGATTTTCACGTTCGCATCGGCGTTGTGCGGCATGGCGGTGAACCTGCCGATGCTGATCGCGGCGCGCATCTTGCAGGGCGCGGGCGGCGGCGCGATGGTGCCCATCGCCCAGGCGATTTTGCTGGAAAGTTTTCCGGTCGCCAAACGCGGCATCGCCATGGCGA
>CAYYWB010000211.1:0-4796 GCA_964475285.1 uncultured Bifidobacteriaceae bacterium | reverse complement strand
ACCGAGGACCAAGCGATTATGAGTCGCCTGCTCTAACCGCTGAGCTACGGGCCCGTCACGCCACAAATTGACAGCCGGCCAATTGACGCAAACCCAAAATTGCGAATCGAATGCCGGCCCGGGAATTCATTCTGCTTGCGTAAAGGTGGGCGGCAAGTCAAATCGGTGTTCGCTTTTGGCAGCGACAGCAACCCGCCGTGCCGACGGCACGGCCCGCCGAAAGCCGCGCGGCTTGAATCGTTCCTGCGTTCCGTCGTTCCCAGCCTAGCGAAGCGCGGTGCCGGCGGCATTGGCCGCCGAAGCGCCCTCCGGCATGGCGACCAGTTCGATGCCGTTGCCGGTTCCGAGGTTGCGGCTGTATTTTTTGTCCGTGGCGTTGTTCCAGTATTCATGCACGCCGAGACTCTTCAGCCGCACGCCGTCCGGTTTGTAGATCGTGCCGGAGGGCGGGTTGTCGGCCATCGCCGCTTCGTAAAGATGGCGGTCGGCGTTTTTGATCAAGGGCATTTCCGACCTCAAGAAATCAAAGCCCACCGATTCGACGGCGACCGGATCCTGCGAGGCGAAGAAGCTCGACGGCCAGTGGCCGTTGAACGGCGCCAGTTGCCACTTGTGCGGCTCGCTGTTCCACCGGTCACCGGAATAGAGGCCGTCAATGATGTTCAGCACCGTCTTGCCGTCCACATTTTTGCTCCCATACATGTCAACGAGCTGGTCGTAGCTGGCCAGCGGATAAGCCCAGTCGTGCAGCATGGTGTGCTGGGTTGCGCGCGTGTTTCCAATGATTCCCCAGCAGCTCTTGAAAATCATAGTGACCGAGGCGTTGCCATAATCGGTTTTGTCAGTCGGGTCGTGATACGTCGTGGACGGCGTGCAATGCCGCTTCAATACCGCCATGGTGATGAGGTATTTGGTGTTGACGATGACGGTGGCCATCGAGGTTTCGGTCGGTCCGGGGCCGGAGTAAGTGAGGGCATTGGGAGTGAACCCGCCGAGGTTGTGGTCATAATCAACATTCGGAAACATCGTGTGGCAATAATTTGAAATGACGGAACACTGGTTCTCACGGTCGGGGTCGCAAAGCGTGATGTCCGCCTGGTCCGCCCCGAACTTGTTGACCAGCCCGTCGAGCAGCGCATAAACCGACTGCGGCGAGGCGTCAATTTCGTTGCTGTTCTTGCCGCCATTGTTCAAGTTGAGCTTGATGGCAATCTTTTCGCCCTTCACATACGAAGGCCCGCCGTTTTTGTATCTGAACAAAACGTCCCAAGAATTGCTGATGGATGTCTGGCCCGCCACGGAACAAATGACGTTGTTCAGTATCTTCGTGATTTTGGTCTGGTCATTGAACTGGGGGGAAAACCAATACTTCGAGGTGCCGTCCCAATTGCAGGCGCTCAAATCGTAGCTCCAGGCAACGCGGCCCGGAAATATGCCCCGCGCCGTTCCCACGGGCTGGTTCGGTCCTCTTGACGGAGTAAAAGTCCCGGTGTCCTCCGCGCGGGCCGTTGAACACCAGATTGACGCGGTCAGGGCAATGATCACGGCCAGTCCACCGGCGCAGCAACGCTGGCGACGCAGACCGGTCACCCGGCCGGTTTTCCCGCAAACGGGCAACAAACTTTTTTTAGTTGGCATATTTTGTTTTGTTAAATGTTTCGCAAGCAAATGTGCATATCCCCCCATTGACACCCAATCCAGCCTAAATCAGGTTGGCGCGTTCACCCACACCATTTTTGGCAAAAAAACAACATCGCTTGCCCGATCGTTAAGCCAAAAAGCAAAGATGGCAGGGTGCGCCGGTCATCCGCCAACTTTCATTCTTGCTCCGGCATGGCGCGCCGGCAAGGGCTTCAGTCAAGGTTCGTCTTTGTGATTTCCAAAAAGCCGTGCAACTGGCGGATGCGCGTGGGGTGCCGCATTTTCCGCAGGGCCTTGGCCTCGATTTGCCGGATGCGTTCGCGGGTGACCTGGAACTGGCTGCCGACTTCCTCAAGCGTGCGCGCGTTGCCGTCGCCGAGGCCGAACCGCAGTTCCAGCACCTTCCGCTCGCGTTCGGTCAGGCTGCACAGCACATCGCCCAGCTTGTCGCGGAGCAGGCTGAAGCTCGTCATGTCGAGCGGGCTTTCGGCTTCCTTGTCCTCGATGAAATCGCCGATGTTCGCCTCATCGCCGTCGCCGACCGGCGATTGCAGTGAAATCGGCTGCTGGGCCATTTTCAGGACGGCATTCACGCGATCCACGGACATCTGCAAATCGTCGGCAATCTCCTCCGGCGTCGGCTCGCGTCCAAAATCCTGCAACAGCCGTTTTTGGGAGCGCATCAGCTTGTTGATGATGTCAATCATGTGGACCGGGATGCGGATGGTGCGCGACTGGTCGGCGATGCAGCGGGTGACGGCCTGCCGGATCCACCAGGTCGCGTAAGTCGAAAATTTGTAGCCGCGCCGATACTCGAATTTTTCCACGGCCTTCATCAAACCCATGTTGCCTTCCTGGATCAGGTCGAGAAATGACAGGCCGCGGTTCGTGTATTTCTTGGCGATGGAAATGACGAGCCGCAGGTTGGCCTCCACCATCTCGCTCTTGGCATGGAGCGCCTTGGACGAAAATTCGCGCAGCCGGCTGAACACCTTGAGAAAATCCCCGCCGGGCATCCGCACAAATTCCTCGAGCGCGCGGATTTTCTGCCGCTCCGCCTCGACGAGATGCTGCTGCGCGCTGGATTCCCGCTGCGACTCGGCCTCGGCGAGCGCGCGCAGGCTGTATTGCAGCTTGTCGTGGATGTTTTCCGCGACGAGCGCCATTTCCTCGATGACGCTGTGTTTGAAGCAAAATTTCGGGAAGGCGCACTGCAATTTTTGGTTCGCGCGCTTGAACGCCCGCGATGTCCGCTGGCGTCTGGCCTTGAAGCGGGCGTCCCGCCACGCGGTGTAGTGGCGGTCCGCTTCCTGATCCAGCTTGCGGACGCGGGCCAGCGCGCGGCGCAGCGCCTTGAGGTGCGAGTTGCGGCTGTCCACTTTCTTGTCGAGCACAACACGGTCGAAGCGTTCGCGCGGCGGATCGGCCAGCAGTTTTTCCGCCAGCGCAATGTGCTCCTTGCCGGCGAAACCGAGGCATTGGACAATTTTCCGGACCTCATTTTCCGCGGCCTCGATGCGTTTGGAAATTTCCACCTCCTGTTCGCGCGTCAGCAGCGCCACCTGGCCCATTTGCTTGAGATACATCCGCACCGGGTCATCGAGCATGTCCAGCCGGCTCCCGTCTTCCTCGTCGGCATCGGGGGTTTTGACGCGATCCACCTCCGCCGGATCCACGATTTCGATTTCAAGGGTGCGCAGCTTGGAGAAGACCTCGTCCAGAATTTCCGGGGTCACGGCGCTGTCCGGCAGCACCTCGTTGAGATCGCTGTAGGTCAGGTGCCCCTGTTCCTGCGCGAGACGGACGAGTTCCTTTATTTTTTCCGAAAGCGCCTGGGCGGAACTGTTTTGCGAGGCGGGATGAAGCGGCCTGGCCGCCGCGGATTCCGCGCGCGTCTCTGGACGTGCCGCCGCGCGCCGTCTCCCTTTTTTCAGGGACAAGTTCGCTCCGGGTCTGCGAATCTTCGTTTTGGTCATGCTTAAAACAATTCCTCCGGCGCGCGCCGAAAGAGCGCGAAATATGGAAAGCCTTTCCGGCTTCGTCAAGCGGGGAAACAAAAATTATATTCCCGACGCGATGTAGATTTCGCGCGGCTCAAGTTTTTCCAGAATCATCTCCACCGTGCGGTCAATCGCGCCGAGATTTTCGCGCACAACCCGCTGCGCGTTGCGCCCCAGTTCCGCCCGGCGGGTTTCGTCGGCGAGCAATTCGGCGATTGCCTTTTCCAGCCCCGCCGGATCGGCCACCTGCACCGCGCCGTTTTCCGCCACAAAGTTGCGGGCAATGTTCGCAAAATTCTGCATGTTCGGCCCGAACACCATCGCCCTGCCCAGCGCGGCCGGCTCGATCGGGTTCTGCCCGCCGATGGCCGTCAGGCTTTTGCCGACAAACACCACCGTCGCGTGCTCGTAAAAAAACCGCAGTTCGCCGGTCGTGTTGACCACCAGGCATTCGGCCTCGCCCCCGGCCAGTTGCGTGTCCGCGCCAATCAAATTGCGATGGACAAACTTCACGCCGCGCTCGCGCAATTGCCGGCCAACCTCGTTGCCGCGCTCGAAATGCCGCGGCACGAGCACCAGAAACAATTTCGGGAAACGCGCCCGCAGCCGCCGCGCGATTTCCGCCAGCATGGCTTCCTCGCCGTCGTGCGTGCTGCCGCCGACCAGAACCGGCGCGTCCGGTGGCACACCGATCTGCCGGAAAAGCGCCGACACGTCAAGCGTCCGGCGTTCGTCCAGCTTCGCCGCGTCGAATTTCAAGTTGCCGACGACGCGGACGGTTTCAGGCCGGCAGCCTGCTTCGCGCAGCCGCGCCGCGTCCTGCTCGTTCTGGCAGCCGACGCCGGCAAACGACGCGAAGAGCGGGCGGAACAGAAATCCAAACCGCTTGTAGCCGCGAAGCGAACGGTCGGACAGCCGCGCGTTCGCCAGGAAAACCGGGATTTTCAAATCGCGCGCGCGCCACAGAAAGTTCGGCCAGATTTCCGCCTCGACCAGCACGATGGCCACCGGATTGATGACCGCCAGCGCGCGGCCAACGTATTTCCGCCGGTCAACCGGATAGTAAATTTTGCTGATGTGCGTCGGCAGCCGGCGGCGCAGTTCCGCCATGCCGGTGGTCGTGGTGGTGGACACGACGAATTTGACGTTGGGCAG
>CAYYWB010000210.1:0-4800 GCA_964475285.1 uncultured Bifidobacteriaceae bacterium | reverse complement strand
GGAAGATTTCCGCCGAACATTTGCACGACAAGCAGAGCGAACGCGACACGCGCGAACTGCGCATTGACAAGGTCGGCGTGCGCGGGCTGCGCTTTCCCATCCAGGTGCGCGACAAGGCGCGCAGCATCCAGAACACCGTGGCGACCATCGGCATGTTTGTGGATTTGCCGAAGGAATTCAAAGGCACGCACATGAGCCGGTTCGTCGAGGTGCTCAACGCGCACGGCAGCATCATCCACGTCGAGAACATCCGGGACATCCTGCTGTCGCTGCAAAAGAAACTGAACTCCGCCACGTCGCACATCGAAGTCGAGTTTCCGTATTTCATGTCCAAGCGGTCGCCGGTGTCGCGCGGGGAAAGCCTGATGGATTACGTCGCGCGGTTCGACGCGGCGGCCTGCGGCGATGAAATTGACTTTGTGCTGACGGTGAAGGCGCACGTGACGACGCTGTGTCCCTGCTCGAAGGCGATTGCGAAATACGGCGCGCACAACCAGCGCGGACTGGTGACGCTGGCGGTGCGCATGAGAAAATCGGTCTGGATCGAGGATTTGGTGGCGATGATCGAAAGCTCGGCAAGTTCGGAGCTTTACGCGCTGCTCAAGCGGCAGGACGAGAAGTTCGTGACGGAGCGCGCCTACGAAAACCCGGTGTTCGTGGAGGATTTGGTGCGCAACGTGGCGTTGAAGCTGAACGCGCATCCGCAAATCCGGTGGTATAAAGTCGAGGCGGAAAACTTTGAGAGCATCCACAATCACAATGCCTACGCGTGCATTGAGAAGGGGTGAAAATTTTTTCCCGTGGCAGCAGGCGCTTGTCGCGCCGTAGTGAAGCGCAGGCGGATGAGCCGGCCCTGACATCACTTGGCGGAAGGATATTTTATTGGACGTTCATGATGATGCCGTTGGTGATGTAAAGTGTATGTCCGCCAAGAAGGATGTTGGTGTTGAACCCGCCAGTGATGCCGCTGGCCGGGACGTTCACCAGTCCGGAACCGTTGCCAGCCAGCGTGAAGCCCGCCCCGATGTTCACCTGGTTTCTGAAAGTCGCGCTGACAGTGATTGCATTGGTGTTTCCAACAGTCAGTTGCCAGACTGGGTCGTTAGCGCCACCGTATGGTAAGAAAATCGTCGAAACTGCAAGCGGATTGATGGTGTGATTCCCGTCAACAACATAGTTGCCGCTGTCATCATTGGTCACATCCACAAACACAGTAGTTCCTTCAACCGGGCCACTTTCAAATGAGACAGGAGCCACATAACCGTATGGAGGTTTACTATCCAACAGCGCAATCGGATAATTGTTCGCTTGAAGGAAACAGTGGTTGAAATCCACCTCTGTTGTGTTATAGTTCACATACGCGGCGACATTGCAGTTGTCAGCTTGATAGCCATCAATTTTGGTGTTATACACTGAGCCATCAACGTATATTGCACCAATTCCAAACCCAAGACTTAATTCATTCAACTTGGAATAACCGTTTGGTGTTTTGCTGCACTGGCTTGCAGTGAAATCATTTATTGCGAACAATGTGCTTCCTGCCAGCACAAGGCCATCGGCGCAGTCATAAGCCGCACAGTGCTCAATTACTTGGTCATTGTTAGCTTGGTTGCCGCAATAAATACCAATCATTTCCTGTGAAGCGGTCGGCGTTCCCACCCATCCTAGCGTCCAAAATGGAGCATTTAGATAAGCCGGGCCGCCAACATAAACATGATTCAAATAAGTGTTCCATCCATTGTTGAACAGTCCGACGCAAAAAATATTGACGGCTGTCTTGATGGACAAATTATTTATGCTGACTTGGTAGGCAATGGAATTAAAGTAGGGACCGGGCGAAATGCCATTAGTCGCAATGTCAAACAAGGCACACGACTCCGGGTTGTTCATCAGGTTCAACTGTGTGAATCCATTCGTGCTGCCATTGAACACAAACACCGTCGAGACAATACCCGCACCATAGACATTCTCGTTATTCGTAATCATCAAACCGCCCCGTTGTATGTCAAACTCGCCAGCATCAATGTAAAGCTGCCAGCCAACAGATGGTCTGCCCGGCTGAAACCAATACAACCCGCCGGCGATTGTTGCCATTGTTGCCTGCAATTCATTCCATCCCGCATCGGTTGAGCCGGGGAAATAGTAATTGGTCGTGACGCCATTGATTGTGATGGTGGCCGAAGCTGTGACGTTGCTTTTTACCCAAATCTCGATGTTGGTGTTGTAAGTGAAGGTTGTGTTGGGGTGAAGTTCGGCAAAAGGCAAAGCCATCACCGCATTGGCCAGATTATTCAGCGGCGTGCCATTCGGCGCATTCGTTGCCACCGCCGCGTCGAGGTTTGTCACCCCTGCGCCATTGCCGCTGAAGGTGCCGTTCAAAACCACGCCGCTGCTGTTGTTCGTCAATACCGAACCCGGCAACTGCGCCAGCGGTATGGTGCCGCTCAATTGCGCGGTGGGCAGCGCGCCCAGCAGGTTGCTGGCCGTGTTCGCCATGATTGCATACGGCACCGGCTGGATGGGCTGGAGCGGCAACAGCGGGATGAACGCGCCGGCGCCATTCGTCCGCACGTCCACTTCCAGCCAGCGCGCCGCCCCGGTGAAAACGCCCGTTCCAAAATCCAGCGTCACCGCAAACAGCCCGTTGGTGACGCCGGTGGCCGAATTGGTCAGCGGCCCGGCGATCACATTGCCATTGGTCACGGCATCGCAAATTGCAAATCGCAAGTCGTAAATTCCTGTGGCCGGACTGCCGCCGTCATTCAATCGGCCTTGATAGCTGAATGCCGTGCCCTGGCCGGATGCGGAGAAGCAGATGGCACACAGCAGATGGCAGATGGCGACAGGTTTGATTTTCATTTTGTTTTTCTGGATTCAGCTTGGCCTCGTGAAGGCGGTCTTTGACGCTAGCTGAAATCTGTTTTACGCACCGCGCAATGGCAACGCAATAAAATAAATCGCCGTGAAAATTGTCGCGACAAGTCCGACTATTTTGCCCCGCGGCTTTTTTGAAGCGCCAGTTCCGCCTTGGTCGCCGCCTGGAGCGCGTCGAGTTCGTCCCGAATTTCCTCCTTCGTCTTTTTGGTCATCCGGTCAATGAACAGGATGCCGTTCAGGTGATCCACTTCGTGCTGGATGGCGCGCGAGAGCAGGCCGCCGGCGCGAAATTCAACCGGCTTGAGTTTTTCATTCAGCGCCTTCACGTCCACCAAGCCGGGCCGGGAGATTTCCGCGTAGATTTCCGGGAAACTCAAACAGCCCTCGCCGCTGGCGACCGGTTCGCCAGACGGTTTGATGTCTGGATTGATCAACACGAGAGGCATGATTTCGTTCACGTCGGCGGGTTTGCCACCGAGTTCGAGCGTGGAGGGGCGGTCCTGAACCTCCCGCACGTCAACCACCGTGAGTTGCAGCGCCCTGCCGACCTGTTGCGCGGCCAGCCCGACGCCGTGCCGTTCGCGCATGGTTTCGAGCATGTCGGCGATGAGTTTTTTGATTTCCGGCGCGATTTTTTCAATCCGCGCGCCCTTTTGCCGCAAGACCGGATGGCCGTATTTGATGATTTCCAATATCATGTGACAAGTGACGTGTGGCAGGTGACAGGATCAAGACTTGCGATTCGGACGACTCTCAATTGTTTGAATGGTTTTGGCCAAGCCGCCGATGATATGGCTCAAGGTTGAAACACGTTGGGCAATGGTTTGAGGCGGAAGCAGGTGGTTGCAACGCTCGTGGCGGCCGCGGCTTTCACGCGCTTCGCCACGGGAAATTTTCAGGTGTTGCGGCAGTTCTTTGCCTAAGCCGCGTCCAAAACCTTCCTCCATGTTGGCGGAAACCGAATCCAAACTACGCAATTGCTGTTTTACCAATTCCCGTCCGCGAAAATCTTTCAGCAAATGTTCGGAGTCTTTCCAAAAATCTTCAAACAGTTGGCGGGAGAGTTGATAAATGCCGAAAGTCTCCAGCCGATCTGGCGCGTTCGCAGTCGCGTTTGTTTTCATGTCACTTGTCACTCGTCACCTGTCACCCTTCTGCAACTCCCAAAATCTGAAGAATCCGTTCCAATTCCTCCTCGCTGAAGAATGAAATTTCCACCGAGCCTTTGCCCTGCGCGTAATGCAGTTGCACCTTCGTGGCGAACACTTCGCGCAACTTCGCCTCCAAATCCGCAACGTGCGGATCGCCGGCGGGCGCGGCAACGGTTTCCAGCTTCGTCGTGGCTTTCCGTGAGCCGCGTGTTTGCAGTTTGGCGACCAGCCCTTCGGTTTGCCGCACGTTCAAGCCGTCCTTGATGACGCGCTCAGCGGCGAGCTGCTGCTGTTTTTCATCGGCAAGGCCGAGAATCACCTTCGCGTGGCCGACCGCCAGCCGCCCTTCGCGCAGATATTTCTGGACGGTGGCCGGCAATTTGAGCAGCCGCAGAGAATTGGCCACCACCGCGCGGCTCTTGCCGACCTTGGCCGCGATGTCCTCCTGCGTGAGATGGAATTGCTCCGCCAGTTGCGCGTAACCATGCGCCTCCTCGACGGCGTTCAAATTTTCGCGCTGCAAGTTTTCGATGAGCGCCAGCTCCAGCACCGCGCGGTCGTCGGCCTCGCGGGCGATGACAGGAACTTCCGGCAGATTCAGAAGCTGCGCCGCGCGCCAGCGTCGTTCGCCGGCAATCAATTCAAAAAAGCCGCCGCGCTCGCGCACGATGAGCGGCTGGACGATGCCCTGTTCGCGGATGGAATCGGCCAGTTCGCGCAGCGCCTCGTCGGAGAAATCCTTGCGCGGCTGGAGCGGGCAGGGGCGGATGCG
>CAYYWB010000209.1:0-4832 GCA_964475285.1 uncultured Bifidobacteriaceae bacterium | reverse complement strand
CCCCACCACGGATTGGCCTTGATCGAGCCGAAAATGAAACCGACATAGCCGTGCAGCAAAAAGGCCGACGGAATTCCGACAATTGAAAGGATCCATTCCATCTTCATGTCCAAAGCCACGCTTTTTTCCGACACATCCGTCACACCCAAAGTCAACGCCCGATAAATGATTCCCTTGAAGCCTGACGTGGTTTGGGACCATTTCACGAAGTCCTGACGGAAATCAAACCACAGCTCCAGCAGCAGGACCGCCATCAAATACCACGCATAAACAAAGCCGAAAATCGCCATGGGCGAAGTCATGTGCGGGGTCATCATGATTTCGTAGCAACGCTCCGGATGCCCCAGATGACACAGCAGCGGCAGCGTGGCGCAAAGCAAAAACGCCAGCGCCGTCAACATGGAGAGCCGATACACCGGCGCCAGCGCCTTGACATTGAACACCCGCACCAGCGAGGCCATGATGAAGGCGCCCGCCACCAGCCCGGTGATGTAGGGATAAATGACAATCAACGTGCTCCAGACCGGGTGAAAACTGGCTTCGTTGGGATACACGTAGCCCTCGAACTGGGGCAGCGCTTCCACGACGATGTTGGTTATCGCGTCAGTCATGTTACCTTACCTCCTTGTCCAAACCGGCGTAAAGAACGCGGGGTTCGGTGCCCAGATGCGGCTTGAGCACCTGCACCCGGTTTTTTTCGTAAAATTTCTGGATCGGATCATCGGCTTTCAAATTTTTCAAATCGCCAAAAATGCGCGCCTCCGCCGGACAAATCTCGACACAGGCCGGCTTCAGCCCGCGCGTGATGCGGTGATAACAAAGCGTGCATTTCTCGGCCGTGTGGGTGACCGGACTCAAGAACCGCGAGCCATAAGGACAGGCCTGAACACAAAAGGCGCAGCCGATGCAGTATTTCGGGTCAATCAGCACCGCGCCGTCCGGCGCCTTGAACGTCGCGCCAACCGGACAGACCTGGACGCACGGCGGATTTTCGCACAAGTTGCACAGCTTCGGGACGAAGAATGCGTGCTCAATCTGATCCTTCGGCAGCGCCGGTTCCGGAAAACCGTGCATCCCGCCGTTGGGAGAATCCACGATCGCCTCGCCACGGGTTTGATCCGAGCCGGGCTTCGGCTTGGGGATGATGTAACGTTCGATCCATGTGCGATAATAGGGGCCTTCTGGAACGCCGTTTTCCTTTTTGCACGCCTCCGCGCACAACCCGCAGCCGATGCACTTGGTGTCGTCAATGCACATCAGCCATTTATGCTTGGTCGGGTCGTAGCCGTTGGGCGCGGTCGTGGAAACAAACACCTTTTGCACCGCCGCTTTGGCGGCGCGCGCGGCGGAAAGCGTGAGCAGACCGGCGATGGCCCCGCCCATTCTCAACAACGAACCGCGCCGGCTTAATTTGGTTTTCATGGCGTTTGAGTGGGTTGATGCGGCACGTGGCATTCAGTGCATTTCGGCCCGTAATGATCCTTGACGACGATTTGCTTGAGCCACGTCGGGCGGGCCAGATTGGCTTCGTGACACCGGATGCAATAACTGCCGGTGGACTTGTCCGGCAGGATGTCCGGGTTGTCGGCGTGCGCCCGGCTCACGCCGTGGCAGGCCTCGCAGGAAAGCGTCTTGTGCGCGTCCGCCGCCAGCTTGTGCAGGATGTCGGAGTGACATTCATCGCACGACTGCTTGCCAGCAAACAGGGGTTCACGAGCATTGGCAATCTCCGCCAGCGCATTCCCGCGATACCAGCCGTATTGGCCGAACGAGGACGGTGTCAGAAATGAACGCGCGGCCAGATACGACCCGACGATGCCCAGCGTCAGCAGGATCAAACGCAGAATTTGTGGTGGCAATTTGAAGCCGCGCATAATGCCTGGTTATTTCTGTCAATTCTTCAGGTTGACGAGGGCTGCCTTTTCGACTCCCGATCCAGCAACCCTCGTCTGCAAACCCTGCTAAGTCTTCAAACTGCGGATGTAGGCGACAAGCGCCTTGACTTCGTCATCTGTCAGGGGCGTGTCCGCTCCGGTTACGAACGGCTTCATCAAGGTGTTGCCATCCGCATTTTTCTTCCCTTCCTTGATGGTCTTGGTGGCATCCGCGTCCGTGAAGGTTGCCTGAAACTTGGCGTCCGTGAAGTCTTTGACGCCCAATTTCTGCCCCATCTTGGCCTGTCCCTTGCCATCCGCACCGTGGCACTTGGCACAGAGCGTGTCCCAGTTGTCCTTGGCCTCCGCCGCCGAGGCTGAAATCGCCGCGGCGAAACCAAACACTGCTGCGAGCATTATAATTTTTTTCATCGTTGTTTCTCCGTTGGTTGATCGTTGTCGGCGCCATCGTCGCGCCTTTCGCATCAAACAATCGTCGAAGTGCCAGGCGTTGACTAACCATATTTTGACCAATGCTTGGCAATTTTTGAATTAACAAATGGATTTTTTCATCTTAAGTATATCATTTAGTTTTATTATTCTTCCCGGAGGCGTTCCGGGGGAATGCGCGGCGGGGCTGGACCCAAAAAGTTCCAGAGCCGCCGTGCCGCCGTTGGAAGATGACGGTCACGAACACGGGACGGCGAAAAGGCGACGGGGCTGCCCGGATCGCCGGCCTTGACAAAAAGCGAGGCGAGGCTAATGTCCAACATTAGCGGGCGAAACAATGGATCGCTTTTGTTCCCACACGGATGGGTTCTTTACGGTGCGGCTTGTTCTGTCCACAATCAATTCATCAACCATCAGGACATATGAACAAGGCAGAATGCAAAAACTTCGTCGAGCCGGACGAGGTTCGCGAGTTTCCCAAGGGCCGGCTGGAATTGCTCAAGATCGGCGGGGCCACCGTCGGCCGCGCCACGTTTGAACCCGGCTGGCGCTGGGTGACCTGTGTGCAGCCGCTGGCCAAAACGGAAAGTTGCCAGGCCGCCCATCTCCAGTTCCAAGTCTCCGGCGTTCTGCGGGTGCGCATGGACGATGGCACCGAACTGGACTGCAAGGCCGGGGATGTCTCGCTGCTGCCTTCCGGCCACGACGCCTGGGTGGTCGGCGATGAGCCGGTGGTGGTCATTGATTTTCAAGGAATGGTGGATTACGCCAGGCTGGTTCTCTACTGACACGGTTGATTTCTCGGCGCAAGTCCTCGCGCTGAACAGAGAAAAAGTGATTGCCTCACGCGGGTGGACTCGTCCAAGCTGGCGGCGAGATTCGCGTGAATACTGATCCTAGCCGGTCTGGAACATCTGTCCGCTCGTCAGGTGGAAAGATTTTTGGGGAGGCCGCACTCGTGGCCGTCCTTGGCGCCGCGTTCGCGTTTGCCGCCAATCAAGTCTCGCCGCTGGGACTGGCGCCGACTCGCGACTATTTTCCGGCAGGAACCGCCAGTCCGGCGCGGCCAGCCGTTGCCGGCACAAATTCCGGAGCGGTCACGCCAGCGCAATTTCTTGCGGAGCAGATGAAGGAAAAAGGACTGCAATTGCTGGAGGATGGCAAGGCGGCGCAGCTTTTCCGCGACCCGCGCTTCAAGCAGGACATCATCGTTTTCATTGATGCCCGCGACGAGGAACATTACCAGCAGGGCCACATTCCCGGCGCTTACGAATTTGACCCCTACCGGCCGGAAAAGTATTTCGACACCGTCCTGCCACTCTGCCAGAAAGCGGAGCAAATTGTGGTTTATTGCAACGGCGGCGATTGCGACGACAGCGAGTCCGCCGCCATTCTGCTCCGGGACGTGGGCATTCCCAATCAAAAGCTCTTCGTCTTCGGCGGCGGGATCACGAAATGGACGACCGACAATCTGCCCGTGGAAACCGGAGCGCGCAACAGCGGGAACTTGCGCAAACCAAACCCATGAACACGGACCAAACATCCTGGAGCCGCGTCGCGGTGAACATCGCCTCCGTGCTGGCCCGGTGGTTGCTGGGCGCGGTGTTTCTTTACATGGGCTTGAGCAAGGCGCTGGATCCCGTGGATTTTCTGAAATTGCTGCGGCAATATGACCTCACCCAAAGCTCGCTGCTGTTGAATTCGCTGGCCGCGACCCTGCCGTGGTTTGAAGTGTTTTGCGGATTGCTGCTGCTGTTGGGTGTCGCAGTGCGCGGAACGGCTTTGACGCTGATGGCGATGCTGGTGCCGTTCACCGGGTTGGTGCTTCATCGCGCCCTGCTCCTTCAAGCGGCGCTGGCCATTCCCTTTTGTGCCGTGAAATTTGACTGCGGCTGCGGCAACGGCACGGAATTCATCTGCCGCAAATTGTCGGAGAACCTCCTTCTTTTTGCGCTGTCAGCCGCGCTGCTGGCGGGACGCGGACACCAGTTCAGCCTGCGCTTCAGCCTGATAAAACCGCCAGCGTCAAAGCCCGCCGTCAACTGACGGTGGCCATGCTCAAGAGGAATTCGATGTTGCTCCCGGTTTTTTTCAGCTTGCCCAAAAGCAATTCCATCGCCTCCACGGGCGGCACGCCCGTGAGCGCGCGGCGCAGCAGGACGATCCGGTTCAGTTCATCCGGGTGATACAGCAACTCCTCCTTGCGCGTGCCGGAACGCTCAACGTTGATTGAGGGGAAAATGCGCCGGTCAACCAATGCGCGGTCCAACGAAACCTCCATGTTGCCGGTGCCCTTGAATTCCTCAAAAATCACCTCGTCCATGCGGCTGCCGGTGTCCACGAGCGCCGTCGCCATGATGGTGAGCGAGCCGCCTTCCTCGATGTTGCGCGCCGCGCCGAAAAACCGCTTCGGCTTGTGCAGCGCGTTCGCGTCCACGCCACCGGACAAAATCTTGCCCGAATGCGGCTGGATGGTGTTGTAGGCGCGGGCCAGGCGCGTGATGGAAT
>CAYYWB010000208.1:0-4839 GCA_964475285.1 uncultured Bifidobacteriaceae bacterium | reverse complement strand
GCGCGGCGGCGAAGGAGCCGATCCACTTTTTCGCCTGATAACAAAACAGCGCCACCGCCTCCGCCGCGCGCACGTCCTTCATTTCACGGTCGAGCAGGTCGCGCATATCCGAACTGGTTTCCGAGACGCCGAGCAGGCCCGACTCGTGGTTGACCATTTTGTAAAACTGGCTGGTGGTCATTTGCTCAACGCGCGCGAGATACGGCGCGAGGCCGGGGTCCAAATCACCGGAACGCGTGCTCATCACCAAGCCCGCCGTCGGCGTGAAGCCCATGCTGGTGTCAATGCTTTTGCCGTCGCGCACGGCGGCCAGGCTGGCGCCATTGCCGAGATGGGCGAGAATGACACGACCTTTCGCCGCCGCCGGGTCGCCGAGGCGCATGAGTTCTTCCATCAGGCAGGCATAGGACAAACCGTGGAAACCGTAACGTTGAATTCCCCTGGCATCAAAGCGTCGTGGAATCGGCAGCAGTTTGGCCACGCGCGGCATGGTTTGGTGAAACGCCGTGTCGAAGCACACCACCTGCGGCAGCTTTGGATGACGCTGACAAAACGTCTCAATCAGTTCAATCTCGCGCGGCAGATGATCCGGGTCATACGGCGCGATTCGATGCAGCTCGTCCAACAATTCCTGGCTGACAATCTCCGGCTTGGTATGTTTCATCCCATGAACCACGCGATGTCCCACCGCCTTGACCGATTTGAAATCAATTTGCTTTTCGAGCCAGTCAATCAGGAAATTCGCCGCCAATTTGTGATTAGCAACATCAAGTTTGCGGCTGGCCGATGGTTTTCCATCCGCGTCATGAAAGGTCAAATTCGTCCCGCTCAAGCCGATGCGGTCCACTTTTCCGTATTGCCCGCGTTTCAACGGTTCTTCAATCTGATATAGCGCGAACTTGATGCTCGACGAGCCGCCGTTGATGGTCAGGATGGAGCGCATAATTTAAGTTGCCAGACGAGGATACAACCGTGCGCCAAGGAAGACCAGAATGGTTGTGGCAAACAAGATGACCGCATAGTCGAAACTCAAACCGAAGGTGTTCGTGCTGCCCGCCAGCATCAACGTGCGCAGGGCGTCAACGACGCAGGTCAATGGATTGAGATGTGAAATAATCTTCAGCCATCGGGCAACCGCCAGAAGGCATTTTCCGTCCGGCAGATTGAATCCGGCGACCGGCAGCGGCGATTTTCCGACCGGAAGATTGACCAATCGGATCGTCACACAGGCTGGATCAATCGGCGGGTGCATCATGGAAGATGACTGTTGGGGCAAATGCAGCGGCAGATTGGCTCAGCCAAGCGGCAGAGGCGTCACATTTTCCGCCGATGCTCATTGCGGAAAAGACGCACCCAATATCCGGATACAGAATGTCTGAAAATCACGCCGAGAACCGCGATGACCAGCCCCGCGAGCATCAGATAAAGCGCCGTGGATCCCAGCCAGGCTTCGAGCAGTTTCCACTGCTTCCCGAAATAATATCCAATCAGGATGTAAGTGGTGGAATAGGCCGCCGACCCGGTGAGGTTGTAAGATAGAAAAGTGCGCCATGGCATTTTCGACATGCCAGCCAGCAAATTGACCACGACGGGCGGAAACAAAAAAATGAACCGTGCGATAAAAACCGTCTTGGCGCCATGATGTTTGAAAAATCGTTCCGGCCATTTCATCCGTTCGGACGTGAGATGGAGCCAGCGGATTTTTTCCAGGCCGCCCCGTCCTAGCCGCCGTCCCAGCCCAAAGACGCAAATGCCGCCCAAGAAACAGGCCGCCGTTCCGGCCACCACGGGTTGCCACAGCGAATCCGCAGTTTTTCCCAAAACAAATCCGGCCCCCAAAAGAATCGTTTCACCCGGCAGCGGCAAGCCAAGGTTGTTCAAAAACGCGACGATGAAGACGAGGACATATCCGTAATGCGGAATGTGGGGCAGTAGATCATGCAACCAGTGGAGCATATTTACCGCTCGTGCTTGATTACGGGCCAATCGAGCGGCCTTTCCGTCTGGGCGTGGTGCTCAAGGAATAGCCGCTGTCGTTTCATGTGTGACATCCCAGCCACCGCCCAGCGCTTTGATCAACTGGACGCTCGCCGTCAGTTGCTGCATCTGAAGGCCCAGGGCCGTCCGCTGATTGCTCAACAAAGCGGTTTGTGCGGCGATCACATCGAGGTAACCGTCCAGACCGGATTGGTAGCGGGCGTTGGCAAGCATCAGGTAGTGCTGCGATGATTCGACGGCGGAATTCTGTTGTTGAAGTTCCTGCGACAAGATTCGCAGCGTTGACAGGTTGTCTTCGACTTCCTGAAAAGCGGTGAGCACGGTTTGACGGTAATTTGCAACGGTGCCTTGGTATATCGCGCGCGTCTGTTCGGTGACGGCTTTGCGCAAGCCGCCGTCAAAAAGTGTTTGCGCCAGCGTTGCGCCGACGGACCAGACCAGACCCGGCCCGGAAAATAGATTTTCTATGGACGTGCTCTGGTATCCCGCCGCGCCGCTCAAAGTAATGGTCGGATAATAAGCCGCGCGCGCCACGCCGATTTGCGCGTTGGCCTCGGCGACGCGGCGTTCGGCAGCGGCGATGTCGGGCCGGCGCTCGAGGAGTTCCGAGGGAACGCCAAAGGGAATGGCGACGGGTTTTGCGACCGGTGAATTGGCGGTGATGGAAAATGAAGAAGCCGGCTGGCCGAGAAGCATCGCGATGGCATGTTCGAGCATCGCGCGCTGGATGCCAAAGTCGGTGGCCTGAGCGCGTGTGAGTTCGAGTTGCGTTTCGGCCTGCTCAATGTCCTGGCCGGAGGCGAGGCCGGTTTTCTGCTGGACTTGGGTCAGCTCGAGTGACTCCTGATAAGCCAGCGCCGACGTTTCTAGGAGCTGTTTCTGCGCATCCAAAATGCGAAGCTCAAAATAATCCACCGCCACCTCCGCCTGAACGGTCAGTCGCACGTTTTTGAGATCGGCCAACGTTGCTTGTGCTTCCAGAGAGTTTGCCTTGGCCGTGTTGCGAATGCGGCCCCAAAAATCGGGCTCCCAAGAGGCGTCAAATGGCAACGAGTATTCGGTGAATGTGGAAGAGGTCGGCGGACTTGACATGGATGACTGTCGTGTTCTCGTGACCGAAGGATTGGCGCTCACGGTTGGGAAATACTGCGACCGGGCTTGTTTCACCATGGCCCTCGCGGCAATGAAATTGGCGAGTGCCACGGCTACGGTCTGATTGGAAACAACTAACTGGCCTTCGAAAGCATTCAACTCCGGCTCATGGAACATTTCCCACCACTGGCCGCGAATCATGGCGTCGCTCGGCTCGGCGGTTTTCCAGCCGTCAGTTTCTTTGGACTGCGTCGGCGTCATTTCTTTGAAAGCAGCCGGTGTTTGAACGGACGGTTGCGCATATTTTGGCGCGAAGCTGCACCCGGCGAATACGGCCAGACATGCCAGTGAAACGATGGCCATTCTGGTTTCCACCTTGAGCATTGAGAATAGAGTTTTCATCGTGTGGCTCATTGCTATCCCCGGAAGATGTCGAAAGGCTCGATTTTGAGGACTTTGCGTATCCCGATGTAACTTGAGATTCCGGCAATCAGCAAAACCATGCCGAAGGCCAGACCCAAGTTCCCAAAAGTGATGGTCGCCGCATAATTGGGCAACCGCGATTTGGCGATGGTAATCATCAGCGTCACCAGGCCGATGCCCAGGCCATAGCCGATCATCGCCGTAAAGAACGCCATGAACAGGATCATATAGACCAGCTCGCGTCCCTTGGCACCAATGGCTTTGAGCGCGCCGAATTTTTCGATATTTTCGAGAATAAAGGTATAAAAAGTCTGGCCGGAGATGGATAATCCCACAATGAAGCTGATGATGGTCATCAACAGGATGTTCGTGCCTATACCGGTTTTGTAGGTGTAGTAGTCGGTGATGCGTTTATTGAACTCCTCCTTGGTAAACGCGACATAACCGAGCTTGGCCACTTGCTGTTTGATGCCGGCAACGGCCGCGTCGTTCTTTGGCTGCACCAAAACATAGGACATGGTGAAACGCGTCGATGGGATGTATTCAATCGCGCGGTTGTAGGTGGTATAGAGCGTTGGCACACCGTTCAGTCCGTTTGAAACGACCCTGGCAATGCCCACAATCGTGCCGCGGTGGTCATTCAGTTCGAACGTGGTGCCGATCTTCGGATTCCCCAGCTTGGCGAATTCCGCGTCGTCCACCACGAAGAAGGTGTTGTCGGCATAGATGTCCTGGATGTTGCCCTGTTCAAGTTCGGGCCGGCCAAACAGGCTGCTGTCGTCCAGTCCAACCACAGTCACCCCTTGATAGGCACCGCTGGCAAGCTTGACCATCGCGCCGCCCATAAAGAGCGGCACCGCATAGCTGACTCCGTCCATGCTTCGCGTTGCATCCAGCACGTATCCCGGCATGGGGATCGGGCTGGTGGCCGTATTAACCGCCGGGTCCATGACCCACATCGCGGCACCTATATTCGTGATCGGTGAATAGGCGCGGTTGAGAATACCAGCGAACATGGCAGTCATTTCCATCATCAGGAACACGGCGAAGGTGATCCCGATCAACAGGGCGAAGAACTTGCCCCGGTCATTGACCAGCAGCTTGAAACCGATCCGCAGGATGCCGCTGTATCTCATATTCGGATGTTGTTCATTGCTTTTGCGTTGGCTAGTTCTGCCCGATAAAGACATCCACCATCTGGCCCGGATAAACGGGGGCATCCTTCTTCTCAAACCGAAAAATCACCGGCAGCACCCGCAGGTCCACTTGTTCCTGCTTTTGGTTGGACAGCTCGATCTTGGGTGAGATGTAAGGTTGGACCCGGAC
>CAYYWB010000207.1:0-4845 GCA_964475285.1 uncultured Bifidobacteriaceae bacterium | reverse complement strand
TGCGTTGGGACGATGTGGTTTATCAGCCCGGCACGCTCAAGGTGGTTGCCTACAAGAACGGCAAACGCTGGGCAACCGACGTGATGAAAACGACCGGCCCGGCGGCGAAGCTCACGTTGAAGGCTGACCGAGCGACCATCGCCGACGACGGCCAGGACCTTTCCTTCATCACCGTGACGGTGGCGGACAAGGACGGCCTCCTCGTCCCGCAGTCGAAGAACCACATCAAGTTCGAAATCTCCGGTCCCGGCGAAATCGTCGCCACGGACAACGGCGACGCGACGAGCTTTGAATCATTCCAATTGCCGGAACACAACGCCTACAACGGACTGGCGCTGGTAATCGTCCGCGCCAAGGCCGGTCAGCCGGGGAGCATCACGCTGAAAGCCGAATCCGACGGGCTGAAGTCCGCTGCAATTTCCATCAGAGGCAAATGACGGGAAAAGAGCGGCCTTCGGAAACGGAGGCCACTTTTCCATAAGCAGCAGCTTTTGGAGTGCGCTTGCAAAACGCGGCAGCGACAGCAACTTTTCGGGCGATCCAGTCGCCTGTTTGTTCCAAAGCGGCATCGCGCTCCGCTTGCCGCCGCAGTCAAATCTACCTTGCTCCGAACGGCGTCCTAAATTTTTGACGCCTTCAGCAGCGCGGCAATCAAACCATCTATCGTGTGCTCCTTCGCTTCGAGCGCGGGTTTCAATCCGTGCGCGGCGATGGTTTTTGTTGTTTCCGGGCCGATGGAGGCAATTTTCAATTCTGGAAATTTCTTTACCAGTTTCGGCAGATCAAACCGCGCGTGGAAATGTTCCACCGTCGAGCCGCTCGTGAACGTCACCCAGTCCGCGCCTTCCGCCAGCAGCCGCGCGCCCGCGCCGGCGGGGTCTTCGGTCTCGGCCACGGTTTTGTAAATCGCGATGTCGTCCACAATCGCGCCCAATTCCTCCAGCGCCTCCGGAAATTCGCGGTTCGCCACCTCCGCCCGCAGCAGGCACATCTTCAGATTCTCGATGGTCTCGAATTTTGCAAATGCTTCGGCCAGCTTTTTGGCGGTCGCATCCTCCGGCGTCAAGTCCACCTGCAAATGCAGCTCGCGTAATTTCGCTGCCGTGGCCGGGCCGACCGCCGCGATGCGCGCACCGCCGATGTCGCGCATGTCGTGAAAGCGCTTGAAGAACAAATCGAAGAACGCCGTCACGCCGTTCGCGCTCGTGAACACCAGCCAGTCGTAGGCGTTCAATTCCAGCAGGCAATCCACGATGGCGTCCTTCTCCGTCGGCAGCGTGATTCTGATGGTCGGCAGTTCGAGCACATCCGCGCCCAACTCCGCGAGCCGTTTTGGGAGGGACTGCGTGTCGCCGTCCCTGAAATTTGGGGACGCCGACACGGCGTCCCTTCCAATTCGACGTGTGACGACGATTCGTTTTCCGAACAGCGGCAGGTTTTCAAACCAGTTCAATTTCCCGCGCAACTTGACCACGTCGCCGACGATGGTGAGCGCGGGCGGCGAAATCTTCTTCTCCGCCGCCAGTTTTGCAATCGTCGCCAGCGTGCCGAAAACCGATTTCTGTTTTCCGAGCGTGCCCCATTGGATGACGGCCACCGGAGTTTCCGGCGGCATCCCGTGCGCGATGAGAGATTTCGTCCAGTCGCCGAGATTTTCCGTGCCCATCAGCACAACCTTGGTGCCGGGAATTTTGGCGATTTGCTCGTAATGCGACGCTGTGGCCGCGTCCGCCGAATCGCTGTGGCCGGTGAAGACCGTGAAGCTGGAGCAATGTTCGCGGTGCGTGAGCGGAATGCCCGCGTAATTCGGCGCCGCCACGATGGACGATACGCCCGGCACCACTTCAAATGGAATCTTCGCCGCCGCCAGGGCCTCCGCTTCCTCGCCGCCGCGCCCGAAAATGTAGGGATCGCCGCCCTTGAGCCGGACGACGCATTTGCCCGCGTGCGCCCGGGCGATGAGCAGCGCGGTGATTTCGTCCTGCGGCATCGCCATGTTGTGGCCGCGCGAAATCAATTCAGCGGACGGCGGCGCGAGGCGGAGCAGGGCGGGGTTGACGAGCGCGTCATAGACCACCACGTCGGCGCGGCGGAGCAATTCCGCGCCGCGCAACGTGAGCAGCCCCGCGTCGCCCGGCCCGGCGCCGACAAGATAAACCGCGCCATTGGATTTCACGCACACAGTTTATTGAGACCGGCGATTGTGGCAATGAAAGAGAAGAAAACGGCGCGGCCAGACGGTCGTCACTCGGAGAACTTTTTGTTTTGACCTTCCGCGTCAATCGGCGTAGGTAACAAGCATGAATGCAGCAAAGCCGTCACCTTATTGTCAGGCTGCTGCAAATAGTCTCTAATAAACCTGCCGGTGGCGTGTTGTATAATGTGAATATGAAAAATTTTGTTCCACCTCGGCCCGCAATTACATGCCGCGCTTTAGGCCTGCTGGTCATGCTGGTTTGGAGCAGTCTTGTCTTCGGCGACGAGATTCAATATGCGGCCGGATTCACGCCGGAGAAATCTGAGATCACTCTTGGTGAACCCATTTATCTGGCGTTCAACCTGACCAACACAGGCAGCAAATCAATTTTAATGAGTGTCAACGGCATTCAATGGGGCGTGCATGGCGCCTACCGAATCGAGGTTTTTGATGCCAGAGGAGCCAAAGTCCCGGATGAGTATGGCAACGGTATGTTTGCCTTCTCGACTGTGGCCGGGATGACAGAGATCAAGCCTGGCAGCGTCTATGTGGACCGATTGTATTTGCCGACATTTATCAAGTTCAAGCAACCCGGCGAATACACTGTGGTCGCGAGCCGATGGCTTGATTTCGGCCAGTTGCCGGGGACGAACAGACTGATGCGCAGCGGTTCACTGCAATCTGGAGATGGACTGAATTGGGTTGACGATTATTTACCGAGCACGCCCGAGGGAAGTTTTATTACTGGATCATTGAACAAATTTCTCTCCAACGGTTTAACCAGCCATATCACCAACCGGTTCAAATTGACAGTGCTGCCGGCGGACAAGGAACGCCTCCTGAAGCGTGCCCAGGAAATGTTGGCTAAGCTGGATGGTATCGGCGCACGGGATGTGGTGGCCAAAACCAACAGCCTGCGCGCGTTGAACAAAATGGACTGGGAAACGGAGAAGTCGGCCTGGCTGGTGGGTAAGGACAATGTGGATTTGGCTTGGGCAGTGCGGGTGCTTTCAGATATTGGCGACCAGCGGATCATTCCCGAGCTTAAGGAGCATCTCAA
The DNA here is from genome assembly GCA_964475285.1 of uncultured Bifidobacteriaceae bacterium. GTDB lineage: Bacteria > Verrucomicrobiota > Verrucomicrobiia > Limisphaerales > UBA11358 > UBA11358. Next base: position 1,588 of record CAYYWB010000207.1, on the reverse strand, counting down.
TGACAACAGCATGAAAGTGCGTTTTGCGTGCGTGAAGGTGCTCTGCGCATTGGGTGAGCCTTTGCGCGCCGAATGGATTGTGCCCATCATCAAATCTAGACAATGGAGTCTTGACGACGACCCGGAACGATTTGTAGAGGACCACGGCGGTTCTGATGCCGCAAGCATACTAAATATGTGTCTGGACACGGATCCGTCGCTTGATGGAGCGTATCCTGGCGTTTGGAATACTCGTCTCACGAATACCATGAAGGAAATCGGTATCCGCGACGCTCACGCAAGATAACTTTGTTCCAATTTCCGGGGGGATGGCGGCGGGTGGGATGAAATTGGTTGCGGGGGCAGGATTTGAACCTGCGACCTTCAGGTTATGAGCCAGAATGTATTACGACAAAACCCTATATTATTCAAGTTATTGCCATTTTTATCTTGTTGTGTGGTATGTTGTGTGGTATTTTTGGAACATAGGTGTTCGGGGCGTATCGCTTCGTTTCACCGTGTTTCATAAACCGATATATTACGATTATGCCACTCGAATTACGAACTCAACGAGACGGCAGCCTGCGACCAACTTGGTATGGTCGTTACGAAATCAATGGCCGCCTTTTTCGCCCCAACCTGTTCACAAAGATCGCCGGGATACCACCGGCTTCGCGTTCGCTGCGCGATGAGGGCAACGGAGCATTCGAGCGTTCCCGCGCGGCGGCACAGGCAAAGTTGGATGGCATTGTCGAGGAGGCGCGCACGAAACAAGGTTCGGCGAGGCTGGTGGAAAAACTTTACGAGATTAAAACGGGGGAAGCCATCCGGTCTGTGCTTCTCACAAATCTTCCCGAAGAATGGTCAGAGATTCCGCGCAAACGTAAGCCAAATGCCCGCTACGCATCGCAATGTCAATCCACGCTCAAGCGGTTCGCCGAGTTTGTGCATCGAGAGAACGTGAAGACAGTGGAAATCACGCATGTGACGCGCATGGCGGCGCGGTCGTTTATGGATGCAGAGTCAAACCGTGGCGTCACAGCCAAAACTTGGAATGATACACTCAAACTGCTGCGGGCGACATTCAAACACCTTCTCCCCGCTGGAGCCATCAATCCATTCTCGGACTTGCCAACACGCGAGACGGAAACGGTTTTCCGCAAGCCGTATTCGCCAGAGGAACTGGCGGCAATCATGGACGCGGCCCGCACGGATGAGTTTATCCGACCGATACTGGTCACAGGGATTTGCACCGCCATGCGTCGCGGAGATTGTTGTTTGCTCCAATGGAAAGATGTGGATTTGCAGCGGCGATTCATCACTGTAAAAACGGCGAAGACGGGACAAACGGTGAGCATTCCGATTTTTCCAATGCTGTATGACGAGCTTAAATTAGCTGCCAGAAGTCAAAAATCAAATGACAGCTTCGTTTTTCCAGAGGAGGCGCGGATGTATCAAGAAAATCCTGACGGTATTACATGGCGTGTAAAAAAGGTGCTGGCTGCGGCGGGTTTTCGAGACGAAGACGAAGTGCCACAAACAGCCGGTGGAAATGTAGTGCCGCAAAAGCCGGATACATCAATTCGGCGTTCGCACCCAAACGGTGAAA
>CAYYWB010000206.1:0-4855 GCA_964475285.1 uncultured Bifidobacteriaceae bacterium | reverse complement strand
AGCGGATTCTGGACGAGGCGAAGAAGACCTTCCGCCCCGAATTCCTGAACCGGCTTGACGACGTGATTGTGTTCCGCACATTCACCAAGCCCGACCTCATCACGATTTTGAGCCTGGAAGTGGAAAAGGTCCTGTCGCGGTTGCGCCACAAGAACCTCAAGCTCACGCTCGACGACAAGGCCAAGGATTTCCTGGTGGAAAAGGGCTACGACCCGCAATACGGCGCGCGCCCGATGCGCCGTTCCGTCGAGCGGTTTCTCGAAGACCCGCTGGCCGAGGAAATCCTCAAGGGCAAACTGCAAGAAGGCGAGCCGATCACGGTGACCGCCGAGGGTGACAAGCTGGTGTTCAACCAGAACGCCGCCGCTGAGGGCGCGCTGTCAAGCTAGACCTTGCGGGTAACCGCAAAATCCCTTCGATGCGATTTGACAGTGTGGCTATGACTTCCGTTTTTTAGGCGCATCCATAAGCATGAAACCTTGCACGGCCTCATTTTCGGATAAGACGCGGGAGAACTTTTCGGCGATAGACTCCCATTCTTCCGCCAGACCGGCGGCGCCAGCTATGGCTCTCAAGTTCAATCGCTGAAGAATCTCCACGGTAATCGGGCGTTTGGTGTCCTCAAATACCAGCGCCGAGAGAAATTCCTGGCAGGGGGCTGAATTCAGAATGCTCGCGACAACTCGTGCTTCGGCCCGATTGTCGAATGATAGAAAATAGCAGGTGTCGTCCAAAAGCAGCGGCTTGCCCTCGTGAGAGCCGAGCAGGACGAAGACCGGTTGGCGGTGCAGACCGGAGACGGCCACTTTCCACGGCGCGAAGGCGTAGTCGCCCACGCCGAATGCGATTCAATTTCTGCTCTTTTTTTGAAGGCATTGGCGAGCTTTTTCCATCAGCGAACTCCGGTTTTTTATTTGCGCCTGAAATTTCCACGCTGTTGCCCATGAAAAGCATCATTCTCGCAGGCGGTGCCGGCTCGCGCCTGCATCCGCTCCGCGCCGGGCGCGGAGCGACATTCCCCGCTTCGCGGAGAACACGGATTTTTATTGCCGGCGCTTGACGGCATTCTTCACCCGACCGCCGTGATTTTGACTTCCACTTCCATCGTGCGTTCGAGCGTGCCGCGGTAGTGGCCGCTTACGGGCGGCACGTCGCCGTAATCGCGTCCGTGGCCGATCTTCACGTAGGTTCCGTCAACCTGGCGGTTGTGCGTGGGGTCGAGCGCCCGCCAGCCGGCACCGGGAACGAACACTTCCACCCAGGCGTGCGTGGCGCTGGCGGCTTCCGTGGCCAGATAGCCGCTGATGTAACGCGCCGGAATTTTCACGCTGCGGCAAAGGCCGATCATCAAGTGCGCAAAATCCTGGCAGACGCCGCGCCGGTCCCTGATGACGGCGCTCATGTGGGTGTGGACGTGTGTGGATTTGGATTCGTATTTGAGATAGCCGTGAGTGTGGCGCATGAGGGCGAGGGCGGCCTGCCACACGTCGGTCTGGCCGTCGGTTGCGTCCAGCGCGAGCCGCCAGGCGTCCGCCTCCATCTCGACGTAGCGGCTGGCCTGCAGGAAATCGAAGCAGCGTTCCACGTTCGCCGCCTCGCCGATGTTCGCGAGCGGACACAATTCCGCGTCCTCGGCGATGGGTTCGGGCCAGTGCGTCGAAATGCACGCCTGGCTTTCGATGAGCAGGTAGTTGTGCTGTTCGGGAATCTCGAAATGGTGGATCCAGTTGCCGTAAAAGTCGGTGTAATGTCTCATTCTCGCGGCGGGCAGCACGCGGAGCAGAAACGATTCGACGATCTGCTCGGGAATCGAGGGCGGTTGCAGGCGCACGTCGTTGAAACTGTCGCGCACCGGCGACGAGTAGGCGTAGCGTGTGCGATGCAAGATGTCCAATTTCATTTCGGAATGCGGAGTGCGGTGGATTCAGCCCGCCTGGTGGGAATTGTGTTCGCGTAATTGTTGTTGTTGTTCCTCCTGCTGCACCATGTGGTCGCCGTCGGGGTTTTGGAACGGCTGGAAAATGTAGGCGTTGAACAGCGCGGCACCGACGGTGTTTAACTTGATTTGCGCCTCGTCGAGATATTGGTGCAGGCCGCGGCCAAAAATTTCGTCAATGGTGCTGAACTGGAGTTCGGCCAGGAACCGGCCGGTCAATTTGTCGGTGTCGTTGCGGAAATAGCCCTCCGCCGCGCCGGAAATCTGGCGGACGGCGCGGTTCAATTCGCCGACGCAAAAACGGAGCGAGCGCGGGAAGTTGTCGTTGAGCAGGAGAAACTCCGCCACGGATCGCGGATGCACATCCGAGCTGTAAATCGTTTTGTAGGCGTCCCACGCGCTGCACGAACGCAGCACGGCGGCCCATTCGAACGCCTCGGCCTGGCTGACTGCCTTCGGCGTGCCGTGTTCGGGCAGCGTCTCGTGACGAACGTCGAGGATGCGCGTGGTTTTGTCGCCGCGCTCCAGAAATTGTCCGGTCTGCACGAACCACCAGCCTTCGTTGTGAATCAGGGTGGCGTTGGCAATGCCGTTCAAATGCAGCGAGCTGGCCTTGATTTCCTGGAAAAATTCGCTGGGACTGCGCCGCCAGACCTCGCACGCGGCTGGCGAGCGGACGAACAGATAAAGACGGTTCAATTCCTCCCACAATTCGAGCGTGAGCTGGTCGCGAACCATGCGGGCGTTTTCCCGCGCGGCGCAGATGCACTGTGCGATGGAGTTGGGATTCTCCGCATGGAAGACGAGAAACTCGGTGACGGCCTGTCCGGTCGCGCGCGGGTGCAGCTTGAAGAAATCCTCTTCATCACCGGTGCTTTGGATGATGGGCAGCCAGTGTTTCGCCAGCCGTTCCTCGTCGAGGTCGCGGAGGTCGAGCAGGAGCTGCAGGTTCACGTCCACGAGGCGCGCGATGTTTTCGGCGCGCTCGATGTAACGGGCCATCCAGTAGAGCGAGTGGGCGACGCGGCTTAACATAATTCAAAGGAAAACATTCAACATTCAACATTCAACATCGAACACTCAATAAACGCCCGCCGAGTGATTTTTGAGTTCTGTATTGGGCGTTGAATGTTGAATGTTCGATGTTTTTTCATTCATCTCCATAAAGCACCCACGTGTCCTTGCTGCCGCCGCCCTGCGAGGAATTGACGACGATTGAATCTTTCCGCAACGCGACGCGCGTGAGGCCGCCGGGAATGATGGAGGTGCGTTCGCCCGACAAAATAAACGGTCGCAAGTCCACATGCCGGCCTTCCACCGCGCCGTCGCAAACCGTCGGGTGTTGCGAAAAGAACACGAGCGGCTGCGCGATGTAATTGCGCGGCTCGGCAACGATTTTTTCATGGAACGCCTCGATTTCCTTCTTCGCCGCCTTCGGCCCGATCAACATTCCGTAGCCGCCGGATTCGTTTGCGGCCTTCACGACGAGTCGCGGCAGGTTTTCCAAAATGTATCTGCGGTCGGCCTCTTCGCTGGCAAGATAGGTTGGCACGTTCGGCAACATCGGATCCTGATCCAGATAATATTTGATCATCCGCGGAACGAAGTAATACATGACTTTGTCGTCGGCGATGCCGGTGCCGATGGAGTTGGCCAGCGAGACATTTCCCGCGCGATACGCGTGAACGAGGCCGGGCACGCCGAGCATCGAGTCTTTGCGGAAAATCGTCGGATCGAGAAAATCATCGTCAACGCGCCGGTAAATGACGTGAACCGGCTGGAGGCCTTTCGTCGTGCGCATGAACACGCGCGAGTCGCGCACGAACAAATCGCGGCCCTCGACAATCTCAATGCCCATCTGCCGCGCGAGGTAAGTATGCTCGAAATACGCGCTGTTGTAGGCACCGGGCGTGAGCAGCACGACCGTCGGCTCGGCCACGCCGGCGGGCGCGATGTGCTGGAGGCATTTCAACAGCTCCTGCGCGTAATGGTCAACGGGCTGGACGCCGATGCTTTCAAACATCCCCGGGAATGTGCGCTTCATCGCGCGGCGGTTTTCCAGAACGTAACTCACGCCGGACGGGCAGCGACCATTGTCCTCCAGCACGAGATAACTGCCGTCGCGGTCGCGGATCAAATCCGTCCCGCAAACGTGGATGTAAATCCCCTTGGGCACCTCGAAGTTCACAAACTCACGGCGAAAATGCCGCGCCGACAGCACGTAAAATTCCGGAATGACCCCGTCCTTCAGGATTTTCTGGTCGTGATAAATGTCGTGGAGGAAAAGATTCAGCGCCGTGATGCGCTGGGCGAGGCCGTGTTCGATGTGTTCCCATTCGCTGGCCGGAATGATGCGCGGAATCATGTCGAACGGGAAAATCCGTTCCGCGCCCTGCGCGTCGCCATAGACGTTGAACGTCACACCCTGGCGCAGAAATGCCATGTCCATTGCCAGCCGCTTTGCTTCAAGCTCGGCGGGCGTTAGTCCCTGAAAAAGTCTTTGAACTTTGCCGTAGTGCGGGCGCAAATTGCCCTCGCCATCCAGCATCTCGTCAAAACAATTGTTGGCCTTGTAGGCTCCGATCATAAAATCAACTGCCTGTTACTTTTTGAACCGCGTGGACATTTTCGAACATTCCCCGCGGCGGGAATTGTTCCCACCATGCGCCGGGTAAAGCGGCTTCCCCCGTCGTTTTCGAGCGGTTTTCCAGCGTTTGAATGCCATTCTCCCGCTGCGTTGCTGCGCGAAAACAAAATTGCTGTCGGACATCCGGTTCCCTAAAGCAAGCGCCTTGCCGAAATCTGAAATGAGTTTCGCATTTCCATTTTCGCGCGGAACGATTAAGGTTTCGCAAATGAAAGGGATCATCCTCGCAGGCGGCGCCGGGTCGCGGCTGTATCCGCTCACGCTGGTCGCGA
>CAYYWB010000205.1:0-4883 GCA_964475285.1 uncultured Bifidobacteriaceae bacterium | reverse complement strand
GTGAATTTGGCGGTGGGCTGGAACAGCTTGAAATCGCCCCAGCCGGACTGGTCGGACAGCTTGACGCCGTCAAACGCGCCGCACCCGGAAATCTGCACGCGCACGGTGATGGGGTCGCCGGCGGTGACATTGGTCGGACCGGCGGTGACGGTCATCGTAAAATCGCCGACGACGCCGTTGAAATTGGTCGGAACATTTGCGGCCGGCAGCGGCAACGAATTCAAATCCAGCGTGTCGGTGGCGACTGAAAATTGCTTTTGCACGCTGCGGCGCATCATCCCGAACGGATCCCAAATTGGATCGGACTGGCGGTCATTGGACGGGACGAGCAGCACAAGGCTGATCGTGACGGGACCGACGTGCAGCGCGCCGGTTTTGTTCGCGGTCAGCGCGATTTTGGCGGGAATCACGTTGAAAACGGCATTGCCGATTTGCACGAGGGTTTGATTGCCGCCGGCGATTTTTCCAACCGTCAACCCATCCGCCGGCGTGCCGGTGATCTGCGGGTCTCTTGCCAGTTGCGTGTCTTGCCGGTAAAAAAGTTGCAGGTCGGCGGTGATGGTCTCGCCCGCATAAACTTCCTTTTTGGGCAGCGCCAGCCTGGCAAAGGCGATTTGCGAATCGGTGTTGGCCCCGGCTGGCGGAGGCGCGCCGGGCTTGTTGACGGTCAATTTCAACGGCTGGCTGGCGAGTTGTTTCCCGCCCACATTCGCCGTCAGCGCCGGAATGGTGAATTGTCCCGCCTGCGTGGGTGTGACGATGTAACTGAACGTGTCGTAGCTGTCGCGGTTCCCGTTGATGTTGATGTCGAAATGCGACGGCCCGCCGACCAGCACCAGTTGCAGATTGGAGACGGTCATGGAGGAGGGCAGTTGCTCCGGCGACCCGCCCTCAAATTTCAGGGACAGCGTCGCGGTCTCGCCCAGCGTGATGGTGTCGCGGTCGAGCGACGCGGTGAACGACACCGCGCGCGCCGGCATCGCGCCGGAACTCAACACGGCCAGGCACGCAAAAAGCGCGGCCAGACCCGGCCTCAATTTCGGGAGCCGCAAATGAAGAATATTTTCCAGCAAGTTGTCCGCCATTGCCATCCTCGCGCCTGTTTCAATCCATGCCCAAACCGCTCCGGCGTTCCAGCCCGCCGGGACGGCTCCGTCCCGATGCCCAAATCTTCCAGACGCCAAAATGGTTCCAGCCGACATCATAAAAAAACAAACGTTTCATGCTCATTTCCCGATTGTTCGGAATTTTATACAGCAATTATGACATTTCCGCCAAAAAAATGTTCACAATTCCGCCGCCTTGTCAACCGCCGGAACCGGGCGCTCATGAATCAATCCCAAATTGACCGCGACGGGGAAACCCGGAAAGCCCGCCAGCGCCAGGCAGCGGATTTTTTGAAGGCGTGAAAGGGCGATCCGCGAATTTCGCGAATGGGCGCGAATTGAATTCTCCAAAACGGCGGAGGTGGAAGCGTGAGAATCTCGCGGGTTATAAACGGCGGGTGATTTTATCATTCCATCCGGAGCGGTGGAAGTGGTAGATTGGCTGAAATCAAATGAGCCGCCGCAGAAAATCTTTAATTGTTGCCGGCCTTGTCCTCGGCGTGGCGGTTCTTATTCCTGTCATCCGCCATTATCAATTGCGTTTCGCAGTCGCGTCTTACGTTGCCAAACTCAAAGCCAAAGGCGAGCCGATGGAACTGGCACAAGTGATTCCGCCGCCCGTGCCACCGGAACAAAATGGGGTTCCGTTCATATTCAATTCGCTCACAAATCTGGAAACCAGATACCAGAGCATTGTTCAAACCAATCCGCCAACAGCGATGCGCGAGGTTTCTCCCGGAAAAGCAATGGTCGGTTGGCAACAACTAGCAATTATCGGGTTCAACGAAAACACATGGCCATTGACCAACAATATAATGACAAACGCTTGGGAAGATTTGGGAAAAGAACTTGCCGCTGAAAATGACAATCTCAACAGTTTCCAGAGCCTGACCAACCATCCAGTTCTGGATTTCAATTTGGACTACGGAAAAGATTATTCAATTCAGCTCCGACATCTCGTCCGGCTCAAACGCGCAACGCAATGGTTAAGCGCGGAGGCGGTTTATGATTTGCACGAACGCAGAACAGCAAAAGCCTGCGTGGATGCGCATGAAATTCTTGCGATAGTCAAAGGGCAAACCGAAGAACGACTCGATAGTTCCCAACAACTCAGAGACGCCATTGCCAGCGTAGGCGCCCAGACGACATGGGAAATTTTGCAGGATCCAGATGTTTCGGAGTCCGATTTGGCGTTGCTGCAACAGGATTGGGAATCAGTTGAATTTGTCGGCGCTGCCAAAAGAGCTTTTTTGGCGGAACGAGTCTTCAATTTGCGTTCGATGGAACATTTCCTTCAAAACCCATCCGATTTGTGGCGCGGCGTGAACGGAAACGATGAGGAAATTACCAGGAGGCTCTGCAAGCTCGAATGGCAATGGTTTTGGGCATACGCCGATGAAAAACGGATGATGCAAACATATCAAGTTTTGGCTGACGCGGTGCGCACGGCCGAAACCAATCATTCGTTTCAATCAGCACAATCATCCGCGCGCACAAACTTCGACCGGCTTGGTTTTGAAAACTCATTTCCCCAAGAAGGGACTTTTATGATGGATATTGAACCGTTTGGTGTGCGAACGCTTTTATCTGACGGCGCTTTCGATTCATTTACATTGTTGAGAAGAGCCATGGTTTTTGAAACCGCGAAAAACATGACGATAGCCGCAATCGCGCTCAAAAGATGCGAACTTCAACACCAACAACTCCCGCCAACGCTCGACAGCTTGACGCCGGCAATTCTTAAAACGATTCCACTCGATTACATGAACGGCCAGGCGCTGCACTACCAGAAAAATTCAGATGGGACTTTTCTGCTCTATTCCGTCGGCGAAAATGGTGTGGACGACGGCGGCAAACCTTCGTCGCATAAATGGTGGGAGTTTTATTGGTTCGCCCACAATCTGGATTTGGTCTGGCCGCAGCCCGCGACGGCGGAGGAAGTCCAAAAGTATTACGCGCAGCAGAACAATTCGCGGTAATTCGCGCAATTCGCGGTTTGCGCCGCCGGTTTTTTCCGCTATAACCAGCGCCCGATGTTGAAGCAATTTTTCCAGCCGCTCCTGACGTGGTATCTCGCCGCACTCAAAACCGCCGGCTATCCGGCCATCGTGCTGCTGATGACGATGGAAAGCTCCGTGCTGCCGATTCCCAGCGAGGCCATCATGCCGCCGGCGGCGTATCTGGCATGGACGGAAGGGATGAAGCTTTTCGATTTTCATTTCACCGGCTGGCCGGCGGAAATCGGCCTGGTCCTGGCGGGCGCGCTCGGCTCGTGGCTCGGCGCGACGGTCATTTACTGGCTGGCGCGGGTCGCCGGACGACCGCTGCTGGTGCGTTACGGAAGTTATATTTTAATGCCGCCGGAAAAAATCCGGAAGAGCGAGAACTGGATGTCGCACTACGGTCCGATGGGCGTGTTTGTCGCGCGGCTGCTGCCGGGCGCGCGGCAGCTCGTCGGCATTCCGGCGGGCATCGCGCGGATGGATTACCTGAAATACTCCATTTTCACGCTGTTCGGCTCGACAATCTGGTGTTCGGTGCTTTGCTATGTCGGCGTCAAGGCGGGCCAGGATGAAAAACTCATGCACGGCGAGATGCGCCACGTCGTTCTCTGGCTCGGCGGCGCGGCGCTGGCGCTCGGCGGGCTGTATTATTTCTTCGTCCACCGCCATTTGAAAAAAGAATCTTGATACAGAATTGACAGAATTTTCAGAATAAAAACCGGCGGGGAATAATTTTTTAAATTCGGTTAATTCTGTAAATTCTGTCTAAATTTCTTTGCGCCTTCGCGCTTTTGCGTTGAAATTCCCCCGTGCCTGCGACCGAAGCCATCCGCAAAAAACTAGGAACCGTCCCGCACAAGCCGGGCGTGTATCTGCACAAGGACCGGTTTGGCACGGTCATTTACGTCGGCAAGGCGCTCGATCTGCGGAAGCGCGTGAGCCAGTATTTCCAATCCAGCCGGCGCCTGGGCTGGGACTTGAAATTCAACGCCCTGGTCGAGGCGATTCACGATTTCGATTTCCACGTCGTCCGCAGCGAGCCGGAGGCGTTCCTGCTCGAAGGCAAGCTTATCAAGGAATTTCATCCGCGCTATAACGTCAGCTTCCGCGACGACAAACGGTTTCTGATGCTCAAGGTGAATCTGAACGACCCGATCCCGAACTTCACCTTCACGCGGTTCCGCAAGGACGACGGGGCGCGCTATTTCGGGCCGTTCTCAAATTCCGGCGCGCTCCGCAGCACGCTGGCGCTGGCGCGGCGGCAGTTCAACCTGCGCGGCTGCCGCGTGTTCGCGCCAGGCGCGGCGGATTACAAGCATTGCCTCTACGCGCATCTGAAATACTGCACCGCGCCGTGCGTCGGCAACGTCACGCGCGAACAATATCTGGAGCAGGTGCGCGCCGCGTGCGATTTTCTCGAAGGCCAGTGCCGCGAAATGCAGGGCCAACTCGAGGCGGAAATGAAAAAAGCCGCCGCGTCGCAGGATTTCGAGAAGGCCGCCGGCCTGCGCGACCTGCTCCGCGATTTAAAGGAAACGACGAAGAAAGAGCGGAAATTTGAGCGGGTGCCTTACACGCTGCCGCTCTCAATCCATCCGCAAAATGATCTGGCGGAACTGGCGAAAGCGCTTGATTTGCCTTCACCGCCGCAGCGCATCGAGGGCTTCGACATTTCAAACATCAGCGGCACGTTTGCCGTCGCTTCGCTGGTGAGTTTCAAAAACGGCCGGCCCGACCGCGCGAATTACCGCCGGTTCAAAATCAAAACCGTCGT
>CAYYWB010000204.1:0-4899 GCA_964475285.1 uncultured Bifidobacteriaceae bacterium | reverse complement strand
GGATAGGTCATCGTGACGATCTGGCCTTTGTAGGACGGGTCGGTGAGGATTTCCTGGTAACCGGTCATGGAAGTGTTGAAGCAGACCTCGCCGCACGCGGATGCGCTTGCGCCGAAACCTTGCCCGTGAAACACGGAGCCGTCTTCAAGTGCCAGAATCGCCTTCATCAAACTGGCCGATGATAAAGCTGCCGTCGCGCCGGTTCAAGTTTTAACAAAAAGGGCGCGACAATTTCTTGCCGCGCCCGGGATCAAGCGGATCGAAAAATCTTATTTCTTGAATCCTTCCAGCTTGGCGATGAACACCTTCGGGCCGCCCTCGGAATAGCCGACCTGTCGGCCGATTTCCTTGCCGTCCTTGTTCAGCACGACCATCGTTGGGAAACCGTCTATTTTATACTGGGTTTTCAAGGCGGCGTTGGCCTTTTTCAAGTCATCGCTCTGAACCAGTTTGTTCGGATAATCCAGTTTCACCAGCACGACGTTTTTCGCCGCGTAATCCTGAAACTCCGGCGTGTCCAGCACCTCCTTGTCGAATTTGATGCACCAGGGACACCAGTCCGAGCCGGTGAAATCCATGAGCAGGATTTTGTTTTGTGATTTGGCCTGGGCTTCCGCCTTGGGCAGGTCCGTGAGCCAGACGGATTCCGCCGCTTGGATTTGCAGACAGAGGCAGCCAAGCGCCAGCGCTACGAGCATTTTTTTCATAATTTGTTATTTGTGTTGGGTTAAATATTGCACTTCATGGATTAGACCGCAACCAATTCATTTCGTTCAGCCCAAACCAATTTTCCAGCGACAATGGTTGCAGCCGCTTTGCCTTTGAGCTTCCAGCCAAAAAAAGGGCTGTTTTTGGATTTGCTCGCCGAGTCTTCGCGCCGGAAAATCCATTCGCAATCCGGGTCAAACACCGTCACGTCCGCGTCCGCGCCGGCGCTCAACGCGCCTTTGTTCAAGTTCAGCAGGCGTGCCGGATTCACCGTGAATTTCGCAATCAGGTCCGCGAGCGGAAGACGCTTCGTATGGACGAGCTGCATCAGTGAAAGCGCCAGTTCGGTCTCCAGCCCGGTGATGCCGAACGGCGCGTAATCGAACTCGACCTCCTTTTCGTAATCGCAATGCGGCGCGTGGTCGCTGCACAGGATTTCAATCGTGCCGTCGGCCAGTCCTTCCAGAATCGCCTCGCGGTCGCGCGCGGAGCGGAGCGGCGGGTTCATCTTGAAATTTGCGTCGTATTTCGGCCATTCAGGCAAACTTTGAGTTTTTAGTTTTGAGTTTTGAGTTGGAAAAAGATTCTTCCCGTCGTCGGTCCAAAATTTATCGCTGCCGGCAACGGCGGCGTCGGTCAGAACAAAATGGTGCGGGCAGGCCTCGCCGGAAATGGGCACGCCGCGTTTCTTCGCCTCGCGCAGCAGCGCCACGCTGCCCGCCGCGCTCAAATGCTGGCAGTGGATTTTCGCGCCGGTCAGTTCCGCGAGCAGGATGTTCCGCGCGACGATGACTTCCTCGCCCGCCGCCGGCCAGCCGCGCAGGCCGAGTACGGTGCTCCAATAACCCTCGTGCATCACGCCGTCGGTCACGAGCGAGTAATCCTGGCAATGGTCCATCACCGGCAGGCTGAACATTTCCGCGTATTGGCAGGCATGGCGCATCAGTTCGTTGTTTTGGATGCAATGGCCGTCGTCGGTGATGGCCACGACACCGGCGGTTTTCAATCCGCCGATGGGTGCGAGTTCCTCGCCGGCGATGTTCTTGGTGATGGCACCGGTGACGAAAACATTCACGACGCCTTCGCGCTCCGCGCGTTCGCGGATGAGCGCGACGGTTCCGGCGGTGTCAATCGCCGGCGACGTGTTGGGCATGCAGACGACGGAGGTGAACCCGCCGCGCGCGGCGGCAGCGGTTCCGGTGGCGAGATTTTCCTTCGCCGTCTGGCCCGGCTCGCGCAGATGAACATGCAAGTCAATCAGGCCGGGGCAGACGATTTTTCCCCCGGCGTCGAACTGTTCAACGCCTTTTGGCGCGGAAAGATTTTTGCCGACGGCGGAGATTTTGCCGTCAATGATGAGCACATCCGCGGGAGAATCAAAACGATTTGCGGGATCAACCACCCGTCCGCCGGTCAGAAACAGCGAATTCATCGGCGCGAGCATAGCGCGTCACGGTTGACAAGGCAAGCCGGACAATTATGATTGGTCTGTCCGGCAGGCTCGCGGGCTTGCCGCGCCGAAGCGCGAACGCGCGGAGGCGGGCGTAGTTCAATGGTAGAACGGAAGCCTTCCAAGCTTCACACGTGGGTTCGATTCCCATCGCCCGCTCCAATCCACCACTCGACGAATTTTCGACGGGTAGTGACCACGGTTTGACGCGAGAACCACGGGCCTTTTTGCAGTCAAGGACCAGGTTCGAGCCGAACACTTTTTGAGCGAGAACCTTTCCCTCCTGTGGAGGACCTTTGACAGCGATTTCACCCGCGTTTCCAGCGGTCAAAATCCAATTTTGGAGCGGTTCAAGCCAATTGGCTCTGCCTGTCAATTATTCGATTATTTGTATGCGCTCCATTTCCAATTGCGGATTTCCGGCAGGTCTTCGCCGTTTTTATCAATGTATTGTTTGTGCTCGATGAGCTTGGCCATGAGTCGTTCCTTGAGGGCACGGCCTTTTTTGCCGGTCTGCGGCAGGCGGTCAATGGTGTCCATCACGAGATGAAACCGGTCCAGTTCGTTCAGCACCGTCATGTCGAAAGGCGTGGTGATGGTGCCTTCTTCCTTGTAGCCGCGGACGTGGATGTTGTCGTGGTTGGTGCGGCGGTAGGTCAGCCGGTGGATCAACCACGGATAACCGTGGAAGGCGAAGATGACATGCTTGTCCTTGGTGAACAGCGCGTCGAAAGCCGCGTCGCTCAACCCGTGCGGATGTTCGCTTTGCGGTTCCAGCTTCATCAGATCCACGACGTTGACGACGCGAACTTTCAGGTCGGGCAGATGCTCGCGCAGGATGGACACGGCGGCCAGCGTCTCCAGCGTCGGCACATCGCCACAGCAGGCCATGACGACATCAGGTTCGGCGCCCGCGTCGCTGCCGGCCCATTGCCAGATGCCAATGCCCTCGGTGCAATGTTTGACGGCGGCATCCATCGTCAGCCATTGCGGCGCTTGATATTTGCCGGCGATGACGACGTTGACGTAATGGCGGCTGCGCAGGCAATGATCCCAGACCGAGAGCAGGCAGTTGGCATCCGGCGGCAGATAGACGCGCACGATGGAGGATTTTTTGTTCACGACGTGATCAATGAAACCGGGGTCTTGATGAGTGAAACCGTTGTGCATCTGCTGCCAGACATGCGAGGCCAGCAAATAATTCAGCGAGGCGATCTTCCGCCGCCACGGCAGTTCCGCCGTGACCTTGAGCCACTTGGCGTGTTGGTTGAACATCGAGTCAATGATGTGGATGAACGCCTCGTAGCAGTTGAACAGTCCATGCCGTCCGGTAAGCAGATAACCTTCGAGCCAGCCTTCGCATTGATGCTCGCTCAACATTTCCATGACGCGACCGTCGAGGGCGAGAAACTCATCGTTGTCCTGCTGTCGTGCGTCCCATTGCCGGTTGGTCACCTCAAACACGGCGGCCAACCGGTTGGAAAGTGTTTCGTCGGGGCCGAAGATTCGGAAATTGCGCTGCGCCCGGTTGAGCCTGGCCACATCGCGGAGGAACACGCCGAGTTCGTGCGCGTCCGCCGCCTGAACCGATCCGGGTGACGGCACCTTCACCGCGTATTTGCGAAAGTCCGGCATCATGAGGTCGCGGAGAAGCTTGCCTCCATTGGCGTGAGGATTTGCGCCCATGCGCCGTTCGCCCTTGGGCGCGAGTTCGGCCAGCTCCGGTTTCAGTTTGCCTTGCGCATCGAAAAGTTCCTCCGGTCGGTAGCTGCGCAGCCAGTCTTCAAGCTGTTTAAGATGTTCGGGATTCGCCCGCGGATCGGAGAGCGGCACCTGATGGGCGCGGAACGTTCCCTCGATTTGCAAGCCGTCCACCCATTTCGGCCCCGTCCAGCCTTTCGGCGATTTGAGAACGATCATGGGCCAGCGCGGGCGCATGGTGTTGCCGTTGACGCGGGCTTCGTGCTGGATGTGTTTGATCTCCTCCACCGCCTGATCCAGCGCCGCCGCCATGGCCTCGTGCATCAGTGCCGGCTCATGACCCTCGACGTAATAAGGCGTCCAGCCATTGCCGCGCAGGAATTGATCCAGTTCTTCCGGTTCGATCCGCGCAAGAATGGTCGGGTTGGCGATTTTGTAGCCGTTGAGGTGCAGAATCGGCAGCACCGCACCGTCAGTGACGGGATCGAGAAACTTGTTGGACTGCCACGATGTTGCCAGCGGACCGGTTTCCGCCTCGCCGTCGCCGATGCAACAGGCGACGATGAGATCGGGATTGTCGAACACCGCCCCGAATGAATGGCTAAGTGAATAACCGAGTTCGCCGCCTTCGTGAATTGAGCCGGGACATTCCGGCGAGGCGTGGCTGGGAATGCCGCCGGGAAATGAAAATTGTTTGAAGAGTTTTTGCAGCCCGGCTTCATCCTGGCTGATGTTGGGATAAATCTCGCTGTAAGTGCCTTCGAGATAAGTGTTGGCCACCACCGCCGGTCCGCCGTGTCCCGGGCCGGAGACGTAAATCATGTCGAGGTCATATTTCTTGATGACGCGGTTAAGGTGGACGTAAATGAAGTTTTGCCCCGGCGTCGTGCCCCAGTGTCCCAGCAGCATGTGCTTCACATCCGCCAGCGTCAGCGGGCGCTTCAGCAGCGGATTGTCGAAGAGATAAATCTGGCCGACCGACAGATAATACTATTTCCAGTTAGGTATTGCACTATACTATTTTTGTGATTATAAGTGGG
>CAYYWB010000203.1:0-4904 GCA_964475285.1 uncultured Bifidobacteriaceae bacterium | reverse complement strand
CCGTGTTCAGATGGACCTGGTTGGCCAGGATCGGGAACATCCGCCGCATATATTCTAGGTCCGTGGGCGCCGTGTTGGCCAGCTCGCCGGACAACGCCAGAAACGGCCTGCCATCAACGATCAATTGTGTCGCCTCCCCCCGCTTTTCCAGGTGGGGAATGTTTTGGGTGTAAGCCGAAGTCGTGAGCAATAATGCGCACGCCGAGATGCACAACAAGATTTTCATGGTGGGACAAAACGTAACAAACCGCCGCCGGGAATCAATCGCCAATCCGATCACTTGTCGCGCAGGCATCCCGACGTGGCGGCGTCTCGGCAGAGCGCCGGAAACTGTGACGGGAATTCAAATGGCGGCTTTCTGCCGAAAGCCGCTACGCGGAAACGGGCGGGGCGCGTGGCTCGCCCTGTGAAATACGGCAGAGACAATGGGAAGCCTTGGCGCGGGGCATTGGCATTATTTCACATGGCGAGGCGCACGGTGCTTGGCGATGACGGAAATCAAATTGGGGCGCACTCCTTGCCGCGTCGAAGCAACTCGCTGCGTCGTAATCCAGTGAAGACGGAAGCGCAGACGGGCGCATTTCGCACTTGAAACGGCTCTTTTCCTGTATTCATTTTGAGATGGACGATTGGGGCAATTGGCGTTTGAATTTCTCCGTGATTGACATCTGGTAATTCAAAAACCTCCGGCTTCATGGCGGCTTCATCATCAAGGACATTGGATTGACCGACGAGCCGATCATAGATGCCATCGGGCGCGAAGCCGTCGCCCAAACGAGCGGCATCGCCCGCGAATTTCGATTGCTCATCCGCGCCGGTTTGAGCGAGCCGGAATTGTCCATCACCCTGTATCACGAAATTCTTGAGGCCGCTTCCGTAGCCATTGCCAGTCCGCCCGCGACCGTGATGGATTTCAATGAAGCGGATTTTGAGCGCGCCGCCCATGAAGCGCATGAACGCTGGGGAAATGCCTCACCCGCCAGTCTCAATCTCCTGTTGCAATTCCACGGATTTCGAGGACAATAAAGCCATGGTTGACCGCGATAAAATTCAGTTCGACCTCATCAAGCTCGCCGGCGGCGGGCGCATCCTGCGCCTCACCGAGCCGCAATCCGGGCTGGCTTTGGAAAAGAAACTGGCCCCGGCGGATGCCGTCGTCCGGCAAAAGAAAAAGCTTCTGCGCGCCTTTGAAGCGGCCTTGGCGCGTGTCGAGTTGGTGGCGGCGTAATCCGCATTCCGAATGCCGCAGGGGCAACTTGTCGCGCCGAAATCAGATGAAGGCGGACGGGGCGCGGGGCGCACGCACGAGGCTGGGCGATGACGGAAATCAGATTTGAACCGCCGCATTTCTTCCTGAAGTTTTTGAACAACAAAGGAACCAAGCAACCAAGACGGCAAAACTTTGTTCCTTTGTTGCTTTGTTGTTCAACCACTCCGCACTCCGCAATCCGAATTCCGCACTTGAACGGCTCTTTTCCGGCAATCATTTTGGGTTGGACGATTGGGGGAGCGCGGGCGTCCCGCCTGCGGGTTCGGGCGTCGCGCCCGAACCATCGTTGGACAAATTAGTTTGTTGGACGGGTTTTCGGCGGGACGCCGAAAACGGCGACCGGGACGGTCGCGCTCCCCAATCCAGGGGCAACGGGGCGCGGCGCACGAGGCTGGGCGATGACGGAAATCTGACTTGTCGCGCACTCCGCACTCCGCACTCTCCATTCCGCACTTGAACGGCTCTTTTCCGGCAATCATTTTGGGTTGGACGATTGGGGCAAACGGATTTAACGCAAAGACGCCAAGGTGCAAAGCCGCGAAGCGGCATCGGAAATTAGCCGGGGACAACGTCCCCGGTGAACGGTCAAAATGGATTACGTCGCGGAGCGACGATGGAAAATGCGCGATGATTCCGCCGTCCCTTCAGGACGGATTATATTTCGGGCGATGCAACCCGGCACGATGTGCCGGGCTAATTTCCGGTTGTCCCTGCCGGGACAAAGCTTGTGGAGTGCGATGGCATGCCATCGCTTTCCTCGACGCGATATGTCGCGTCGGACCAAAAATAGCGGAAGAAACATCGTTAGCATCATATTCAGCCTTTAATTTCATTGCTTTTCCAATGAAGTGTGTTGCAATCTATTGAACGAATTCATGAAAACTCTCTCGCGGAATCTATTCCTGCAAACCACGTTGACCGCCATTCTCATCTCGTTGCTGGCTGGGCAAGTGTCGGCGCAGACTTTTACCACTCTCCATACCTTCTCTGCCGGTGCGCCTGATCCTTCTTTGCCATTAAGCGCTCCTACCAACAGCGACGGATCATCCGCGTATGCCGGATTGCTTTTATCCGGCAACACGCTGTATGGCACCACCAGCAGTGGCGGCCCGAACGGCAGTGGCACCATATTCGCCGTCAATACGGATGGCACGGGTTTTAGACTTGTGCATACTTTCTCTTTTTATGATGCAAACAACACCGACGGAGCATTTCCGGTGGGCGGATTACTTTTATCCGGCAACACCCTTTATGGGACGGCGAGCGAGGGCGGCTTTTATGATAATGGTAAGAGCGGCAATGGGGGTCAGTTTGGCACGGTGTTTGCCGTCAATACCAATGGCACAGACTTTACGGTTCTCCATCATTTTGACACCAACAACGACGGTTCCATTCCATGCGGCAACTTGATTTTTTCCGGGAATACCCTGTATGGGACGACGCGGTATAGCACCAATGGTTCTGGCACGGTGTTTGCCGTCAACACCGATGGCAACGGTTTTACGATCGTGCATCGTTTTTCCAATTTGTCCTCCGGTATCAACAGCGACGGGGCGCAACCGTTTGCCGAATTGATCTTGTCCAGCAACACCCTTTATGGAACGACAGCGTATGGCGGCACCAATAAGTATGGCACGGTGTTTGCCGTCAACACCGATGGCACTGGCTTTAACGTCCTGCATACGTTTGATGGCACTGATGATGGAGGCGAATCACAATCCGGGTTGATCTTGTCTGGCAACACCCTGTATGGAACGACTCCTGGCACAGTATTTGCCGTCAACACGGATGGCACAGGTTTTACGAATCTATGTTTTTTCTACGGGGGCGGAACCGATGCCGGGTTAATTTTATCCGGCAAAACCCTGTATGGAACATTATTCGGCGGCGGCCTGCATGGTTACGGCACAGTGTTTGCCATCAACACCGATGGCACAAGTTTTACAACGTTGTTTGATTTCTACGGCCGCGGCATAGACGGCATATACGGTCCGTATGCGGGATTGATTTTATCCGGCAGCACGCTCTATGGGACGACACTGGCTGGCGGGACCAATGGCAACGGCGGGGTGTTCAGTCTAGCATTTCCATCACCGCAACTGGCCATCAATCAGTCCGGCACAAATGTTGATTTGACGTGGTCAAGCGTTGTGGATGGTTTCTATGGCGGCTTGACGTTGCAATCCACCACGGATCTCGTTTCTCCTGTTTGGACTGCCGTTTCTCCAATCCCGGTCGTTATCAGCGGGCAGGATGTGGTGACCAACGCCATCACCGGCCCGCAGCAGTTTTACCGGTTGAGCCAGTGATTTACCGCGCATTGGCAACGGCCGGCGCGACAGGTGTGGTTCATACGGACGCATGGAGCAGAATGTGGATGCGGCCAATGATCTGGCTTTGCTCAAAACGGACGGGAAATTTTCTCCATTGTCCATTTTATCCAGCCGCTCAGCGCAATTGGGCGGCACTGTGGCGACGGTCGGTTTTCCCGACATCGGGTTGCAGGGGTTCAAAAAAAATACAGAAGGCAGAAGGCAGAATGAAGAAACAAAACCGCATCCGGTTCGCGCCAACCGGTATTTCTTCATTCTTCATTTCCCGTCGGCGTTGCCGGAGTCCTTGCGGACTGCCACCAAGTGAATTACGCGGTCAAGAGCAGCCTGCTCTTGAGCTTCTTGGAATCGGTGCCGGCGGTTTCGGCCAAGCTCAAAGCGCCGAACACGGCGGATGAAAAATTTGAGGCCGTGGTGAAGTCGGCGCAGGATGCGGCGGTGCTTGTTTTGGTCTACTGATTTCCATCCCGACCCGCGCGAATGAAAAACAGAATGATTGATGGCAGAATCATCTTCTCAAGTTCCCGTTTGAAATCATTCTGCCATCAATGGTTCTGTTTGCCTTTGCTTCAAGAAATGTCAAGAAAGCTCAAATCTCCAGCACCTTCTCAAACCGCGTCAGATTTTTCGCGCTGTTGCCGGTGACGAGCGCAACATCCTCCAGACGCACGCCGCCGATTTCCGGATAATAAAGTCCCGGCTCGACCGTCACGACGTGGCCGGGCCGCAGTTTGCCCGTCGAGGTCGCGCCCAGGCGCGGCGCTTCGTGAATCTCCAAGCCCAGCCCGTGGCCCGTGCCGTGAAAAAATCCCTCCATGCGCCCGTTGTGCCGTCCGGTTTTGTAGCCCTGCTGGACAAAAAAATTCTGCACGGCCTTGTGGACGTCCGCTGTCGGCATGTTCGCGCGGATTTTTTCAAAGCCGATTTTTTGCCCGCGCCAGACGGTGTCGTAAAGTTTCTTCACGGCCTCGTTCGCGCGTCCGCGCACGACGGTGCGGGTGATGTCGCCGAAATAGCCGGTTTTTTGCGAGCGCGGAAAAATGTCAATGATGACCGGCTCGTTGGCGCGCAGCGGGCCGCAGCCGCGCTCGTGCGGGTCGCAGGCTTGTTTGCCGCCGGCGACGATGGTGTTCGCCGCCAGGCCGCACGCCTGCAAAATCGCGCAGTCAATCACCGAGCGCAGTTTTTCCGAGGTGAGCGGGAGGCCGTGGTAAATCAGCCTGCGGTTGCGGGCGATTTTGGAGCGCCGCAGGACTTCCATGCCCTCGGCCATGCCGACCTCGGCCATCGTCAGCGCGGCG
>CAYYWB010000202.1:3973-4906 GCA_964475285.1 uncultured Bifidobacteriaceae bacterium | reverse complement strand
GGAATGCCTGCGCTTCTGGGAATCGCCGGAGCCGTTCGTCGTCGTCGGCTACGCGAACAAGGTTGCGACCGAGGTGAACGTGGCCGCGTGCGAGGCGCGGAAAATCCCGGTTCTGCGCCGCTGCTCCGGCGGTGGCACGGTTGTGCAAGGCATCGGCTGTTTGAATTACACGCTGGTGCTGCCCATCACCAAGGACGGCCCGCTCCACAGCATCGCCGTCGCCAATCAATTCATCATGCGCCGCAATCGCGCGGCAATTGACTCCGCACTCCGCACTCCGCACTCCGCAATTGCCGTGCGCGGCCACACCGATCTGGCGATTGGCGGACGCAAATTCTCCGGCAACTCCCAGCGTCGGCGCAAACACTTTCTGCTGTTTCACGGAACGTTCCTGCTAAATTTTGACCTCACGCTCATTGGCGATTTGCTGCGGATGCCATCCAAGGAACCAGACTACCGCGAAAGCCGCAAACACGCCGACTTTCTGACGAACATCAACGTCTCCGCCGGGAAGTTGAAGGCGGCGATGCAAAAAGCTTGGGATGCCGACTCACTTATGACAAATCCGCCTCTGGAGAAAATCAAGACTCGCGCGCGGGAGAAATACCTGACCAACGAGTGGAATTTCAAATTCTGAACCTCACGCCAAGACGCCAAGCTCACAAAGCCGGATTTTGATTCTTTCTTCGCGCCTTTGCGCCTTTGCGCGAAAATCAGAGTCTTTTCGCCAATTCCGCCTGGCTATTCGCAAAGACTTCCCTGTGCAGCGAATTGCCGTGCGCGTCAATCGTCACCACCGCCGGGAAATCCATCACTTCCAGTTCCCAGATGGCTTCCGGCGAGCCGAATTTTTCGAGGAAATAGACGTTGCGAACTTTTTTGATGCACTCGGCCAGCACCTGCGCCGCGCCGCCGACCGCGTGCAGATACACG
>CAYYWB010000202.1:0-3963 GCA_964475285.1 uncultured Bifidobacteriaceae bacterium | reverse complement strand
CCGCGGATGCCGAAGTCGCGGATGATTTGCGCCTGATACGGCTCCTCGCGGATGCTCGTCGTCGGGCCGGCGGCGGTGCATTTGTAACTGCCATCGTCCTGTTTCATCATCACCGGGCCGCAATGATACATGATGCCGTCCTTGAAACTTACGCCGTCCGGCAGTTTGCCGCCCTCGTGCAAATACCTGTGGACCGCGTCGCGCCCGGTGTGAACGATGCCGGAAATCAGCACCTCGTCGCCGACTTTCAGCGCCCGGATTTTTTCTTCGGTGAATGGAAATGAAAGTTTAATCATGGCAAAATTCATCAATGCTTCTTGCGCGGCGGTTCATCCTTCAAGATCAAGGCTTCGGCCTGCTGCTCGCGATACAACGCCTCGCGAATTCGATGCACCTCGGCAATGATTGGATCGTGAACCCGATACGGTTTGCCCTTTGGCGGCGGCGGTTCTGCGGCCTCGCGCGAGCGCAATCGCGCCTGCAACTCCCCCGACGAATTCACCACCGGCCCGGCGTGCGGATGCGCCACTGCCCACGCCTCCATCTGATCGAGAAAACGCCGCGTGTCGCCGCCGGCCTCTTCCGCCAGTTTTTCTTTCACGGCTTCGAGTTCCAAGAGAATTGGTTCAGCCTTCATATTCAATTCCTCCCATCAATTGCAGCGGTGTGCAAACTACAGGTAGCCGAAACCCCTGCTACTCCGCGACAGGACGCAGCCGCCGCAAAATTTGGACATTGGCCAAATTGGAATGAAAGTTTAATCATGGCTCGCTAGCTGAAGCACCAACGAATCATTTCCCAGCTATTACGGAAAATATTTTGAAATCTCCGGGAATGTTTTTTACATCATTGATGACGGCTATTTCTTGAAGTTCAAAGTGATCCTTGACGCGCGCTTGTGTGGGTGTTGAAACAAGAATCTGTCCTTTTTCCGAACGCGATTCAATTCTTTGCGTGAAATTTACATTTGGACCAAGCGCGGTGTATTGGTCACGCAAATCTGTGCCTACATTACCAACAAGCACTTCTCCGGTATGAATGCCGCATCCCAATCCAATATCAATTTTTTGTGCGGTATACAGCATCCATTGCTCAGTCCATTTCGCAAGCAAACTGTTAAATCGCCGTCTTAATTCGATAGCCGCACCGACGGCGTGAACTGAATCCTGTCGTCCCTCATCATTTTTATGATTAAGCGCACCAAATAAACCCATGACGCCGTCCCCGATATATTTGTCCAGCACGCCATGCCGCTCAAAAATAACTTCTGCGGCAATTTGAAAATATTCTTTGAGAAAACCAGCGATTAATGTCGGGTGTGCCTTTAGGCTCTCGCATAACTTTGAAAAGCCGCGTATGTCCCAAAAGCAAATTGTAAGTGTGTCATTGCGAACGGCCAGCAGTTCCGGGCTTTTTTCAATCACTCCAAACACTCTGGGGTCAAAATAACGCCTTAAAAAAACCAGACGTTTTTGATTTTCAATTTGCTGCAATGTTAATTCACGAAACCGAAGCGCTGCCTGTGTCTTGATGAAAATTTCATCAGCAGCAATGACGTTGGGCATATTTTTCTGCACACAATCAAAAGCACCCAACTCGAAGGCGCGGTATCTATCCAAATGCTTTTCAAACGCGGTGATGAGAATCACCATAATCAATGGATCTTTGGCTTTTGCTTGCCGCAGAACATCCATGCCGCTTTGGTCTGTTGCCATCACCAAATCAGTAATCACCACATCAATCGGATGCTGACCTAAAACCAAAGCTGCCTCATTTTCATTTGCTGCAGTGTGCAATGTCCATCCGGGACTTTTGGCCGCCAACTCCCGCTTCAGCGCATTCAAATTCTGCGGTTCGTCGTCTACTATAAGAATATTAGGCATACATTAACTTTCGTCTTCCTTCGATGTCGCTTGTGGAATAAAAATTTCAAAATTCGCTCCTTCTCCCGGTTTGCCAATTTCGCGTATTGCTCCCCCGTGCCCTTCAATTACGCGCTGAACAAGCGAGAGTCCTAAACCCGTGCCATGAGGATACGTTGTGTAAAAAGGTGCAAAGATTTGCTCTTTCTTTTCCACGGCAATTCCGCACCCGTTATCCTCGAAGCCGACTTTAACATATTTTTTCGTTTCGTCCAAGTTTGAAGGCAATTCTTTTTTCTTGGCAATATCAACCGTCACTTCAATTCGTTTTTGCGGCTTATTCAACCAGTGTAAAGCATTGGCAAAAAGCTCATCAAAACATTCAGTCATCCGCGTTGGATCGGCCAATACTTCGGGGTGCTTTTTATTGATTTTTATTTGAAATTGAACGCCATTATCCGCAGCGACGCGAGATGCACTGCTTATTAGGGGAACGAGATCGACAGGCCGTGCAGAAATTTGCTGTGCTTTTGTTAGCGACTTAAATTGCTCAATAATTATTTTTGCCTTTTCAATGGAAATTCCCATTTCAGCCGCGATTTCCATTACCGACGGATCGGTAATCACTCTTTTGATGCCATTCAAATTTGTCTCCAGTGCGAAAATTGGATTGCCGAGTTTGTGCGCCGCTGTGAAGGCGACATCCTTCCAGACAGCATCTCGCTCTGCCCGAACTCTTTTGTCTCGTTCTTCTTTCAACGCCACAACCGAAACTTGCAGTTTTTCATTAAGATCTACATTTTCCTGATTCAATTCATCGGGTGTTTTTCGGTATTTTGATTGTGCTCTTCCTTCTTCAGAAAAATATTTATAGGCGATTTGCGGATACTGTTGAATCAAACTGACCAACTGCTGTCGATCCCACACGCGGACGCGTAATGTGTAAGGGGCGCGACGTTCTGCGGAACGTTGTTCCATTCGCCTCAGCTCTTTTTGAAGCATCTCGGATTGCGGAGAATCACGAAATGAAATAATGAGCAAAGTTATTGGAGTATCAGGTCGGGCGTATGTTTTGAATCTTTCCAAGAAGTTTGGGCGAAAAAACCGATGCATGAAAAAATCTGGATCGCTCATGGCCATTTCCAAAAACATTTCCGATGGGGCATGCAATCCCATGGAGATAAACCACAGTTCGTTATACTCAAACCCATCGGGATCTTTCTTTGGCAGCGTGGCAACAACATCGATTTCCCTCATTTCTTTTCCCCATTCGACACGCCTGAAACCCATTTGGGTTAGAAGCTCAAAGCACAGGTTCTCAAACTCTCGCGGTTCGATCCGACTTAAATCCACAACCGGCAGAATTGCTTGCCGCGCAGGAAGCCTTGGAAAAAACCGAAAGCGTCGTGGGTCACGGCGGAAATCCTCAAATAGTTTGTGCAGTCTGGATTCAAGCCTTTCGATTCCTTTGGCGGTAAGATTGTAAATCAGATTTTGGGTGAAGCGCGCCGCAAAGAAAGGCGTTCCTGCCTCTTCATCAACCAAGAAAATCACGGGCTTTCCAGTCGCATGAGCCAGTCCAACCTCGTAGAAAACATTCGAACTGGAGTGTGACACGACTGCGATTACCAAATCGGACCTGACAACTTCCGAGAAAACCGTTTCCGCAATGCCACCGGGCAAAGGATCTTCAACAGCGACCAGATGAACATTGCTCTCTCTTGCGGCGGCTTTGATTGCACGGCGTAGGCCATCAAACTCAGGCCTTAATGGCGCGAGCAGCATGCATCTCAAGCTGTTTTTCTCAGTTGTTGGCATTGTTTGTTAAAATGCTGTCAAGATAATGCCCGATTACAAATGCGGGTCAATGTCGTTGTCAACGCGCGGAGTTCATTTGACAGAACGCTGGTGTTAATTTCATCAATAAAGCCACTTCCCAATTTTCCCATCCGCATCCAGCGTCACGCCCTGGCGGCGATACGCCCAGCACATGTAGCTGATGCTGACGAAATACGATGCGGGCAGACGGTTCGCCGCGCAAATCTTGACGCCCAGCAGCGTCGTCTTGCCGCCGAATCCCATCGGGCCGATGCCGAGTTCG
>CAYYWB010000201.1:0-4921 GCA_964475285.1 uncultured Bifidobacteriaceae bacterium | reverse complement strand
GCGTTTTCCGGTTCACAAAGCGGCAGATGTCGTCCACGTGTCCGTGCGTGTCGTCGCCGGCGGGACCCTTGAGCAGCCAGAGCGGGTTGGTGACGCCGAGATATTTCTGGAACGTCTCGTCATATTGCGTCCGCGTCATGCCGGGGTTGCGCACCTGAATCGTCGGGTGAAGATAACATTCCTCGGTGGTGAGCAGCGTGCCGCGCCCGTTCACGTCGATGCCGCCGCCTTCGAGAACAAAGTTTTGAGTTTTGAGTTTTGAGTTTTGAATTGAAGCCGCAATGCTGCATTCGGCGTGGAATAATTTTTTGCCGAGCCAGCGCGACGCCATCTCGGGGATTTTGCGATCCTTCTGCCAATGATTGTCCCTGGCCCACGCGTTGAAATGGAAATTTGCGATTGCCGTTTCCGACTTTGGACTTTGGACTTCTCGTCGCGCCGGAGCCTGGCGAAGGCGGATGGACTTTGGACTTCTCTTTACAAAAATCGGTCCGGTGTCGCGCATCCAACTGCGGTTGGTTGGATGGACGATGAACTCGATTTTTTTCAAATCGCAGCCGGCGCGCTGGAGATGGCTGGCGGCGACTTTTTGCTCCGCCGGATGCCGGACGAGGAGGCGCACGGTTTCGCCCGGCGAAATTTTGCGCGCCATTTCGCCATAAACCCAGCGGATGGCTTCCATCTTGCCCGGCCAGTCGGCCTGATGATGCGGCCAGGCGAGCCACGTCGCCTCATGCGGCTCCCATTCGGCGGGCATGGCGAAGCCGGATCCGGCGGGCTTGGCGGCGGCGATTTTGGGTTGCGGCATAAACTTGGCGGGAAGATAACCGTTTTGAAGAAATTCGGAAACCACCAAATAAAAATTGTATCGCGCGGCAGCGCGGCAGCGCCGCCCTACCTGGGAGCACTGGCGTCCCGCCGACGAATTCCGGTTACCAGTTTCCGACTTGCCGGCGAGATGCCGGCGCTCCCAAGTTGTTGACGGCTATTGCAATCCGGGCGCGGAGGCGACCAGATGGATTTCGCCGGTCGGCGCGATTCGTTGCACGGTGGCAAGGAGGCGGCCTTGATAGGCGTTGCGAGTGTCGGTTTTGAAAAGGCCGCCGTAGGCGAGGTCTCCGGTGTCGAGGCCGATGAGACGACCGGAGCCTTCAACTTTCACGGTGACGGCGGGTGTCGCATCGGAAACCAGCAGACCAGCCTCGTCAACGACGGTAATTTCATAGAACACAAAATCGCTGGCGATGGGCGATGCGAGCGGCGTGACTTGGATCCGCTCCGGCGCGCCGGTTGTGCGCAATTCGTTGGTGGCAACTTGATGGCCGGCGCGATAGCCGACCGCCGAAAGCACTCCGGGAGCGTAAGGCACGCTCCAGTCGCTCGCATACACATCCTGGGAAACTTTATGGCGTCCGAGGGAGCGATTGTTCAGGAACAATTCAACTTCGTCGCAATTGGCGGCGGCCCGGACGGTAAGCTGCGTGCCCGCCGGCCAGTTCCACGTGTTGGCCGTCGGCCAGCCGCGCCGGGAGCTTGCGGGATTCTGGGCGGGAATAACGAGAATTTGCAACACCGGATCGTCGCGCCAGTAGGCGGCGCGTTGATAGAAACTCGGTTTTTTCGTTCCGGCAACATCGAGGAATCCGGAACCGTTGCCACGGCGCGGAAAACTGGTTTCGCCGAGATAATCAATGCCGGTCCAGATGAATTCGCCGATGACGTAAGCGTGGTCGCGCACGCCGAGCCAGTTGTAAATGCTGGCGGAGGTTTCGGTGCCGAGGAACAGGCGGTGCGGGAAGCGCTTGTGTTCGGGAACGTAAGTGTTGGTGGTGTAAAGGCGGTCAATGTAGTTGTAGCCGCCGATGTCGAGGGTGTCCATGAAGCCGTTGCGCGACGAGTAAAACGACTGGTCGCACGCGGAGGTCGCCGGGCGGGTGGGGTCTTCCTCGTGGCAGATGGCGACGAGTTGGTTCGCCATTTTCCAGCCGTCGGAGTCGAGCTGGTTGGGAATTTCGTTGCCGATGCTGTAAAGGACGACGCTCGGATGGTTGCGGTCGCGGCGCAACATGGCGCGCAGGTCGGTCTCATGCCATTGAGTGAAATATAGATGATAGCCGTATTTCGATTTGCCGCGCGGATTTTCGGTGTAGTCGTAAGCCCAGTCACGCGTCCACTCGTCGAACGCTTCATCGAAAACGTAAATGCCGAGTTGATCGCACAGGTCGTAAAATTCCGGCGCGAACGGGTGGTGGCTGGTGCGGACGGCATTGCAGCCCATTTCTTTCAACTCGGCGAGGCGCAAGGCCCAGACGGCCGTGGGAACGGCATTCCCAAAAGAGCCGGCGTCCTGATGCACGCAGACACCCTTGAGCTTGGTGGGCTTGCCGTTGACCAACAGTCCGCGGTCGGGATCGAACTTGAGCTGGCGGATTCCGAACGTCGTGGTGGTTTCATCAAGTGGCTGGCCGTCGAGCGTCAGCGCGCTGCGCAGCCGGTAAAGTTCTGGCGCGATGTCGGACCAGAGGCTTGGATTAGGCACTGTAATTCGCTGCATGGCGGTTTGTCCTGCATGCATGTCTTCGAGCGTGAGTTTTGACTCGGCGCTGGCGACCACCGTGCCATTCGTGTCGAGCACGCTGCTGGTCAAAGCGACTTCGCGCTTCACGGGCTTCGCCTTCCAGACATCCTTGAGCCATGTGAGCCGTTCCTGATTCGAGAAGAAATTCGCGTCAATGATGTAACTGGCCTCGACCACGGCCTTCTTTGCCGAGATTTCAGGCGTGGTGATGCTCACGCCGCCGTCGAAATGAAAGTGCGTGAAGCTCGTGGCGATCAGCCGCACGTGCCGGTAAATGCCGGAGCCGGCATACCAGCGCAGGGAAGGTTCAAGCGAATCGTCCACCCGGACGGCCAGGACGTTGGGCGAGCCGTCGGTTTTTAGAAATTCGGTGAGATCATAACGGAAGCCGACAAAGCCGTAGGGTCGGCGTCCGAGAAACTGGCCGTTGATCCAGACCTCGCTGTTCATATAAACCCCGTCGAACTCGATGACGACCTGCTTGCCGGCGAGATCGGGAAGCGTGAAACTTTTCCGATACCAGCCGATGCCGTGCGTGAAAAAGCCGTTGTTGCTGTCGCCCTCCGGCGGCGGCAGGAGCGGGCCTTCGATGCTCCAGTCGTGGGGCAAGTCGAGCGTGCGCCAAGTGGTGTCGTCGAAGCCGGATTGCTTTGCCGCCGGCTCATCGCCCAAATGAAAGTGCCAGCTTGCGTCGAAGGGAATGATTTCCCGCGAGCCGGGCGCGGACCCGGCGGCGGGCGCGGCGGAAATGAAGCCGGGCAGGGCGGTGAGATTGAAAGCGAGGATGAACGTTGCGAATGTTGATCGGTTGAGCATGATGAATGAGAGGTTTTTGGCCAAATGCGTCAAAGATGTTCCTTTGACATGATCGCGGGAAGAGAAGGGCTGGTTCTCATCCGGTGTCATTTCGATGAATTATGCTCCGGCTGTTTTCGGTGTCAAAATTATTCGTCACGCGGGACCGGAGGATTTTCTTCGGATCAAGCCCGCCACACTCTTCACTTCATTTCTGCTGCGCGGTCGGGGATTTGCTCATGATGT
Organism: uncultured Bifidobacteriaceae bacterium; assembly: GCA_964475285.1. Taxonomy (GTDB): domain Bacteria; phylum Verrucomicrobiota; class Verrucomicrobiia; order Limisphaerales; family UBA11358; genus UBA11358. The sequence goes on along the minus strand of CAYYWB010000201.1, from coordinate 1,302 downwards.
AATCTCTCACCAGGATGCCGGAGGGTTTGAGCATGTCATCGGTCCACGGACCCGTTGCGCTGGCACCGGGTTTGAAGGCGGCGGAGGTTTCGCCGAGAGCTGCCACCGACCAGTTGCAACAGCCAATGCCGTTCGCATCGAGCCAATTCCACCACAATTGCGTTTCCGCCGGATCATAAGCACCGCCGCCGGAGGCCGAGCTGGTGCCGTATTCGGTGGAAAAAAGAGCGACGCCGTTTTTCATCGCCGCCGTTCCGTTGTCGCGCAGCGATTGCCGGTGGGTCGCCGCGTAAAAATGAATCGAGTAGGCGATGTTCGTTGAAATGGTGATGGGGTTCGCGGACGCCTCGGCGCATTCCTGGTCCCAATGCCGGCTGCCGCAAATAATGATGCTGTCCGGGTCAATGGCGCGGATCGTTTTGATGATGGCTTCATGATAAGCCTTGATGACCGGCCACGGCTCCTGCACCGGTTCGTTCCACGGTTCAAACATGATATTGGGCGTTTTTCCGTAGTCCGTCGCCAGCGTCGAGAAAAAAGCCTGGGCCGACGGAATATCATTTTGCGCGCCGCCCATCGCGTGCCAGTCAATGATCGCATAAATCCCGTTGGCGATGCACGCGTCCATCACGGTTCTGACCTTGTTGATTTCATTCGTGGGATTTCGCTTGTAGGCGCTGGGCAGGATGGCGATCCGGATGACGGTGCATTTCCAATCCTGGGCGAGGTGGTTGATGGCGCTGGCATTGAAAAATTGCGTCCCCTGCGCGGCCCAGCAATACAGGGACATTCCGTGCAGCGTGACGGGGTTGCCGTTTTTATCAACGATCTTGGTTCCCTTGACATTGAGCTTGCCGTGAATGCCGACAAACGTCTGCGGCCCGGTTTTGACGGTCTGGCAGCTCACGCAGACAAACGCCAGACAGGCAGTTAAGGCAATGCTTGAATAACCGCATGCCTTCTGGCCGAGTGAATTGACAAATTTGTTTTTTGACATATTTCAGCAGGTTTGAGGCTAAACGCCCCGCGTTTAATCAGACCAACAACAACACTTCCTCTGGCATTGAGTGATGATGTTCGGCCAAGTTTATGGCACGATGGAATTACCCGCAAGCATTTCTCCGTCCATGACGCCTTCCGCGACCCGTGTCACCGGGCCGGTCATGCGGATTGAAAAATCATCGCCGATTTCGATTTTGATGACGCCGCCGGGCATGTGGACGGAAATGTTCCGGTCCACCCAGCCGAGCCGGTGCGCCACCGCCGCCGCCGCGCTGCTGCTGCTGCCGCTGGCCAGCGTGT
>CAYYWB010000200.1:0-4962 GCA_964475285.1 uncultured Bifidobacteriaceae bacterium | reverse complement strand
TGGATGACGAGATTGCGGCTGGGAATGTTGACGCGATGGCCGTCGCGGTCGCGGCCGGATTTGATGGCGATGCAATCGTCGCCGTCGCTGAAGCTGCAATCCTTGATGAGCACGTCGGTGCAGGAATCAGGATCGCAACCGTCGGTGTTTGGGCCGGTGGCTTCCACCGTGACGCCGCTCACGGTGACATTCGTGCAATACAGCGGCGAGATGACCCACATGGGCGAGCCGAGAATTTTCACACCTTCAATCAAAACGTTCCGGCAGCGCGTCGGCTGGATGAAATATGGCCGCAGAAAATGGCCCGCGCCAAACACGCGATCCGCGACGGGCACATCGTTGTTGCCCATTTGGACGAGCTTGGTGCTGTCGGTTCCGCTTTTCCACGAGTGCCAGACGCCGTTCGTGGCCTGCGAATTCAGCGTGCCCTCGCCGGTGATGGCGATGTTTTGCTGCTCGAACGCGTAAATAAGCGGCGAATAATTCATCACCTCCGTGCTTTCGTAACGCGTGAAGACCACGGGCAAATACGCCGCCGTGTTGGTGGTGAACAGAATCGTGGCGTCCTTGACGACGTGCAAATTCACGTTGCTCAAAAGATGAATCGGGCCGGTCAAAAATTTCCCGGCGGGCACGACCACACGCCCGCCGCCGGCTTTGTTGCAGGCGGCAATGGCGTCGGCAAACGCCCTGGTGCAATCCGCCACGCCATCGCCAACGGCGCCAAAATTGGTGATGACAAACTCATGGCTCACGAAAAGCGTCCCCATTGTTCCACGCCGTCCCGCGCGAAGGCCGTAATTGGTGATGACCAATTCGCCGCTGGGGAAGGTCGGCGGCACAATGCGGGCCAGAATCGCCGGCACTTGCGACCAAGCCGACGGGGTAGCGGTTCCCGCCGCGAATGAAGGAGAAACGCTTGAAAAAGCGGCGGCAATAAAAAGCGCCGGACAAATGAGCGATGCGCGCGGGAAGTGAAACAGTTTTGTTTTCATAATTATTTTAAGAAATGGCGGGCAATTTATTTGTTCGTTTTGGGATTCCATCCGTCCAATCCGCCAAGCACTTTTTCCAGCGTGATGCCGTTCGCTTCGGCTTCCGTCAATTGTTTCGCCCAACCGGCGCGCGCCGCGGGATTTGCGCCGGGGCCGGTGCTGTTAAATTCCGCGTAGCGCGCCGTCTGGTGCGTCTCCGGTTTGCTCCAGTCGTTCCACCCTGCTGGCCGGACGGCTTCCGACATTTCCGTGTTCAGGAAAATCGTGCTGGCGTAAATCCGCCACGGCCGGCCCAGATAAGTTTTCACGCCCGGCTCGCCGGTGATTTTGCAATTCGCGAAAACAAATCCGAAAGGTTGGTCTTGCGGCGTCGAAGCGGCGGTCAAATAACCGTCGCGCAGAGAATGGATTTCACATTTTTCAAACCAAGCCGTCGCCGCGCCGAAAATGAAATCCGTCTGGCCGGCGATGTAACAGTTTTCAAAATACTGCCGCCCGCGATTGAGCAAAATTGTGTCCTGCCAGCCGAGGAAGCGGCAGTTGCGGAACGCGGCGCGGTCGCCGTCCACACGGATGGCCAGCGCCTGGCCGACCGGCCCGGCGGAATTCTCGAACGTGACGTTCTCCGCCGTGAAATCATCCGCATCAATCGTCGTGGAAGGCGTCTTGAACGTGCCGATGGGATTTCCATCGGCGTTGGTGATGCCGGCGTAAAGATTGAACGTGAGGATGGTGTTCGTCGGATTTTCGCCAACGAGCTTGAAAAAACTTTTCTCTCGCTGGATGTAAATGAGTTCCTTGTAAATGCCCGGCTTGATGTGGATGACGACGGGATTTTCGCGGCTGCCCGAAGGCACGGCCATGATGGCTGCCTGCACCGTCCTGAACTGGCCGCTGCCGTCCGGCGCGACCACCAGGTTCGTCTGCGCGGCCAGCGGTTCACCGGCGAGAAGGAACACGAGCGCCGGCAGGCACAAAACATTTTTTGCCGCCGCCCGCCACGATGGACGGAAATTGTTTTTCACAAAAATCAAATGGCGTCGCCGCCCTTCGGTTCCCGGTCGTCGCCCAATTCCAGTTTTAGCGCGCGCAGCGACAGATTGATGTCGCGGATGAACGTGACCAGCGACGCAATCAGCGAAACCATGCAGCCGATGAAAATGAGGCTGACTGGCCATCCGTTTTGCCACTGCAACAGCGCGGTCAGAAACAGCGTGACGACCAGCCCCGCCGCCAGCAGCGCGCTCAAGGCCGCGAGCGTGATGCTCATCCGGATCAATTTCGCGCGCTGGTAAATGATGGCGACCTGCTCCTGCACGTGCGCGCGCTCCGCGTCGGTGCGCCTCGGCAGCTCGGCCTTCAATTGCCGGGCGCGGTCAATGGCGCGGCCCAGCCGGTTGGTCATGGTGAGCAGCAGCAGCCCGACGCCGGAGATCAAAATTACCGGGCCGATGGCGTCCCGCAATTCGGGAATGATTTGTTCAAGCGAGGTCGGCGGCATATTCAGTCAAGCCGCAGAATAGCTGAAAAATGTCTGGTGTCGAGCGCGGGCGGGCGAGTATTACGCTGTCTTACGCTGTCATTAACCAGCCCCTTTAACGCACCGAAGCCAACTGCGGCTGGGTGGTCAAGGTCAAGGTGGCCGGAGTCAGGCCCGGTGAATTCACCGTCACGCTGATCTTTCCGGGAGCCATGGTGGATTGAATGACTATCAGCACTTTTCCGTGGAAGGCTTTCCGGCTGGTTCCCTTGAACGGCTCATTGCTGTTCCAGTCGCCGCTGGCAATGCCCAGGCTTCTCCCCGGGCCGGTGATGCTGAACTGGACCGAATTGGTGGCGGTGAAAATGGAATTGTTGCCCGCGTCGCCAATGTCCACTTCGATGCAGGAGACATCGTTGCCGTCCGCATAAAGCGTGGTCCGGTCGGGCTTGAGCATGACTTTGGCGGGCGCGCCGACGGTCTTGAGAGTGTCCGTGGCCACCACTTTGCCGCCAATTCTGCCAACCGCCTTGATCACGCCGGACTGCCACGCGACATTCGTCCACTGCATGATTCCGGTCCGGGCAAAGTCGCTCGATTTCTCGGTCCCGATTTTGGTGTCATTGACGTAGAGATCAACGGTCTCGCAATTGTTATAGGTGACGACGCTGACCGGTCCCGGCGTCTGATTCCAATTTTCAGCCAGAGTGGGCATGGCGCGTCCGTTGCCGGTGCCGTTGCCGACGGTGATGTGAACCATCGGCGAAACGCTCCACTGGCTTTGCTGGTAATAAAACCATGATTTGCGGAAGATGCAGTTGTCGAGGAAGCCGCTGTTCCCGCCCAGACTCCGTTTGCTCTCGCCCAGATAATCCACGCCCGTCCACAAATGATGACCGATCACATAGGAGTTGCTCCGCACCTCGAACCACGTCGGAATGTTTCTGCCGGGAACCGAATACGGGTCTTGTTCCGTGCCGACCAGCACGGCGTTCGGATTGATTTGGTGGATGTTGCCGAACAGGAAGTCCTGGTAATTGACGCCCACGACATCTTCGACATCGGCGAGCGCGGCCAGACCGGGCGCGTCGCTCCAACCGGAAACACACGCATGAGTGTAGGGACGGGAGCTGTCGAGCTTTTTGGCAAATGGAACCAGCATTTTGAGAGTGTTGGGAATGTAGGCTGGCACTTTGCCGGCGGCGATCACTTCATTGCCCAGGCTCCAGATCACCACGCTGGGATGATTCCGGTCGCGTTCGATGAACGAGGTGAGGTCCTTTTGCCAGACCTGGTCAAAATCCGCGTAGAACGAACCGGCGTTGGTCTGCGACCACTTGTCACACCATTCATCCATGACCATCATGCCCAATTGGTCGCAATAGTCGTAAAATTCCTGGCTCTGCGGATTATGCGACGTGCGGATGCAAGTGCAGCCCGAAGCCAGCAATTCCTTGATCGTCCGCTCCCACATGACATCCGCCACGGCTGCGCCCGCCGGAACCAGCGTGTGATGGATGCACACGCCCTTCAATTTCATCGGAACGCCGTTGAGGGTGAAACCTTCGGTCGCCGTGAATTTCAACTCCCGGATTCCGAACGGGCTGATGTAGTCATCGGTCGGCTTCGAATCGTTCAGAATCCTGGAATAGGCAAAGTAGCGCACCGGCGTCGCGGGCGACCAAAGTTTGCAGTTGGCCAGCGACAACGTCTGCGTGCAGGTATCGGTGCTTTTCGCGCTGACGGTGATGGGCGTGGTGACTGTTTTCAGTGACTTGCCATTTTCATCGTAAATCGTCGTTTCCACCGTGCGCGCCTGATCGGTCGCCAGCTCGTTCACCAAGTCAGTCTGGACTTTGATTTGCGATTGCGCCGCCGACACCATCGGGGTGGTCACGGCGGTTCCCCAATTCTTGACATAAACCATGTCCGTCGCGATGAGCCACACGTGGCGATAAATGCCGGTGCCGGAATAAAAATGCGAACGCCGGCTCGTCACGTTGTCCACAAACACCGCCAGGACATTGTCGCCGGCGGGCTTGAGATAAGGCGTCAGGTCGCAATAAAAGCTGATATACCCGAATCGCTGGCCGCCGATCTGGGTGCCGTTCAGGTAAATCTTCGAGTCCTCATAAACTCCGTCAAACTGGACGATGACTTTTTTCCCCGCGAACCTCGGCGGCAGCGTGAAATGTTTGCGATACCAGCCCATGGCGCCGGGATCGCTGTCGGACGTGCTCAACAGCGTGATGCTCATGTCGTGCGGTACGCTCGTCGTGGCCCAAGCCGAATCGTCGAAGGCCGGCGCCTCCGCCCCGGCAATGTTTCCGGTCTGGACTTTCCAATCCTCATCAATCCGCAGCTTGATACGGCTTTTGAGAAATTTCTCGTCCAGCCGCTCGGTCAAAGTCGCGCGGACATTGTTCGCCGAGAGAAGTGACAATACAAAAAGCAGGGCAATCGCCCCGGTGGTGGATTTTGGCATAC
>CAYYWB010000199.1:0-4968 GCA_964475285.1 uncultured Bifidobacteriaceae bacterium | reverse complement strand
TCGTCGAGCTTGAGCTGCACGCCGTCAATCCAGATGGCGTGATACGCCTTCGTCTGCGGCGCGAGCGCGAGCGCGACTTTCTTGCAGTCGGCATAAACCTGTTCGCGCGCTTTTGTGTAAGCGGGTGTCGGCGGCGCGAGGACGTTGCGGTTCACATCGCCGCAGGCGGCGAGCGTGGAGAGCAGTGAATTGTTGATGCCCTGGATCACCGCGCGCAAATTGGATTTCAGAATGCCGTGGAACTGGATCGTCTGGCGCGTCGTGATGCGGAGCGTGTTGTTGCCATGGACCGAGGCGAGCAGGTCGAACACCTGCCATTGTTTCGCGGTCATCACGCCGCCGGGGACGCGGCTGCGCACCATCATGATGTATTTCTTGCCGGTCTTGCGCAGGTCGCGGTCGTCCTGCTGGTAGGAGCCGTGGAATTTGAGGAACTGGTTGTCGTCCTCGGAAAAATGGCCGGCACCCGCGTCGTTCAACGTCGCGGCGATGGCGCCGGCGAGCGTCGGGATCGCGTCCTTGATTTCCTCGTTGTGTGTCAGCTTTGCTGGCGCTTCATTGCTCATAAGCGAAAAAACAACTTAACTTAAGTGGGACTGCTGTTCAAGAGCGGCTTTAGATTGCCGTTTGGGACGCAGGCGCGGAATCAAGCTTCCGGAACGAATCGCTGAAGCCACAGCGTCGCAACGAACAGCGCAAGGAAAACGATGGCGCTCAATGTGTGTGGGATTTGCGGCGCGACCGCCAGCCAGTCCACAAGAACAATGCCCGCCGTCAGGCCGGACACGATGCGCCCGACGTTCGCCTCGCCCGGCTGAAAAATGGTCCGCGCGCACCGCGCGGCCCACAGCACAAACACGAGCGACAGGAGCATCGCATCTTTTCGCGCCTCGCCGGCATTCATCAGCATGGCCAGAAAAACCGGCGCGGCCAGCAGCGGCAGCGGCCAATACGGGACCGGCCCGCGAAGATTTCCCCGCCGCGCCACGGAACTCAAGCCGGCGACATAGACAGCCAGCGCAGCGCCGCACCAGATTGGCCCGCCGCTCACGCCACCGATGCCCGTCGAGCCGGCGATGACATAAACCCAGAAGCGGCACAGGCCCAGCAGCCACGGCGAAGCCGTGACCGCCCTGTGCGTCGCGTCGAAAATGATGATGCACGCCAGCAACGCCAGCGTCAGCACGCCGGTTGTTTTGCCGAGGACGGCCAGCGCCAGCGCGCCGGTTGCGAGCAGGGCGAAGCTCCAGCGCCAGACCGCGCCCAACGAAATCGCGCCGGACGGAATCGGCCGCGACGCGCGCCGCTGGCGGTCGAATTCCGCGTCGAAGGCGTCGTTCAAAAACACGCCGCCGGTGTAAAGCGCGCTGACGCCGAAAAGGAGTGGCGGCAGTTTCCCGAAATTTCCGCCGCCACCGAGCCACCATCCGGCAAGGCAGTTCGACCAGACCGTGGGCAGATTCGACACGCGGCCCAAAACGAGCAGCGTGCGGAGCTGGCGGACAAAATCCCGGTTCATCGCCGGAATGAAATCAGATAATCCAGCGGCTGGCGAGTCCGCGCTTTGGCATCATTGCCCGCCAAAACCGGACAGGGCCTTGCGTCAAAATGGGGATTTGCCAAATTGCAAACGGGCGTTGACAGTCGCGGCGCAAAAGCTTAGTGTGGTTGAATCATGTTGATGCGCATTAGTCTGATTGTGGCCATACTTGCGGCACTGGGCGCGGGCACGCTGAATGTTCTTCAGGTGCGCGACAAAATCAACACGTTGATTTCGCAGCGCGATGATTACCACACCAATTTGACCCAAACCCAAGGCACGCTGAAAACCACGCAGGCGAAATTGGACACGACGCAAAAGAACCTGGACCAGACGACACAGCAGTTGACGGCTTCGAAGGCCGCGCAGAAAAAGGCCGAGGATGCCCGCGACGTGGCAATCAAAAACGCCGCTGATTTGACCGACAAACTCGCCAAGGCCAACCAGGATCTCGGCACCGCGCAGGCCGACCTGGCCGCTTACAAGGCCACCGGCAAATCACCGGACGAAATCGGCAAGCTCGTTGTGCAGATCAGGCTGGATCAGGAGCAGATTGCCGCCATCAACGGTGAGAAGGTGTTGCTCATGCGGGCCAATGCGCGGTTGACAAATGAGCTGAATAAATACATCGGGCCGGCAGATGCGGCTGTCAAACTCCCCGCCGACCTCAAAGGCAAGGTGGTTGTGGTGGATCCGAAATGGGATTTTGTGGTGTTGGACATCGGCGATGACCAGGGCGTGCTGGACGAGGGTGAACTTCTGGTCAGCCGCGACGGCAAGCTGGTTGCCAAGGTCGTCGTTCGCACCGTGGAAAAGGACCGCTGCATCGCAAACATCATGCCCGGCTGGAAATTGGGCGAGGTTTTTGAAGGCGATGTGGTCACGCCGGCGCATCCGGCTTCCTGACATGAAATGGCCCGCCGCTCGCTGGCTCTGGCTGCTCGTTTTGGGCGCGGCGCTTTTCGGGGTCGGCGGTTGCGCCAGCGACGAGCCGGGAAATGAGTCCGTTCGTCCGTGGAACACGCCCCAAAGTTGGGAGGGCGGCGCGCCCATGATGAACCAGCAGCACGAATAGCTGCTCCGTCATCCTGCTGCTTTGAGGCAGCGCGTCGGCGTCACGATAAAATTCACCCTTGCATCGTTCGGCTCCGCCGGGATTTTTCCAATCAACTGAAAATCATAACCCACGCCGCATTTCACGCCGGCGGTTTTCGCCAGCAACCGGTCATAAAAACCCCGGCCGCGACCCAGCCGGTTGCCGTTCCAGTCAAACGCCACGCCGGGCACCAGGATCAAGTCGAATTGCTCCGCCGGAATTTCCGCGCAGCTTGACACCGGCTCGCGCACGCCGAATTTCCCGGTGGCAATGTCCGCCGCCAGATTCCGAACCTGCCGCGCCGAATAGGATTGCGTGACGGAATCGAAAAAGGGCAGGGCGCAGATTTTTCCCGCCGCCAGGAATTTTTCCAGCAGCGGCCAGACATCCAGCTCGTCCGGCAGCGGCGCAAAAAACAAAATCTTGTGTGCGCTCCGCAACTGCGCCTCCAGCCGGTCGCAAAGCCCGATGGATTCCACCGCCCGCACCGCCGGAGAAATCTTCTCCAGCGCCGCGCGGATTTGCCGGCGCAGGTCGGATTTGGAATTTGTATTCGGAAAAGTCACTTGTTTTTTAATGTTCAGAATGTCTTTTGTTCAAAATCTGTTGAGCTTGGTGAGAAAGGTTTGCGCGGTTTCCAATTGTGTGTTCAAAATCGTGGGAAGCCGCAACTTTTTCTATTAGTTCGATGGGGGTGTTTGGGTTCGATATTATGTCTTCCAAACTGTTCTCGGTAGGCCATTTTACGCTGCGAATGTATGCTTCATCGAAATGTTTCGCCAAAAAATTCGCCGAGCAGTATTGACAACGGAATACATAATCCTGAACCTCCGGGCAATTCTGATAAATCTGTTCAAGCAAATCGTCATTATATTTCACACTCGGGTTGGAAAATGATTCAATAAAAAAAACGTAATCAGGATATTTTTTATCCCAATTTTCCTCCAATCCAAGCCTTGGGTTGTTTTCTAACAATTTCATATAAAAATTCTTTGCTTCAGCCTTTCTTCTGTCGACTGCTTCATAAGCAGATGTGCAGGCTGGACCTCGAATTAATGTCACTTTGTAAACTAATTCAAATGGCGTATTGGGGTTGGAAACAATGCTTGCTAAGCCGATTTGTAACGCTGGATTTTTACCTCTCTCAAGTTCTTCGTCAAAATGTTGGGCTAAATATTGTGGAGAGCAAGATGGGCTACGGAAAACGTAATCTCGAACATTTGGACAAGCTTTGCGCATTTCATCTAATTGTGATTGTGTGTATTTAACCTTCGGATTGGAGAATGAATCTATGAACACTTGGCGATGTTGATCCATTTTCAAATCCCATCTTTCTTTGATAGCAATCGTTGCGTTGCTTTCCAACAGCGTCATGAGTTGTCCATATTCTTTCGCCATTCTTTCTCTGTTTGCTTCGTCAATTTTTGCACTTGCATAAATTGGCGGGATAACAACTGCTTGAATCGGAGATGTGATGACATCCAACGTGGCCGCTTCGACAGCTTGACCAGCGGTTGGCGTGCGTTTGCCGCCCAAAAAATCAGATCTTGATGCAGCGCTGAAGCATCCAGATGCGAACAACGGAATTATCAAAGGCAGAATTTTTACAATTTGTTTCATGATAGCTTTAACCTAGCTGCAAATTTTCTTTTCATTGAATTGAAAAAATTGGCGCAAGATTGAAAAAATCAATGTATTCGTCATTTTTGCTTCTCGCGCAAAACTCTGCTTTGCTTCCGCCAGTTGTCGAGCCGTTCCTTGATTTTCTTTTCCACGCCCTGCTCGGTCGGCTCGTAATAAACTTTGTCCACACCCAGATAATCCTGCGCGACAAAATGGCCGGGATGGTCATGGGCGTATTCGTAGCCCTTGCCGTGGCCGAGTCGTTCCGCGCCCTTGTAATGCGCGTCGCGCAAATGCTCCGGCACCGGAATCGTCCGGCCGGATTTCACGTCTTCCAGCGCGGCGTCAATCGCCATGTAAGCCGAATTACTTTTGTTCGCCGTCGCGATGTAAATCGTCGCCTCGGCCAGCGGAATCCGCGCCTCCGGCCAGCCGACAAATTCCGACGCGGACAAACAGGCATTCGCCAAAACCAAAGCCATCGGATCGGCCAGGCCGACATCCTCCGCCGCGCAAATCACAATCCGCCGCGCGATGAAGCGCGGGTCTTCGCCGGCGTGAATCATTTTCGCCAGCCAGTAAAGCGCCGCGTCCGGGTCGCTGCCGCGCATCGCCTTGATGAACGCGGAAATCGTGTCGTAATGCGCGTCGCCATCGCCGTCATAAACCACGGCCTTTTTCTGGATGCTTTGCTCGGCGGCGGCGAGGT
>CAYYWB010000198.1:0-4970 GCA_964475285.1 uncultured Bifidobacteriaceae bacterium | reverse complement strand
CAGCGCGGGCGGCGTGAATCCCATGGCGGCGCTGCCGAAGCAATTCCGCGACTGGATGGATTTCTCGCTGCTGCCGGATTTCGACCCGGTATCAAAATACTTTTATTTCTCGGTCTATTCCGGCAGCGCCACGGCGGACGGCCTGTCCTTCAAGGCCTTCGCCCCGCGCCCGCCGGGATTGAATTGAAGTCCGTCAAATCGCGAATTGTTGAATCGTTGCATCGGGAGACCGGTGCGACGATTTTTGTTTGCTCGTGTTCAAACCTGTTTCGCCGCTCCACTCGCCGGGGCGGGATTGAATTTGACCGGGGTGAGTGGCGATTTCTCCGGGGCGAGCGTTGTTCCGGCGCGGATGAGACTCATTCCGATTGGGGCGGGCGGCAATCTTTCCGGGGCGAATTCCGTTCTGAGTGGGGCGAGATTGAATCTGGCCGGGGCGGGAAGCATCCGGGCCGGGGCGAGTTTGTTTCAATCGGGGGCGAGATGCGTCCGCAGCGGGGCGAGACACGCCAGCGAAAGGGCGAGATGCAGATTCTTGGGGCGAGCAGCGTCCGCGTGGGGGCGAGCGGCGGTTTATTGAGGGCGAGATGCGTCCGGGCCGGGGCGAGGGGCGTCCGCATGGGGCGAGATGCGAGTTTTCAGGGATTTACGCGGTTTTAAACCATAAAGACACGAAGCATTGAACCGCTGATTACGCGGATTTCCTCGCCGCCTCGATTGTCCTTCTCCGCATCCGATGTGGAAAAGGTGGCGCAAACCGGATGAGGTGTCTGAGATGCTGTGTCGAATCAATCCAGCGCCCGCTGAATCCGCCGAACCAGCCGCGCTTCGTTTTGCGGTTTCATGGTGGCCCACCGCAAGGTGTGCTCCCAAATCCGAAGGACGCGCCAGCCTGCCCGGCACAAGGCGCGGTTCACCAGCCGGTCGCGGGCTTGGTTGCGGGCGAACTTCTTCTTCCAAAACGAACGGTTGCCGGCGGGTTGCGTGCCATGCCTGGGACACCCATGCCAGAAACAGCCGTCCACAAACACTGCGAGCCGCGCCTGCCTGAAAACAAAATCCGGTTTGCCGAAGATTTTTTGATTCCGCCGCCATCCGGTGATTTGATTGCGCCGGAAAAACTTTGCGAGCGCTATTTCCGTGGCTTGGTTGCCACGCCCACGAATCAAGCTCATCACTTCCGAACGCTTCGCTTTGGTGAAGACATCAGACACGCAAAGGTTCTCCGTAATCTGCGGCCAGCGCGAGACGCCGCGCCATTTCCTCCGCCGTGTGCGGAAACATCCGGTCGTAAAGTCCTGACCATTGCGCATCGCTCGGATACAATTCCTCGTCCGCCAGTTCGCCCGCGTCTGCGCGACGCCACGCTTCGGCTGCGAAGCGTTTCAACACGCGCGGCCAGCCACTTTCGGCGGCTTCAAATCCGTCCGGGTGCAGGCCGGGAAATAAATACGCAACACAGCACCAAGCTCGCACAAAATTTTCCACGGGTAGTTCTGCGAGTGGTTGGCTCAAAGCCAGCCGCAATTCGTGGCCAGCGCTTTGCAGGCAGTTCGGAATGTAGATGGAATTTTTCATACGCCTCTGCTTTACCAGGTTTCCAGACATTTGCCAGGATAATTCTTCAACTAATTACATCCGCGACGATTTCCGCAATTTGCCGGGCAAGCCACGGCGGCACAGCATTCCCAACCTGACGGTATTGTTCCGTTCTCGGCCCCTCAAAAAGATAGTTGTCAGGAAATGTTTGCAGTCGTGCCGCTTCACGCACCGTCAGGCTACGGCACTGCGACGGGTCATAATGGATGTAGTAATGCCCGTCCTTGGAAATGTGTGAAACAACGGTTGTCGAAGGCCGTCCGGCAATTTGAACCCGGAAACGGTCATTGAATTTATTTTCTGTCAACGCCGCCTGCACATTTTCGTGATGCGGCAACAACGGCTTGGGAAAATCTTCCAGCAATGGGGAACGTCCTTTGACTTGGGCAAAAACCGCAGCAAACAAGTAACGATGCAAATCCTTCTCGATATGCCCCCGCGTCTCGTGATTGCAAATGCCGTCCAGCCGCCGGTCAGAAAACCATCTCGTATGAATTGCCGCCTTGGTTGCTCCCGGCACAAATTCGCCGCCGCGAACCAAGTTTGCCCCGACCCGGCGGACTGCGCTCGTGATGGCTCCCCCAAGTTCATGATTTTCCAGCCATGCCGCACCGGTGATTTCACGAACCGCCTGTCTCCATGCCTCCGGGGAATCTTCCTTTTTTGAAAGTCCGCTCCGTAAAACCGGCAGGTCGCCGATGGCTTGTTCGACCGTGACCGGATTTTCTTTGGCGAGAGCGCCCGGCTGTCGCCGGATGTCAGATCGCACACCAAGAATGATGATGCGATGCCGCGCCTGTGGAACGCCGTGGTCTTCCGTGTGCAAAATAAAATCTTCCGGCTCAAATCCTCCCAGCAAATCTCCACGGTCAGCCAAAAGCGGATAAAGATTGTATTGGACCCGGTCAGCGCTGTGTATTCCCGGCAATGCCCCCGAGGGATATTTCAAGTCAGCCAGAATCCGGTCAAAAATCCGCTCCTGCTTCACTTTTGCCGACAACAAACCCTTGACGTTTTCCATCACGAAAACCGGTGGCTGGTGCACAGCGAGAATACGGAGATAATGTTTATAAAGGTCATGCCGCGGATCATTTTCATACTTTTGAAGCCCCTCACCACCGATGACGCGCGAACGTCCGACCAGCGAATATGCCTGACACGGCGGCCCGCCAATTAAAACCCAATTCTGCCGGTTTCCCAAAGCCACTCCAATCCGCTCGTCAACCTCGGCGTTGGGTGTTTGTTTTCCGCCGAGTTCTGCGTGCCACGCTTCCTGCCAGGCAAGTTCCGCTTGTTGTGGATGTCGCAAATAAAGCTCCTCCCGGCTGATTTTCCGCGCGAGATAATCATAATAATCCTGCGGCACTTCACCGACGGGAAATTCCCGAAAAAATGCGCGCAATTCCAAAGTGCGGTGAGCCTGCTCGTCCATTTCAATGGAGAGTTTGATTTTGAAGGCCCGTTCGCCGGCGTCATTGGGCAACGAAGAAAATCCTTCGCCCAAACCGCCTGGTCCCGCGAACAAATCTATTACCGGAATTGGCATCGCCGGGCGATGCTATCGCTGAACTGCAATTCCCGCCAGTTTAACCGTGATCTCAATCTGGCGCTGCTCCGAAATGTTCAAACTCTTTTGGAAGAATCCCCCCAAGTTCCTTCGCAACCATAGCGTAAAGGTCCCAAGTTACGTCAAACTGGTTCAGCACGTCTGCAAGCCGTCTTACTGCTCCAGCGTTCTTCGTCTGCGAGCCGGGTTTGGGGCGTTTAGTATCGGGATCAACATAAAGTTGCGTCGCAACTTCCATGACGGCGGCGTTCGTTACCAATTCCTGCCGTGAGGCGAGTTGTTCAACAATGTCACCAGGTTTGTTTAGTGGTTGGCACAAGACTGCCAATGCACGTTCTGGTTTCGTTTTGTGCGCGCGGTAAATACGAACAGGCCCAGCGAGCAGGTGCCGATAGTAGCGCTGAAAGTTCCCAACATCTGGAATGTAACGAGCGCGTTCTCCCGGGTTTCGTTCTTTGCTGGAATCAGCAGGACAAACTTCGTCAAAATAGAAAAGCACAAGCCAAGACCAAAGCCCAGTATCTTTTTCAACCTCGCTTATTCCGGTCTGAGCCAGCACTTTGTCCAAATAGGCGGCGGCAGCGAAACGTGTCCCAAAAACTTTCTTTTCGATTTCGATCTGACTACCAAGCGGTTCAGACGTGTCCGGCGACTCCAAAACCCATGTTGGCGCAAGCCGCGTGGGTTCTGTTTCCAGCAAATCAAGATACTCATGGAACTTGGTAATTCCAGCCGGTGTCAATCTTCGCAATTTCATGCACCCTCCTTCCAAAATTCAGCAAACTTGGCGCGCGTCTGAATGCGCATTGCAAATCCTGCGACGGCCTTTTCGATCCAGTCGCTGCGTCCATCCATATCATCGGGTGACGGCAATTCGCCAATCCCTGCTGATAGCAAAGCAAATCTGACCCATTGTGATCTCCACTCGTTGGGGTTGCTATCATCATCGTGTTTGTCCACGAGCAGAACACGTGTAATAATTTCTTTGAAGATGGCTGGATAAACGAGCGAGATGAAAGCAGGAGTCCCAATCCTCCTCCTGTTCTTGTGCGCTCAAAGCTTGAACCAGCCGAGCGACGATCTTTGTCACGAAGTCTATGTAATCCGGGCCATAGTAGTATTTGCCTCTGAAATTAGAGGAATCTTTTTGCCATTGTGTATGTGCCGGATTTTCGGAATCGCCGAGCAAAGATGCGATGGGCTTATTGTCAATCACAACCAAAGAACGAATTCCGCGTGCCCGCGTGCCGCGCACATCTGAAATGATGATGCCTTCGCGTATGAACACGGGGCGACCACTGTCGAAACCGTCCTGCCGCAGAAAAACATCAAAGTGAGAAGCGCGTGACGGTTTTCCTTTTTCGCGCACATTTAGACTGGCTCGCACGGCGAGTCTCTCACCACGTTTTAGCTTTTCCAGCATTGGTTTGAGCTGTTCTGTTGGGATGAGATCATCCGACCATTCAGGGCATTCAAGGTTGCATGGTTTAAGTTTGATGAAATCCTGGCTTGGGCGAAACGCCGCCCACTCTGCCAAATCAATTACAGGCAGGAGTTCTTTTCCAAGATTGCCTTCAAGCCCAAGCGCCACGTCCACGATGGATTCGGCGTTTATCTCAACCTTTTCCGTCGGCGTCTCAACCGTGACGGTGAGAACGCCGGTCAGAATTGGATAGAAATAACCGAGAACCACGGCCTCCTTCAGATGATTGATTGTAAAGTCAGGATCAATGTAAGGAATAACGACTGATACCACTTCTAGCAAGTAATTGCACTATTCTCCGTTACGGTAGCGTTTACCTGG
>CAYYWB010000197.1:0-5004 GCA_964475285.1 uncultured Bifidobacteriaceae bacterium | reverse complement strand
CGGCGCACTTTTGATCCTTGACGAAATTTACACCGGCTTCGGACGCACCGGAAAATGGTTCGCCTGTGAGCATGGTAGTGGCACAGGCGTCTCGCCTGTGAGTCCTGAAAAAGCAGAAACACACAGGCAGGATGCCTGTGCCACTACCATCCCCGATTTGATTTGTCTCGGCAAGGCGCTCACCGGCGGATTCCCGCTTTCCGCCTGCGTCGGTCGCGCAGATTTGATGGACGCCGCGTGGCCGGCGTCGCGTGGCGAGGCCATTCACACCAGCACGTTCCTCGGCCACCCCGTCGGCTGTGCGATGGCGCTGGCGCAAATCGCGGAAATTGAAAGGCTGGAACTGCCCGAACGCAGCGCGCAACTTGGCGAATTCTTGCTCGCGAAATTGCAATCGTTCCAATCTGAAATCTCAAATTTGAAATTTGAAATTCACGCCCGCGGCCTCGGCCTGATGGCCGGCATGGAACTGCGCCGCCACGACGTCTCGCCCGCCAGTGCCGAAACGTTCGCCGCAATCAAAGCTCTCTTGCGGCGCGGATATATTTTCCTGCCGGAAGGCGAACACGGCAACGTCATCAGCCTCACGCCGCCGCTCACCATCACCAGGGCGCAACTGGCAAAGGCCGTCGCCGCGCTGAAAGAGGTTTTAACCACGAATGGACACGGATGAACGCAGATTTTTGGACACGGATTTCACGGATTTTCACGGATGTAATTTTTAATCTGTGTTAATCCGTGAAATCCGTGTCTAATTTTCCCCGATGAAACTGACCGAAATGCGCGAGGTGTTGCTGGCGCGGGACATCCAACTCACCAAATCCCTCGGCCAGAATTTTCTGCACGACGCGAACCAGTTGCGCCGGATTGTCGAAGTCGCTGAACTGTCGAAAATCGACAAAGTTCTGGAAATCGGGCCGGGACTCGGCCCGCTCACGAAATTGCTGCTGGAAAAAGCCGGCGAAGTGCTGGCGATTGAAAAAGACGCGCGGCTCGTGGATTTTTTGCGCGAACGGTTCTTTGATTCGGAGGGACGAGTTCCACGAGTCCCAAACCAAATCAAACCAAACCACAGTCAGGGATTCGCGGAGCTCGTCCCTCCGAAATTTGATTTGCTCCACGCCGACGCGCTGGAATTTCTCAAACGCGAGCCGCGTGATTGGAGCGATTGGAAGCTTGTCGCCAATCTGCCTTATTCCGTCGCTTCGCCGATTTTGGTGGAACTGGCGTGCGGTAATCGCGCGCCGAAGCGCATTGTCGCCACGCTGCAAATGGAAGTTGCTAAACGACTGATGGCGCAGGCGGACGACGACGATTACGGCATTTTGACCTTGCTGGTGCAATTGGATTTCGAGCCGCAAAGCATTTTCAAAATCCCGGCGGATTGCTTTTTCCCCGCTCCGGATGTGGATTCGGCGTGCGTAGTTTTGAATCGGCGCGAGCAGCCGCTTTTGCCGGAAATTCTGCGTGCGAGCTTTGTCAAAATCGTGAAACGCGCGTTCTCGCAGCGGCGCAAAATGATGTTGAAATTGTTGAAACAGGATTGGGCGGTGGACAAACTGGCGGCCGCCTTTGCCGAATTAAAAATCTCGCCGCAAGAACGTGCGGAGAAATTGAGCTTGGAACAATTCGTGGCGTTGACGAAAATTCTTTTTAGCCACGGATGAAACACAGTAATGTTATCTGAACCATCGTTAGAATTACGAGCGCAACTCGGAATTCAGGGGCCAAATGACATAAAGTTAAAAGGTTTTTATGAAGATTGGGAGGAGCAACGAATTGAAGCTGAAATTCGCAAATCTTTTGAAAAGAAGGAGCGTTATTGGTTTGAACAAATATGTGTCCTCAACATTTGGCCTGTCGTTTTTATTTGTGGTGCGAATCATTGCGATTCTTTTACAACCTTACTTCAGACTAATAGAATTGAAGTCATAGTAGGCTGCAATGATTGGTGTCCGACAAATTCATCGCAGTAGATTTTAATTTTATGCCCGAAGAAATTTTTGACATCGTCAACGAGCGTGACGAGGTGATTGACCGGAAGCCGCGCAGCGAGGTTCATGCGCGCGGGCTGCTGCATCGCGCGGTTCACGTTCTGGTTTTCAATTCGCGCGGCGAGATTTTCCTGCAGAAGCGTTCGATGAAAAAGGACCGGCAGCCGGGCGTCTGGGATTCGTCCTGCTCCGGTCACGTGGATTCCGGTGAAAATTACGATGAAACGGCGGTTCGCGAATTGCGCGAGGAAATCGGATTGGATTTGACTTCAGGGACTCGTGGAACTCGTCCCTCCGAATTGGAAAAATTGTTCAAGATTGACGCCTGCGCCGAAACGGACGCGGAATTTGTGTGGATTTACCACTGCGAAAGCGACGGGCCGTTCCAGTTGCATCCCGACGAAATTGAAACCGGCGGCTGGTTCGCGCCGGAAAAAGTTTCGAGTTGGATTGCCGAGCGCCCGCAGGATTTCGCGACCGCGTTTGTGCTGATCTGGAAATTATTTCTCGTGCGAAGGCACGATTAAAACCGCGCAATCACGCCGGCGGCAACGAACCGTCCCAGCGCCGGGAACCCGTAGGCTTCCTGGTATTGTTCGTCGAGCAGGTTTTCCACGCGGCCATAAATGAAAAAGTTTTTTGACACGCGGTAGCTCAATCCCAAGTCCACCTTGGTGTATCCGGACAGGTTGACGACCGGAGGCTGGGTGGAGTCGTCGTAATTATTGTCCGTCCTGCCGCCGGTGAACACCGCATGGGCGGTGGCCTCAAGCCGGGGGCAGATTTTCCAGTCCCAATCCAGGCTGCCGCTGCTGCGCGGGCGGCGGACCAACGGACCGCCAGCGTCGAGATCCTTCGTGTCGAGCCAGGTGTAGGCAGCGCGGACGGTGAAATTGGTCGCCGGCGTCCAGCTAACGAAGTTTTCCAGCCCCAGCGTCCGCGCGCGGCCGATGTTTTCCGGCGCAAACGTAACACCCGAAAATTGAATCAGGTTGTCGAAGTCGTCGTGGAAAAAAGTCGAGCCGAAGTGGAGTTTCCCATCCAGCAACGGCTGCTCGAAACCGGCGTCCCAGCCGAAACTCTCCTCCGGCTTGAGGTTCGGATTGCTGAAGCCGGGGTAATAAAGGTCGGAAATGCTCGGCGCGCGAAAGGCGGTGCCGGCATTGGCGCGGAAGATGGTTTCCGTGTCGGGCGCGGTAAACCGGCCGCCAAATTGATACGTCGCGTGCGTGCCGAAGGCGCTCGAATCGTCCACGCGCCCGCCGGCGGTGAGCGTCATCCGCTTGACCGGCGTGAAATCGTATCGCGCGAAGGCGGACCGGGTGCCAATCGTATTGGCCAAAACAGACGGGCCATAAGTGCCGTAATCTGAATAATCCGCCGAGTCATCTTCAAAAGTTCCGCCGACCAGGATTTTGTTCTGCTCGTTGAGCGTGAAAATATTCTGAAAATCGGCGCGGTTGCGCTGGGCGATGGTTTGCGAAAAGTCAGCGGTGTCAAAATTCTCCGCATTTGCCGGTTGACTGTAATCTCCACGTTCATGCGAATGCGACAGGGTTAGTCTTGCGTTCCACCACGGGGCAGGATCCGCTTCGAGCGTCAGGCCGGCGAGATAGTTTTCATTCTCCAAACTGGCGGTCGGATCGTCGGTAAAAATATCGTTCGGTGAACCGTCCTCGGATTTCATATAGGTGGCCAGCAGGCCGGCTTTGAGCCAGTCGTTGAATTGATAGCCCATGTGACCGGAAAAGTTGATGCCTTGGTAGGCGCTGTTCATCCGGTCGTTGGCGGTGGAATGAAAACTGCCGTCGGCGGAAAATGAAAATTTGCCTTCACTTGCCGCGAAAGTTCCGCGCGTGAGCAGGCTGTTGAACGAGCCGTATTCGGTCTGGACCGAGCCGGTGGGCGGGCCGCCGCCGGTTTTCGTGACGATGTTGATGACGCCGCCCATCGCCTCGGAACCGTAGAGCGTGCTTTGCGGGCCGCGCAGGATTTCGATACGCTCGATGTTGTTGACCGGTAGCGTGCTGAAATCAAAGCCGTTGTTGAAGGCGTTGTTGACGGGAATTCCGTCCACCAGCACCAGCGTGCCATCGGGGCTTGCGCCGCGCAGGAAAACCTGGGTTTGCGATCCCGGCTGGCCGGTGGTGGCGACATCCACGCCCGGCACGCCGCGCAAAATATCGGCGACAAATGGCTGCTGGCTCCGGGCAATTTCGTCGCTGGTGATGACCGTCACCGAACTCGACGTGTTTTCCGGCACCGTGGAGATGCGCGTGCCGGTGATGGTCATTTCCGGCAGCGTGGTGATCTGGTTGGTGGGGGAACCTGCGCTGGCGGCGACATCGTTGGTGTCCGAGGCGCAAAGCAGCGCGGGCAGGACAAACAGGCCGGTGAACACACCGGAAACAATTTTCTTCATGGACTGGCCTTTCAATTTTGTTCCGTGAATAAAAATTCGCAGAACGGTTTTGGTTGAGAGACCAGCGCGGAACGAAGGAGAAGTTGTAGCGGCGGTCTGTGACCGCCGAAACTGCGACGCTCACAGAGCGCCGCTACAAAAAAAACGCCTTCAATTCCGCAAAACGGGGAATGAAGGCATTCGACGAGTTCCGCCGGAAACAGTCCGGCGGACCGGCCTCATCCTTCTCTTTGCGGAGAAGCGCTCCGAGACGCTCGGAGCCGACGAGCGCAGCCAAACCGGTATCCTGACTTCGGCCTCAAACCTCATTCCGCCTTCCCGCTGCCGGTGGCTTTGGAATTTGTAGCCGTTACAGTGGCGCAACCGCCCCGGATTCACACCGGGTTCCCAGACATTTGACTGCATTGTTGGCGGAACAACTTCCGCCGTTTCAAAGAACGGCTTCATTTTGGGCCGAATGAAAATTTTTCCAAGACAAATCTGCCGCAAGTTCCGCGCTTGCTGGCGGCGTCCCCGGCAACTATAATCGCAGCCCATTTTAATTATGAGCAAAGCACCTATTCGCGTGGCCATCACCGGCGCTGCCGG
>CAYYWB010000196.1:0-5053 GCA_964475285.1 uncultured Bifidobacteriaceae bacterium | reverse complement strand
CGAGCTTCGCCGCCGTTTCGCGGATGAAGGTGGTTTTGCCCGAACCCGGCGAGGACACCACGTTGAGCACCAGCAATTTTTTGGCGCGGAAAAAGCTCCGGTTTTGTTCGGCCAGCCGGGCGTTTTTCTCGAGCAGCGAGAGGTTAAGGTTCAGCGTTTTGCCGCCGTGCGAGTGCCCGTGTTCGTGGGAATGGCCGCCGATTTTCACATCGCCGCCGCCGAGACCGCATCCGCATTCTTTGCACATAAATTCAGATTAACCACGAAACACACAAAATACACGAAAAGGTTTTGGTGAAGGCGCGCAATTCACGACCGGGATTTTTTCTTTCGTGTTATTTCGTGTGTTTCGTGGTTATACAATTTGCTCAATCCACCTCCACCGAGGCGATTTCCAGTTCGCGCCCGCGCCGCAACTCGCCGTTGGGATTGTGGCAGCGGGGACATTCACTGATGAAATCCGCGCATTCAAATTCAGCACGGCAAACCGGGCACCAGCCGGCGGCGGGGACGGACACCATTTCCAGCGTCGCGCCCTCGGCAATGGTATCGCGGCAGACGACATCGAACGCAAACCACAGCGCCTCCGGCACCACGCCGCTCAATGTGCCCACGCGCAGGCGCAGCGCCAGCACGCGGCTCGCGCCCGCCGATTTCGCGGCTTTCACCGCCATCCGCACCGCGCTTTCCATGATCGAAACTTCATGCATCATCCGCGGTGGACTGTAAATCCAACCGCAGCTTTTATTTTACCGCCGGTTCGGGCAGAATTCGAGCATGAATCGCAGTCAAGCGGACCCCGATTGCGCCCGGCTGAAAATCGCTGTTCGCGGCGCGGTGCAGGGTGTCGGCTTCCGGCCGTTCGTTTTCCGGCTGGCGGAGGAATTAAAACTCGCCGGCTGGGTCAACAATTCTCCGCAGGGCGTTTTCATCGAAGTCGAAGGCCCGCGCTCCGCGCTCGAAAAATTTCTGCTCCAGCTCGAAACTGAAAAACCGCCGCGCAGCTTCATCCAAAGTCTGGAATCCTCGTGGCTGGATTCCGCCGGCTTCAAGAAATTTGAAATCCGCGAGAGCGAAACCGGCGGCGGCAAAACCGCGCTGGTGATGCCGGATATTGCCACCTGCCCCGACTGCCTGCGCGAGATTTTTGATCCCAAAAATCGGCGGCACCGTTATCCGTTTACCAATTGCACCAATTGCGGCCCGCGCTTCAGCATCATTGAATCGCTGCCTTACGATCGCGCGAACACTTCGATGAGGCAATTCGCGATGTGCCCGGCGTGCCAGGCCGAATTCGACGACCCGCGCAACCGGCGCTTTCACGCGCAGCCGAATGCGTGTCCCATTTGCGGACCGCGATTGGAATTATGGCGTAGCGGCGTTCGGCAGAACGCCGATTTTTCCGAGGCGCAAAGTCAGTCGCGCTCTGCCGAGCGCAGCCACGAAGCCTTGCTCGCCGCCGTCGAAGCCATCCGCCGCGGCCAAATTGTCGCCGTCAAGGGCATTGGCGGATTTCATTTGATGGTGGACGCGTGGAACGAAGCCGCCGTCAAACACCTCCGCGAACGGAAGCATCGCGAAGAAAAACCGTTTGCCCTGATGTTTCCGACGCTGGAAAGCGTGAAGAAGGTATGTGAAGTCTCGCCGCTGGAAGAACGGCTGCTGCGCTCGCCCGAAGCGCCGATTGTCTTGTTGCGCCGCCGCGGTCAATCTCAAATTTCAAATCTCAAATTTCAAATTGCCGATGGCGTCGCGCCGGGAAATACCAATCTCGGCGCGATGCTGCCGTCAAACCCGCCGCATCATTTGCTGATGGCGGAACTGGGGTTTCCCGTCGTCGCCACCAGCGGCAATTTGAGCGACGAGCCGATTTGCACCGACGAACGCGAGGCGCTGGAACGGCTCGGCGGCATCGCGGATGTTTTTCTCGTCCACAACCGGCCCATCGTCCGGCACGTGGATGATTCCATCGTTCGCATAATGCTTGACCGCGAAATGGTCTTGCGCCGCGCGCGCGGCTACGCGCCGCTGCCAATTCAATTGCGGAATGCGGAATGCGGAATGCGGATTCACAAATCAGGCCCGGCGGATGTTCAATCCGAAATCCGAAATCCGAAATCCGAAATTATTCTGGCCGTCGGCGCGCATTTGAAAAATTCCGTCGCGCTGTCCATCGGAAATCAGGTTTTCATCAGCCAGCACATCGGCGATTTGGAAACGGAGCCGGCGAACAACGCCTTCCGCCGCGTCATCGCCGATTTTGAAAAGCTTTACGACGCCAAACCGGAAATCATCGCCGCCGATTTGCACCCGGATTATCTCTCGACCAAGTTTGCCTTGGAGCGCCGGTCTCCGGCCCGGCGTGCTCCTGAAAATTCACGCAACCAACGCGTCGGGGTGGAGACCGGCGCTCCGCAGATTGTGCAAGTCCAGCACCACATCGCGCACGTTTTGTCCTGCATGGCGGAAAATGAAATCGAGCCGCCCGCGCTGGGCGTATCTTGGGACGGCACCGGCTACGGTCTGGACGGCACGATTTGGGGCGGGGAATTTTTCCTGGTCACGGACAAAAATGTCGAACGTGTCGCGCACCTGCGCCCATTTCGATTGCCCGGCGGCGATGCGGCGGTGAAGGAACCGCGTCGTGTCGCGCTCGGTTTGCTTCACGAAATGTCCGGCGACGCGGTTTTCGCGCGGAAAGATTTGCCGCCGGTCGCCGCCTTCACAAAAACGGAACTGGCCGCCTTGAAAACAATGCTCGCGAAGAATTTGAATTCGCCGGTCACGTCGAGCATGGGCCGCCTGTTCGACGCCGTGGCCTCGCTCATCAATCTCCGCCAGCAAATGCGCTTTGAAGGCCAGGCCGCGATGGAATTGGAATTCGCGCTGGACGGAATCGAGATGGACGAATGTTACGAAATGCGCATCGTGGCTCGCGGGGACGCCCGCCCCACCACAACTCGGAATTCCGCGCTCCGCACTCCGCACTCCGCATTCGTGCTCGATTGGTCGCCGCTGGTTGAGGCGGTTTTATCGGACGTGCAAAAGGGCGTTGCCATTGGCAGAATATCGGCGAAGTTTCATAATGCGCTGGCCGAAGCCGTGGCGACGGTGTCAAAAAAAACCGGCGGGCAACGCGTGGTGTTGAGCGGCGGCTGTTTTCAAAACCGTTATTTGACGGAACGGACGGTGCGGCTGCTGCAGGCGGAAGGCTTCCAGCCGTATTGGCATCAGCGCGTGCCGCCAAACGATGGCGGAATCGCGCTGGGGCAGGTTGTCGCCGCGTTGCGGGATCAGCAAATCGTAAATCGTAAATCGTAAATCAAAAATCCGATGTGTCTGGCCATTCCAGGAAAAATTGAAAGCATCACCGGCGACGATCCGTTGTCGCGGATGGGCAAAATCAATTTCGGCGGCATCTTCAAGGAGGCCTGCCTCGCCTATGTGCCGGAGGCGAAGGTCGGCGATTACGTCATCGTTCATGTCGGTTTTGCCTTGAGCCGGGTGGACGAGGACGAGGCAAAAAAGGTTTTTGAATATCTGAAACAGATTGAAGAGTTGGGCGAACTGGAGGAGGCGTCGCCGTGAAAACCGGGCCGGTAGTGGCACGGGCGTCCCGCCTGTGCGTTTCAAAAAAGAACAGGCCGCGGAGACTTACAGGCGAGACGCCTGTGCCACTATGAAATTTCTGGACGAATACCGCGACGCCGGGCTGGCGGAGCAATTTGCGCGCGAACTTCACCGGGTCACGACGCGGCCATGGAAAATCATGGAGGTTTGCGGCGGACAAACGCACGCCATCGTCAAGTTCGGCATTGACGAATTGCTGCCGAAGGAAATCACGCTCATTCACGGACCGGGCTGCCCGGTGTGCGTGACGCCGCTGGAGATGATTGACAAGGCGCTTGAAATCGCCGCGCGGCCCGGCGTCATTTTCACCTCGTTCGGCGACATGCTCCGCGTGCCGGGCAGCTCGACGGATTTGCTTTCCGTCAAAGCCAAGGGCGGCGACGTGCGGATGATTTATTCGCCGCTCGACGCGGTGAAACTCGCCGAGTTAAATCCGGCAAAGGAGGTCGTTTTCTTCGGCGTCGGTTTTGAGACCACCGCTCCCGCGACGGCCATGGCGGTTTATCAGGCCGCGCAGAAAAAATTGGCGAATATTTCAATGCTCATCTCGCACGTGCTCGTGCCGCCGGCCATCGAGGCGTTGATGTCGTCGCCGAACTGCCAGGTTCAGGGATTTCTCGCCGCCGGCCATGTTTGCGCGGTGATGGGATTTGAGGAATATTTTCCGCTCGCGGCGAAATACCACGTGCCGATTGTCGTCACCGGCTTCGAGCCGCTGGACATTTTGCAGGGCGTGCTGATGACGGTGCAGCAACTCGAATCCGGTCGCGCCGAAGTGGAAAACCAGTATGCACGCGCCGTGCGCCGCGAGGGCAACCAGCCGGCGCAGGAGCTGATCAAAAAGATTTTCAAATTCGTGCCCCGCAAATGGCGCGGCATCGGGGAAATTCCACAAAGCGGGCTGGGCTTGAACGATGAATATGCCGCGTTTGACGCGGAGAAAAAATTCGGCGTCGCCGAAACCCGCGTCGAGGAATCCGCCGAGTGCATGAGCGGCCTGGTTTTGCAGGGTCAAATCAAACCACACGAATGCCCGGCCTTCGGCGTGAAATGCACGCCGGAGCATCCATTCGGCGCGCCGATGGTTTCGAGCGAAGGCGCCTGCGCGGCGTATTACCGGTATCGGCGGTAAATTCGTTTGGTTAAACCACGAAACACACTAAAAACACGAAAGGAAACACCGATGAAGCAAACGGAATTCCAGGCCGGAAACAGTTCAGAATTTTTCCGCAATTTCTTTTCGTGTGGTTCGTGTATTTCGTGGTTCAAAAATAATTAGAATGAAAACGCTGGATTTCAACGCGGCTTGTCCGGTCCCGATTTCGCAATATCCGCACGTTTTGCTCGCGCACGGCGGCGGCGGCAAATTGATGCACCAGCTCATCGGCAAAATGTTTCTGGAGGCGTTCCGCAATCCGCTGCT
>CAYYWB010000195.1:0-5107 GCA_964475285.1 uncultured Bifidobacteriaceae bacterium | reverse complement strand
GCCGCGAGGAAATGCGCTCGGTCATGCAGGAATCCGCGCAATCGCTCACCAGCGATGAGCGCGCGATGATCAACCGCGTTCTCGACCTGCAAAACATCACAGTCCAGCAAATCGCCAAACCGCTCGCGCAAGCCGTGATAGTCGAGGCGCAGACGCCGCTCGGCGACGCGTTCCGGCTGGGGCGCGAACGCCGGTTATGGCGCCTGCCGGTCCGCGAAACCCGCGACGGCCGTCCGCGCATCGCCGGTCTGCTCGCGCTCGGCCCGCTGCTGTTTCGCGATGATTTGGATTTGCAAAAGCCCGCCGCCGCGCACATGACGCCCGCGCTCTTTGTGAATGAAAACATGCGGCTGGAGGTCGCGTTGCGCCTGATGCAGCGCGCCGGCCACCGGCTGGCCATCGTGCTGGCGCGCGACGGCGCGGAAACAGGCGTGGTGAGCCTGGAGGACATTTTGAAGGTGATGTTTGGAGAGATGAAATTGTAGAGAAAATGACTAATTCCCAAAACCTGATGACTAGAGAATTTCCAATGACGAATGTTGAATGCCGAATGGAATTTCGGCGCCCGGATTGCCATTCGTCATTCGAGCTTCGTCATTCTTTGGTCATTATGGTTTCGTCATTAGTCATTCGGCCATGAACCTGGACGCTGCCATTTTAATCGTGCTCAAGGTGCTGGCCGTGCTCGCGCTGGTGCTGCTGAACGGATTTTTTGTCGCCGCCGAATTCGCGCTGGTCCGCATCCGCGAAACGCAGCTCGACATGCTCGTCGCGAAAGGCTGGCGGCGCGCGCAAATGGCGCGGCACATAGTCCGGCATCTGAATTCGTATTTGAGCGCGACGCAGCTCGGCATCACGATGGCCAGCCTCGGCCTTGGTTATCTGGGCGAGCCGGTCTTCGCATCGCTGCTGGCGCCGGCGCTCCATTTCCTTGGGGTCAATTCAGAGACGGTGGTAACCACCGTTTCCGTCATCGTCGGTTTCAGCGTCCTGACGTTTTTGAGCGTCGTGGCGGGCGAGCTCGCGCCGAAATGGCTGACAATTCAAAATCCGCTGCCCGTGGCGCTGGCCACGGCCATTCCACTGCGCTGGTTTTACCTGGCGTTTTATCCGTTCAACCGGCTGCTGAACCTCGCCGCGCGCTGGCTGTTGAAACGCATCGGCATCGAGCCGGACGCGGTCGCCGACCGCGCGCAAACGGAGGAGGAACTGCGCCTCGTGCTCGCGGCGGTGCCGCAGGACGGCACGGCCGCCGGACGCAACCTGATTTTGAACGCGCTGGATTTGCGCCACCGCGTCGCGCGCGAAGTCATGCGCCCGCGCCAGGAAATCGTCGCGTTCAACACCGGCGCGACGATGGCGGCCTGTCTGGTTCTCGCGGAAAAAACGCGTTATTCACGTTTCCCGGTTTGCGAGGACGGCGATTTGGACAAAACGCGCGGCGTCGTCCACATCAAGGATCTTTTCGCGCTGCGCGACAAGGCGCGGACGGCGGCGGATTTGCTGCCAGTCGCGCGTCCGTTGATTTATGTGCCGGCCACGGCGCGGCTGGAAAATCTGCTGCGGCTGTTTCTCGAACGCCGGCTGCACTTTGCCGTGATCGTGGACGAATACGGCGGCACGCTCGGCATTATCACACTCGAAAACGTGCTGGAGGCGCTCGTCGGCCAGATTCAGGACGAATTCGACCAGGAGGAAACGCAATTCATCCGGCGCAACGAAAATTCCTGGGAAGTCGCCGGCACGCTGCCGCTGCATGAACTGGAACAAATCATCGGCGCGGTGCAACACGACGAAAGCGTGGCGACCGCGAGCGGCTGGGTCACGCAGGAGCTGGGCGGATTTCCGAAGGCCGGCGACACGCTGACGGTCGGCGGCTTTGAATTGCGCGTGGAGGAAATGGACGGTCCGCGCGTGGCGCGGCTGAAAATTTCAAGACGCAAGGAAAACGCGGATTTGACGGGCGGGGAAATTTGAAATAAGTTTCGTAAATGACAAAAAGCTTTATTTTTGTAGTCGTGACGATTGCTGCAATCGGAGGGATTGGCACGTTTATAGTTTCACGTCCGAAGGTTCAAACAAGCTATTACTGTATCAACAACCTTCCACAGTTTCCTAAAGAAAGTATCGAAAAGATGAAGAAGCAAGATGCGCAGGTTTTAGCCCTCGTTCCCTTGGGAACAACATTTTCAAAAGCTGTTGCGGTTTTGGGCAATAATTATAAGTTAATAACGAACAGAAATCGGCCAGCTTATGCCGTCTTCAAATGCACGCTTCCTGGCACGACGAATGTGTCCTACGTCAGTTTTCAATTGGAAAATAACATTGTCGTGCGGACTGTATATATGCATCTACTACCTGCCGACGACCCTTTTTATCACTAGATTGCATCCTGTCTTGGAATTTTCACGCGCAACACTTTCAAAAACAATTTCACCATCGCGCGCCGCGGATTGCAAAAACCGCCGTGACAATTCCGATGGCTGCGTCCGCCGCCGCCGCCGTCCAAAACCGGTTCAGCGCGGCGGCTGCGCCAAACAGCAGAATCCCGCCGAGCCAGACCGCGAGCGGGTGAAAATCCGGCGGCAGTTTTTTGTGCGGCTGCTTGTTGATGAGGATCGGCGTGACGAACGCCAGAATCAGCAGCGTCACGACCAGCCAGCCGAGGAAATTCGCCAGCGGCACGCCCTGCCACGACAGCGGAAATTTCGCCGGCAGCCAAAACCAGAAATGGTTCACGCGCGACGCAAACGGTTCGAGCGCGAAGTCGAACAGCGCCGTCAGCACCGCCGTCACGCCGATGAGCCAGAAGCCGTAGCCGTGATTTTTACGCCACGGCCGCAGGACGAGCCGCGCGACACCGCGCGAGTTCAAAATTGCCACGACCCAGACGAACGGCAGGGCCCACGGCAGCGCGGAGAACAACTCCGACCCGGCGTTGGCACCCGGCGTGAACTGGCCGAACGGAATGCCGGTTTTCAAGTCCAGCCATTCCGCCGCGCCGCCGGCAATCCCGATGAAGAACGCCGCGAACAGGATGTTTTGCAGCGGCAGATGCCGCGTCAGCGCGGAAATTGTGCCCGCGACCGCCAGCAACAGAAGCACGGCCTCCAGCCAGGCCTGCTTGCCGCCCGGATGAATCAAACCCGCCAGCACCAGCGCGCCGGGGGCAAAAAACAGGACGGTGAATACATTGCGCGGCCAGGCCGTCATTTCTGCGGTGGCTCCAGTGGATTCCTTTCTGGCTGGCATAACGGAAAAAGCGGGAGCAGCCTACAAATTTGCCGGCTCCGGCGCAGCAACATTTATTGGCTTGTTTCCCCCGCGCAAAACTGGTTTGCTCGCCGGGTCAAAGGAATTGCTCATGACTCTGGAAGAATCCGTTGGCCTGGTCAAAAAGTGCGCGACAGAAATGGACGCGCGCTACGGAAAGACTGTCTTTGATGAATGGGCCATCGTCTCGCTCGCCGAAAACAGGGCGCGCGTGCTGGCCTACATCGGGCCGCGCAACGACGATTTCCTGGCCAACTTTGCGAAGGACCTCGGCGCGCTGCGCTCCGGCCTGCTCCACGCGAACTACGGCGTCGGCGATTTTGAATTTGCCCGGCACGGCATCGGCACGGGCTTTGAATCGTTCATGGTCCTGGGGCGGGCGCTTTACCTGATTTGCAACAACACCCGCGAATCCATGGAGACGATCGCCCAAAATCCGCGCTGGCTCGCGGCGCAGGTGCCGTTCGCGGAATTGAGTGAACAAGTCCGCGCCAGTCCACTCGCCGTTGCCGGCGGCGACACGAAATTCTTCAGGGAATCGTGAGGCGTTGAAGTGTTTATTTTTCCGCCGCTAATACCCCTTACTTTTTAAGTCTTCAATTTTTCAACCCAGCAATCCCTTCCACAGGAAGAATCCATAGGCCGCCACCAGCGCCCAGCCGGCGAACCGCGGCAGCCGTCCCAGCACCGCCACGAAGAAGAAATGCACCAGCGTCGCGCCCAGCAGGATGAACATCGCCACATGGAAAAACGGCGGCATGGCCATCGTGTGATACAGCGCATAGACGCCAAGGCACAGCGGAATGGAGACGTGCGCATCGCCCACCTGCGAGGCATAGACCGTTTCCGGCTGGCCGCGCCAACTGTAATAGACCGCCAGCATCGCGTTTGGCAGCACCATCAGCCAGCCGCTCAACCAGCCGAGATATTTCGCGCTGATGAATCCGGTGTGAATGTGCGAAATCCACGCCACCAGCCAGTCTGTGCTGACATAGATTCCATACGCGCCGACGGCGAGCAGCGCCAGGTCAAACGGCAGCGTCCAGCTCAACGACTTTCCCTGGCGCACGTTCGATTTCAGGACTTCGAAAATGTGGAAGCATTGCCAGAACAAAAACAGCCCCACCAGCACCAGCCCGTCATCAAAGGTCAGCCGGCCCTTGCGCCCCATCGCCCAGACCGCGCCGGTGAAAAACAGGATGGCCGTCAGCGTCAGCAGCAGCGCCAGCCGGTTCAACTGCTGCGTCTTGACGGCGGCGCCGGATTTCTTTCTGGCCGGACTTTTCCCGTCGGACTTGCCCTTCGACAGCAGCGCCTTGGTCAGCCAGAAAACCCCCGGCAGGCCCAGCACCAGCGTCATGTTCGTGACGTTGTTGACCAGCGAGTTCGTCATCACGTCCGCGCCGGAGCCGCCGTTGCGGCCGAGGATGAAGGCGAAGATGAGGTTGCCCATGCCCGTGCAATACGGCATCACCAGCGTGCCGAGCACCGTGCCTTCAAAACCTTTCGCGCTCAAAACCTCCAGCCGCCAGAGCATCAGGAAGGACGACGCGAGGAACACCGCCAGAAACAGCCACGGCGCCCACGGCCCCTTGGCCTCAATCCAATGAATGAACGGGTTTGCCATGCGGGCAAAGTTTATGGAAAAAAAACACGCGCGCGACACAAACCTGCGTTTTACAGTTAATTTTGACTTTGCCAAACGAGTTTCTGCTGATAGCGTGTCATGGCGGATGCGGCGCTCCCTGGAGCGAGCGCCACTCGAAATTGCAAATCCAGGTTGCCCACGTGGCGGAATTGGCAGACGCGCTAGATTCAGGTTCTAGTGAGTAAA
>CAYYWB010000194.1:0-5110 GCA_964475285.1 uncultured Bifidobacteriaceae bacterium | reverse complement strand
GGTAAACGCTACCGTAACGGAGAATAGTGCAATTACTTGCTAGAAGTGGTATTATTTGCTTTTCATCTCCAAGGCTTTCGCCAGGTTGTTTTGCGCGTTGGCGTATTCCGGCTTGAGCCGGAGGGCTTCCTGGAACTGGCCTATCGCCTCGTCAATCCGGTTTTGCCTGCTGAAGATGGCGCCAAGGTTGTTGTGGGCTTCGGCGTAATCGGGTTTGAGGCGGAGGGCTTCCTGAATCTGGCTGATCGCCTCGTCGGTCCGGCCTTTGTTGCCGAGGGCGAGGCCGAGATTGTTGTGGACCTCGGCGTTATCCGCTTTCAAACGGATGACTTCCTGATACTGGCTGATCGCCTCGTCAATTTGATTTTTCGTGAATAGGGCGTTGCCGAGATTGTTGTGGGCCCCGGCGTTATCCGGTTCCAGGCGGATGGCTTCCTGATATTGGCTGATGGCCTCGTCGGTCCGGCCTTTCTTGTCCAGCGCGTTGCCGAGGTTGTAATGTGCTCCGGCATCATCCGGTTTGAGCCGGATGGCTTCCTGAAATTGGCTGATGGCCTTGTCTGCCTGGCCTGTGTTGAGGAGGACGAAGCCGAGGTTGTAATGTGCTCCGGCATCGTCCGGTTTGAATCGTATGGCTTCTTGAAATTGGCTGATGGCCTCGTCAGTCCGGCCTTTGTTGAGGAGGGCGAGAGCGAGATTGATGCGGGCGTCAGCGTAATCCGGTTGAAGGCGGATGGCTTTCTGGTATTGGCTGATGGCCTCGTCGGTCTGGCCTTTCTTGCCGAATGCGTTGCCGAGGTTGTAGCAAATCTCGGCACCATCCGGTTTCAAGCGGATGGCTTCCTCGAATTGGCGGATGGACTCATCCACCTGATCTTTCGTGAGGAGTGCGGCGCCGAGGTTGTTGTGGGCCTCGACATTGTTCGGGTTGAGGCGGAGAGCTTCCCGATATTCGCTGACAGCCTCGTCAATCCGGCCTTTTTTATTGAGTGCGTTCCCAAGATTATTGTGGGCCCCGGCATTATCCGGTTTGAGACGGATGGATTCCTGGTATTGGCTGATCGCATCATCAATCCGGCCTTTATTCTCGAAGTAGAGGCCGAGATTGTTGCAGGCCATCCAACAGGCGGGATTCCGGGCAATGGTTGTCCGCCAGAGTGTTTCAACGTCCGCATACATCCGGCACTGGCTCCAGGCCAATGCGCCGAGTGTCAGCAACAGCGCCCCGCAGAACGCCGGTTTGAGGAACAAATTTCGCTTCCCCAAAAACCCGGATGCCGTCGTGATTCCCGCCACCGCCAAAACCATCAGCCCGATGCCGGCCAGATATTGATAATGATCCGCGACGAACGTGTAGCGCATCGGATAAACATTGGTGAATCCCAGCGCCGGCAGGAGTGTGCCGCCAAAAAACAACACCGCCGCCAACGGCCCGCGGCCAATGCGCCGCCGCAGGCTCCACAGCGCCGCCACCACCGCCAGCGCCGCCGCCGGAAACAGCCATTGCCACCAGACGCCGGCATTGATTTGCCAGCGCGGATAAATGAAGGTGAGGTGCGCCGGCCAGAACAGTTTGCCCGCGTAGAACCACAGCGCGCGCCCGGCAATCAGGCAGCGTTCGGGAAAACTGAAGGCCCAGTCCGGCCCCTGGGCGCCGACGTGGATCCGTTCCAGCCATGACGTCATCAGGCCCATCGCCATCCCCGCGGCGAAGAAAGGCAGCAATGGCCGGACATCACGCGCGGCAATGCGTCCGCGTTTCCACCAGATTGCCAGCAGCATCGCCGCCGGCAGCGAACAGGCAACCGTCTTGCTTAACAGCGCGGCAACAAACAGGGCCAATGAAAGAAAATACCAGCGACGAGAACCCCGGATTTGCCTCCCGCCATCCGTTGCCTCCCCGGCCATTCGCAGCCAGGCCAGCGCCGCCGCGAAATAAAAGACAGCGGCCAGAACATTTTTCCGCTCCGTCACCCATGCGACGGATTCCACCGCGACCGGATGCAGCGCAAAGATTCCCGCCGCAAACCACGCGCCCGGCACCTGCAACCGCGCCAGCACGCGCCACAGCAGAATCGCCGCAAGCGCATGCAGCAGCACGTTGACGATGTGGTAGCCCGGTGGATTCAATCCCCAAAGATGATATTCCAGCCAGAACGACGTGTGAACGAGCGGATAATACTGTGGCGTGGCGGCAGGGTGGCACCAAATTTGCCGCAAGCCAGCCAGAGAACGCAGCGTCGGATTGTTGATCACATAATCGTCGTCGTCCCAGATAAACCCGGCGTGCCACACCGGCTGGTAGGCAATCATTGTGGCGACCAACAGGAACAATCCCAATATCCACCTGTGACCGGTCAGGATCTGCAGCCATCTTTCAACGCCACCCGTTGCTTTTGCCCGCGCGCCATCCCTTGCCCTGCGGCCGGTGGTATTGGAGGAAAAACCTTTCATGTATTTGGAATGGCGCAGAACACATTGCACTTTTTATCTCATTGAATCAGCCGAGTCCATAGCGGAAGCAGGCGTCTCGATTTTCCTGACCGTGACGAAACCCGGCCACCGAAGCCGAGCGGCAATACGGCTGGAATGCAGCGGTGTGTCTTGGGGCATCCCAATCAACCGGCCCGCAAAATCACCGGCGTTCACTGTGTCTCCACACCGGACAGCAGTGATCCTGTCTCATGTTCACACGTCAATCCCGTAAGCCTTGATTTTGTTGTAAAGCGTCTGGCGGCCGATGCCGAGGCGCTTGGCGGCTTCCAGCTTGTTGCCTTCGACGGCCTTCAGCGTCTGGACGATGACGTTGCGCTCGACGCCTTCCAGCAGCGTGAAGTTGGTGTCCAGTTCCCCGCCAGCGGGCATGGTGACACTGGCCGGGGCGTTGGTGATGGAAAGGTCGGCGGCGGCAATTTCGCCGCCCTCGCACAGGAGCACCGCGCGCTGGATTTCGTTTTGCACCTGCCGGACGTTGCCCGGCCAGTCAAACGCGGTGAGCCGGTCCGCCGCGTCGGCCTTGAACCCGCGGATGTTCCGGCTGGCCTGCGCGGCGAAGCGCTTCAAAAAGGCGTTCGCCAGCGGCATGATGTCGTCGCGCCGCTCGCGCAGCGGCGGCAGATGAACGGAAACCGCGCTGATGCGGTAGAACAAATCCTCGCGCAGCTTGCCGTCCCGGATGGCCTCCTCGGGTTTGCGGTTGGTGGCGGCGAGGATGCGGCAGTTCATCTGGTGGCTGGTCTTGCTGCCGACGGGCCGGACCACCTGGTCCTGCAACACACGGAGCAGCTTGCTTTGCGTGTCCACGGGCATCTCGGAAATTTCATCGAGCAGCAGCGTGCCGCCCTCGGCTTGCCGGAACAGGCCTTCGCGGTCGGAATGCGCCCCGGTGTAGGCGCCCTTGACCGAGCCGAACAGTTCGCTTTCAATCAGCTCGCGCGGCAGCGCGGCGCAGTTGATCTTGATGATTTTGTTTTTGCTGCGCGGACTCAAGGCATGGATGAGGTCGGCGATGACTTCCTTGCCCGTGCCGCTTTCGCCGGTGATGAGCAGGGTGACGTCGCTCGGCGCGACGCGCTCGACGGTGCGGACGATTTCCTGCATGGCCGCGCTGCGGAAAACCGGCGAAGCCGCGCCGCTCATGGTCTCCAGCGCCCGGCGCAGCGTGCTGGCTTCCTCGTTCTGGCGCTTGTGCTCCAGCGCGTTGTTGATGTCCGCCTCGAGTTTTTGCAGGTCAAATCCGTGCGTCCGGTGGATGAAATTGAATGCGCCGCCTTTGATCGCCTTCACGGCCCAGGGAGCCGCCTCCTCCTCTTCGGCCTCGCCGGTGACGACGATGACTTCGCATTCCGGCCAGTGTTTTTTGATTTGAGGAAGCAAATCAAGGCCGTTGGCATCCTGAAGTCTCACGTCCAGCAACACCACGTCCGGCTCAATCTGCGAAAACACTTTTTGCAACGCGGCTCCGCTTTCGGCTTCGGCGAAAACGTAATCGCCCCTCAAGCCTTCCCGGACAACCATCCGAAAATCCGCCATGTCGTCCACAATAAGAATTTTAGCTTTCATTTTTTCGCTCCCGCACACAGGCCGCGACAAATCCCGAAAAAATCGCGCGATGTTCCGGATGGCGCGCCGTGAGCCGTTCGGGATGAAATTGCACGCCCAGCAAAAACGGCATCTTCCGCGCTTCCTCCGGTTTCCATTCCATCGCTTCCACGATTCCGTCGCGTGTCCGCGCCACCGCCCGCAACGGCTCCGCCGGCTTCAAAACAGCCTGATGATGCGAGCTGTTCACGCCAAGCACCCGCCGCCCGGTTATTCTAGCGAGCAATGAACCGGCTGTCAATGGCGCTTCATGGACAATTTCACCCGCCTTGTCCATGCGCTGATGGTTCAGCGCGCCGGGCACCTGGCGGCGGATGTCCGCGACCAGCTTGCCGCCGAGCGCAATGTTCAGCAACTGGTGCCCGCGGCAAATGGCCAGCAGCGGCTTGCGCTGGCGGAAAACTTCGTCCAGCAAAACCAACTCGCGCAAATCCCGCCCGCCGCCGTCGGGCGTCATGCCGACGGTTTTGCGGACGGCGCGCGGGAGGTTGCGGTCGTAAAGATTCGGATTGATGTCGTCGCCGCCGGTGAGCAGCACGCCGTCCGCGCGGCGGACAACTTCCGCGAGCAACGCGCGGTCGGTCGTCGCCGGCGCGGTGACGGGGATGCCGCCGGCCTGGGTGACGGCAAAATCGTATTTGACCGAAAGGCTGACGGACAAATCGTGGAACTCGACCCCGCGTTTTTCGATGCTGGGCGAAATGAGAATCAAAGGCGGCCTGGCCATCGCCCGCAATGTAAAGTCGTCCGGGAAATTTGCCAGCGCAAAACCGCGCGCGGATTGCCGGGCAGGCATCCTGCGATGCCCCGCGCGCGAAATTCGTTGTCGCGAATAATCTTGCCGCCGTAACGGAGGCGGGCATAATACGCGCCGCTGTTGACGCATTGAAGCAGTCGCGGGACTTTCGGAAGCGACTGCCAATTGCCGGTTTGTCTATCGCTTGATTTTTTGGTTTTGGTAGGTTACCCAAGTGGCCAACGGGGGCAGACTGTAAATCTGCTGGCTATG
>CAYYWB010000193.1:0-5120 GCA_964475285.1 uncultured Bifidobacteriaceae bacterium | reverse complement strand
GCGACAAACTGGACACGACCAACAACAAATTCCTCGACACCGAATGCGGCATCAACCGCGTCGCCATCCGCTCCACGCTCACGCCCGGCACAATCACCCTGACCGCCACGCGCGACGGACTCACGCCAGCGACGGTGAAAATTGAATCGCAGCCGGTGGAAATCAAGAACGGGCTGGCGGCAGCCAATTAGTTCGAGATTTATTTCGCCGGACAAAAAACGCCTCGCGGAAAATCGCGGGGCGTTTCTGTTTTAGCGTCATCGGCGCGGCATATTTGTAGTTACAAACAACCAAATAAACCCAAGCTCCGTGGGAGCGGCATCTATTTCGCCTTTTCGACGACGAGCATTTCAATTGGCATATTGGTGGGAACAAGTTCAAGGCCGAGTTGATCCAGCAAAACCTGTTTCAATCCTTCGAGATTCGGATAGTTGGGATATTGATTTCCAACTTTCTTTCCATATGCGTCCCATGTGAAATTAAAATCATAATGGTTGGTCAAACTTGTCCGATCAATGATAGGAATTCTAAACTGTCCTTCAAGCATATCTGCCAAAAGTGAAATTGGTTTGTTTGTGAAGACCCAATGCCCCAAAGCATTCATATAATGCGGCGACGTTCCGCTTATGCTTGGTTTCAATCCGTCAGCGGTTGGATTTTTGATAATAAGAAGCAAAACATTGGTTTCTACCATTGCAAATCTTCCCGTCACACCAAATTTTTCTTTTATCAGTTGTTTCATGGCTTCGCTTGAGCCGGAAGTCAGGTTGGCGATAAAATCAAATGTGCCCTGCGGAAGCGCCGTCAGGAAAATGGTTCGTGATCTTTCCGACGCATAAACCACCTGAACAAGTTCTTTGGCTGTGTGTCCTGTTCCGTAAATTCTTTCCCTTCCGTCACCAAAGCTTGCCCAGCCGTCGTCTGGAAATTTTGCGGGAATAATTTTTACGATATGTGGCCCGTTTTCCAAAGGCATTGGGCTAATTTCGCCATTATCCCATTGGTTGTTGTCATGTTTTTGGATTTCATTCACGGTCACAGTAGTCGTCCCTGCCGCGAGCAAAATTCCTGTGCCGACAACAATTGCCGTTTTCATTTTTGTCCATGCCATAATTTTCAGTGCTCCTTTTACGAGGGTTAAAGTTGTAGCTGTCGCCGCCGCGCCTTTTGCCACGGCAACGACAGAAATCGTTTTGACCAACGCCACCGGCGCGGCCTGAACGGAATTGGCCGAGACCGCGCCGACAATCGCCGCGCCGGAAAGGGTCACGCCGCGTTTCACAAAAAATTTCCGCAGCTTTTCAATCGCGCGCGCCACGCGCTTGTGCGCCGCGTCTTCGCGGATGCCCAGCAGCGCCGCCGCTTCCGGCCCGCTTTTGTTTTCATAAAAACGCAGCACCAGCAGCGCGCGGTCGGCGGCGTTTAATTTCCCCATCGCATCTTCCAAATGCGGTGAGAGTTTTTCCCAAACGGCGAAATTGTCGGCTTCGTTCAAGGTGGATTGCATATAAGCCTCCTGTTCGCGCGCGTGGCGGCGGGCGTTGGCGCGGAGCAGCCGGGCGGCGGCGAACCGCGTGGTTTCATAGAGCCAGCCGGCAAGCAGGGTGCGCTCGCGCAGGCCGGCGGCTTTGCGGGCGAGAATGATGAAGACGGCCTGCGTCACGTCCTGCGCGTCGCCGTCATTGCCGGTGCAGCGCCGCGCGACGGAATAGACAAGGTTGAGGTGCCGCCGCACCAGTTCGGTGAAGGCCGCTTCGGAATTGCGCCGGGCAAATTCCCGCACCAGGTCCATGTCGTTCGCGTCTGGCATCTGATGAATTATCCCCGCCAACGGCGAAAGTGGACAAACTTTTTTGAAGAATATTTTTTTGGGCTGGCGGGAAATTGATTGCGCCGTCCTGGAAAACAACCGCACGGCTCCACTTCCGGCTTGACCGGCGATTCAGTTTCCATCAAGACTTCCCGGCCATCGTTCACAAAATGAAAACAAAAATCGCCTCCATCGTCTTTGCCGCCGCCTGGCTGCAAATCTCCGCGTCCGCAGCCGAAGCGCCTTACGCGCCGCCCGCCTCGCCGCGCGCGGTCTATAATTTCGATCCCGGCTGGAAATTCAATTTTGGCGACCAGACGAACGCCGATCAGCCGGGCTTCGACGATTCGGCCTGGGCCGACGTCAGCCTGCCGCACACGTGGAACGAGACCGACTCCTATCGCAACTACATCAGCCACAGCGGCGGCGACCGGGGTGAAAAAAACGGGGTCGGCTGGTATCGCAAGCATTTCAAGCTGCCCGCCGGCGCCGACGGCCAGAAGGTTTTCATCCAGTTCGACGGCATGAGGCAGGCGGGGCATTTCTTCCTGAACGGCCAGCCTGTCGGCAAATATGAAAATGGCGTCTCGGCCGTGGGCTTGGACATCACAAAATTCGCGAAGTTTGGCGGGCAGGACAATGTTCTCGCGGTGGAGGTGGACAACAGTCCCGGCTACCGGGAAGAGGCCACCGGCACGGGTTTCGAGTGGAACGCAAAGGATTTCAACCCGAACTTCGGCGGGCTGAATCGCGACGCCACGCTGATTGTGGCGGGGAAAATTTACCAGACCCTGCCGCTCTACGAAAATCTCAAGACCACCGGCATTTACATTTATCCGGAGGCGATTGACGTGAAGAAAAAAACCGCCGCCGTGAAGGTGGAGGCCGAGGTCGTCAACGAGACGGGTGATTACGCCTCGATCACGCTGTCCGCCGTCGTGGTGGACGCGGATGGCATCGTGCGGGCGAAATTGGACGGCAACACGTCCGACCTCGTCGCGGGGCAGTCGGAAGTCTTCAACGCCTCCGGCACATTGAACGGCGCGCGTTTTTGGGACGTGAATGACCCGTATCTCTACCACGTTTATTCCATGTTGAGCGTGAACGGCAAGGTGGTGGACGTGTGCGACACGCAGACCGGTTTTCGCCAGACCGAATTCAAGGGCGGCGCCGGCACGGGCGGCGTCTGGCTGAACGGCCGGTTTGTCTGGCTCACCGGTTACGCGCAGCGCGCGGCCAACGACTGGGCCGGCCTCGGCGGAGCCTATCCCGACTGGCTGCATGATTTCACGCTTGCGATGGTGCGAGAGAGCCATGGCAATTACATGCGCTGGATGCACGTCTCGCCGCAGCGGGCCGACGTCGCGGCGTGCGACCGGCTGGGCATCGTTGAAATCTGCCCGGCGGGCGACAAGGAAAGGGAAGTCACCGGCCGCCAGTGGGATCAGCGCGTCGAGGTGATGCGCGACGCGATGATTTTTTATCGGAACAATCCGAGCATTTTCTTCTGGGAGGCGGGCAACACCATCGTCACGCCGGAACAAATGAATCAAATGGTCGCCTTGCGCAAGGAACTTGATCCACACGGCGGACGAGTGATGGGCACGCGGGACAACGACGAGGCGGACGCCAACAAGGCGCTGACCCCGATGTCCGAGTATTACGGCGTCATGATCGGCCAGGATCGGCAGACCGACCAGATCACCCAGCCGGGACAGATTTTTCGCGGCTACAGCGTCGAGCGCCGCGACAAGGCGCCGTTAATCGAAACCGAAGACTTGCGCGATGAAGCCGGCCGCAACATCTGGGACGATTTCTCGCCGCCGCATTTTGGTTTCAAACCCCAAGCCGGCTCGATCGGCGGCCGTCCCACGGATACCTGGCACTGGAACTCCGAGACGTTCTGCCTCTCCGCCGCCACGCGCTATGCCGCGTATATGGCCAACCGCATTGACAATCCCGATCCCGCCCACTCGAAGTGGTCGGCCTATTGTTCCATCTATTTCACGGATGAAGATGCCGACGGACGGCAGCAGGGCAGCTACGTTCTGCGCGTGAGCGGCAAGGTGGACGGCGCGCGCCTGCCCAAAGAAGCCTACCACGTCTATCGTGTGATGCAGAGCGACACGCCGGACATCCACATCATCGGCCACTGGACTTATCCGGCCAGCACGGTGAAGACGATGTATGTCGCCGCAAGCCATTGCGACCAGATCGAATTGTTCCTCGACGGAAAATCCCTCGGCGTGGCGAAACAGCCATGCGATTTTGTGGACACATTTGGCGGCGGAAACAGAAACATGGGCAACACCGGCTACATTTACGCGTTCACGAACATTGCCTTTGTTCCCGGCACGCTGAAGGCGGTGGCCACCAAGGGCGGCCAGATTGTCGCCCAGCAGGAACTCCAGACTGCGGGCGACCCGAAAGCCATCAAGCTCACGCTCCACACCGGGCCGAAAGGATTGCAGGCGGACGGCAGCGACGTGGCGCTGATTGACTTCGAAGTGGTGGACGCGCAGGGCCGCCGCTGTCCGACGGACGAGGCGCGCGTGGATTTCGACGTCTCCGGTCCCGTCATCTGGCGCGGCGGATTCAATGCCGCGAAGCTGAACACGACCAACAACAAATACCTCGACACCGAGTGCGGCATCAACCGCGTCGCCATCCGCTCGACGACCACTCCGGGCGCCATCACGATCACCGCAAAGCGCGACGGCCTCACGCCGGCAACAATCGAAATCAAGTCTGCGCCGTTGGAAATCACCAGCGGCTTGTCGAAGGAATTTCCGCAGCAGTTGCCCGGCCCGGCGCAAGTTGCGGCAACCCGCTGACGCGCCGGCGCCGATTCCGGGTGGAGCGATTGAACCCCGCCTTTGAGGAACTGTGCGGCCAATTCCACACCCTCGCGGGTTTGGTTTGACATGGAAAATGGCCGGACGCAGAATTCCCGCATGAAAACCGCAGAAATGTCACCGTGGCGTCCTTGCGTCAAACGGAAATTTTCCGTCGGCAAAAACAAATCCAGTCCGTCCAATCCATCAATCCCATGAAAACTATCGCGCAAATCCTCGTGTCGTTGCTGTTGGTGAGCGGTGCGTCAGCCCAGGAACGTCCCTGGCAGCAAATCTCCGATCCCACCGCCGACCAGCTCGCCGCCAATTTCGCCACGCCGCCGCCGGAATACAGCGCGCAATTTGACTGCGGCTTCAGCGACACGCGCACCCGCGAGGCCATCGGGGCCACGCTCGACCGCGCCAAATCGGTCGGCGTCCAGGCGGCTTTCATCGAGCCTGGGCGCGGCAACTCT
>CAYYWB010000192.1:0-5140 GCA_964475285.1 uncultured Bifidobacteriaceae bacterium | reverse complement strand
AATCATGCACATGCGCCAGAATGGGCAAAAGGCCCAGCACCACGCCTTGCGCCGCGACGACGCGGATGGACGAGCCGATGCGGCTGGAGCCGAGCAGTTTCAGATTCGTCAGCACGACCAGCACGAGGATGAGATTGGTGGGAATCATTTGAAGCCGGGTTATTTGTTGAGTCCCAGAAGAAATGCCATCGCGGCCAGCGCGCCCGCGCCGACGAGCAGTTGCGGCACGATGAGCAAACGGAGCCGCGCCATCACGGATTCGACCACGCCCACGATGACGGCAATTGCAAACATTCCGCCCACGGACAAAACGACATTCAACCACGGCGCACCTGTTGCCGGCACGATCAGCCCGACGACGAACGCGGCCAGCACCCACAATTTCAGTGCCGCGCCGTAAAGGATGAACGCGAAATCCGGACCGCCGTGATCGAGCACCATGACTTCATGGATCATCGTCAGTTCGAGATGCGTGTTTGGGTCATCCACGGGGATGCGCGAGTTTTCGGCGAGCAGCACGATCATCAGTGCGATGAGCACCAGCGCCAGCACCGGCCCGGCTTGCAGCCAGTGGCCGCCGGACACCTGGCCGAGAATGGTCGAGAGCGAGAGGCTTTGCG
This sequence comes from uncultured Bifidobacteriaceae bacterium, assembly GCA_964475285.1. Taxonomy (GTDB): domain Bacteria; phylum Verrucomicrobiota; class Verrucomicrobiia; order Limisphaerales; family UBA11358; genus UBA11358. The sequence continues at coordinate 4,520 of CAYYWB010000192.1, read as the reverse complement.
CCTGCCGCGCCAGTGTTGCCAATGCCACGAGCAACGCCGGTTCGGCCAGCGCGGAGAAAAAAACTTCACGGCTCGCGCCCATGCCTTCAAAGCTGGAGCCGGTGTCGAGCGCCGCGATGACGGTGAAAAATCTCGTCAGTCCGAACAGGCCGGCGAACAGGATGAAATCCGCCGGGAACGCGATGAGCGCGGGACAATTCCCGAACGGCACCAGCGCGGCAGCCATCAACACCGCCGCCAGGCCCAGCATCGGCCCGGCGCGGAAAATCCAGGTTGTCGTGCGGCTATAGACCGCGCCTTTTTGCAGCAGCTTCCACAAGTCAAAATACGTTTGCAGGAACGGCTGGCCGCGCCGGCCCGCGAACAGCGCCTTGGTGCGGTTGATGATGCCGAGAAGCAGCGGAGAGAGCGCAAGCGCCAGCAGCAACGGGATGAAGGGAGCGGCGTTCATGTCAGCGGAATTTCCAGGCCAGCAGCACGATCAACGTGACGGCGATGTAGAGCACGTAAAGCTGGACGTGGCCCTGCTGCATCCAGCGGAGTTTGGCGATGCCCCAGTTTATTTTCAGGAAACCGGGCCGATACAATTCTTCGTGGGTGAGATCGGGAGTCTCGGTCGTGAGCGACGCCTTGGCCGGAAAGAAACCTTCCGGCCGCTGCAACTGGCGTTGGGTGCCGAGCAGCCAGCGGAATAATGTCGTGAACGGCTGGACGAATGACGAGGCGGTGTATTGAATCCGTGCCGTGGGCCGCGCATAACCGCAGTCCCAGGTAACGCTCTCTTCCACCCGGCGGCCCGACAGCAAACCACGGCGCAGAACAATCAGCGCGAGCAGCAACAGCAGAAAGGCGGCGACTCCGATCATCACGAAGGTCAGCGGGTTGGTGGCGGCGGTAAGGCTTTCGCGGACATTTTCCGGCGGCAGTCCCGTTGCGTTTTCCAAAACCCCCTGCAAGCTTTTGACGACGACCGGCGCAAACAGGCCAATGAGAACGCATCCGGCCGCCAGCGTCAGCATGGGCAATCGCATCGCCCAGCCCGCCTCATGTGCGCGGGAGACGTGTTCGCCGCGCGGCGTGCCGAGGAAAACAATGCCGAATGCCTTGGTGAAGCACGCCGCCGCCAGCCCGCCAATCAGCCCCAGACTGGCAATCAAGGCCAGCAACGGCACGGCGATTTCTCCACCGCCGGAAATGCCGCCTTTGAACGCGCCGAGAAAAATCAGGAACTCGCTCACGAAACCATTGAGCGGCGGCAGTCCGCAAATGGCGACCGCGCCGACAAGAAAAGTTGCCGCTGTCCACGGCATTCGTTTCAGCAATCCGCCGAGCCGTTCAATTTCAAGTGATCCCGTGCCGTGCAAAATGGCGCCCGCACCGAGAAACAGCAATCCCTTGAACAAAGCATGATTGAGCACGTGCAACAAAGCGCCGCCGAAGCCGAGCACAATCAGCACGGGCAAACCCGCGCTCATGCCCAGCAAACCGATGCCGAGGCCGAGCGCAATGATGCCGATGTTCTCGACGCTGTGATACGCCAGCAGACGCTTCAGATCATGCTGCGCTAGCGCGAACAACACGCCGAGCACGCCCGAAGTCAATCCGACGCCAACGAGCACCCAGCCCCACCAAATCGGCGGCGCACCCAGAAACGTGAGCGCGCGCACCAGTCCGTAAATCCCCGTCTTGATCATCACGCCCGACATCAACGCCGAGACGTGGCTGGGCGCGGCAGGATGCGCCTCCGGCAGCCAGACATGAAACGGCATGAATCCCGCCTTGGTGCCGAAGCCGACGACCGCCAGCAGGAAAAGAATTCCCGCCAGTTCCGGCGTGTTAATTCCTTTTTTAGCCCAGACGGTAAAGTCCATTGAACCGGTTTCGCGGCCCATCAGAATGAAGAACACCAGCAGGAACCCCGTGCCCAGATGCGTTGCCACCAGATAAATCCAGCCCGCGTTTCGCACCGATTCGCGCTCGTGCTCAAACGTGACGAGAAAGAAGGACGACACCGCCATCAATTCCCAGGCGGAAATGAAAAGCACCGCGTTGCGCGCCAGCAGCACGAGCGTCATGCCCAGCACCAGCAGGCAATAAAAAAACCATAGCGGCCCCAGCGGGCGTTTTCCCGCCTGTGAACGCAAGTAACCAACCCCGTAAATCGCGCAGAGCGCGGACAGCAAAAGCGTCGGCACCAGAAACCACGCGGACAGCGCATCAAGCTGGATGAATAATTCCCCGAACGGCACCGGCCACAGGCAACGGAATTGCAGCACGGGACCGCCGGCCAGAACTTGGATTGCCGGAATTAAACCCGCAGCAGCAGCAAACGCAATCAGAGCTGTGGGTGCCCAGGAAACATCATTCCTGCGCGAGTTGCTCAAAAGCAAGGCCGCCGCCGCGCCAAGAAGCAGCGCGGCCATAGCAAGCAACAGCAACGTCACTTCGCCGCCTCCTTCTTGATTGCTTTCACGGGCACTCGGAGGCCATCACTTATTTTCCTGGCTGCGGCCAGGATTTCATCGCGACCAGCTTGTTGAACAATGAGCGCCTTGAAATCGGGATTGCGCAGGGCGAATGCCAGACGCGAAAGCAAATGCAAATGCGCCTTGACGGTCGGGCTGATGAACGTGAACAGCGTGTGGACTTTCTGTCCGTCCAGCGCGCCAAAATCCACCGGCTTTTCCAGAAAGCACAGCGTCATCGTCGGCTGCGGGACATGGAGCACGATGGGATTGCGCACGTGCGGGATGGCGATGCCGTCGCCGATGGCGGTGGATTCCAATGCCTCGCGCGCGAGCAAAACCTGCAGGAGAAACTCACGATCCACCTTGTCCGGCACGCGCAGAATTTCAACCACACTGCGGAGGACGGCCGGTTTGTTGGCACCGGCCAGGCGGTAAAAAATTCCGCCCATTTCGAGCGCATCGGACAATTCTGGAAGTGGAGCCGACTGGCTTTCCGGCTCCTCAAAAATCCGCGGGGATACGTTGATTCGATTTGCCGTGGACCATTCCAACAGTTCGGCGCGGTTGAAACGATACTGGCCATTCATCCTGTAACCGGGCAGTTTGCGCTCCTCGACCCAGCGATAAACGGTTTTTTCCGAAATTTCCAGCAATCCGGCGACGTCTTTGACTGTCAATTGCATTTTTTATTGTGTCCGAAACCAAAATTGAACATTGGACAATTTTGGACATGATATCCAGCGCATCCAATTTAGTCAAGCGGCTTGTCAAATGAGTTTGAGGCGCAATTTCGCCGGCGGGATAAACCCGAAATCTGAAGCAAAAATCGTGGGTTACGCGGATGGGACGGACACATACCAACTGGCTCAAGCCCGGCGCGCGGCGGGAATGTCGTGTTCACGAGGGGCCGGTGGTCTGCACATCCAGTCCCCACTGCCGGGCATAGGCCAGCAGGCCGCGGTCGTTGTGGACACCGAGTTTCTGGCGGATGTGCTTGCGGTGGGCCTCGACGGTGGCGGGGGAAATGCCGAGTTTGTCGCCGATGTGGTCGTCTTCCCAGCCGGCGGCGACGCCGCGGAGGATCTGTTGCTCGCGTTCGCTCAAAATTTTCTGGAAGGCATCCGGCTGTGAGAGGGATTCCTGTTTGACGCGCGTAAAGACGGGACCGAAAAAGGTGTTGCCCTGCGCCACGGCACGAATGGCCTCGATCAGCGATTCGGGTGACTGGGTTTTGTTGACGTATCCGTGAACGCCGCTTTGCATGACGCGCCAGACGGTGTAGGCGTCCATCAAGCCGGACATGGCCAGCAGCCGCATCTTCGGAAATTCGGTCGCGAGGCGCTGAATCAAGTCCAGGCCGTCCAGCTTGGGCAGGCGGATGTCAATCAAGGCGACATCAGGCTGTTCGGACTGGCAGAGTTTCAAGCCGGCCTCGCCGTCTTCGGCACTGCCCGCCAGTTGCAGGTCATGGAACCGGCCAATCCAGGCCTTCAAGACGCCGGACATCATCAATTCGTCCTCAACAATGACAATCCTGATTTTTTTCGCGTTCATGCCGTGACAAAACTACCCGGTAATTTGCCATCTGCCAGCGAAATGACTACCTGATAAAAGGTATTGGCCAGTCATGGGTTCAAAGCGTCATTTGCCAACAACCTGTTTCATGCCGGTTGCTGCTGCGTGAGGCAGTGCAGCGAACCGGAGCCGAGCACCAAATCCACGGCGTGAATGCCGACAACCGGCCGGTCCCGGAACAATTCGCCCAAAATGCCGAGCGCGACGCGATCGTTCGGGTCGTTGAACGTCGGCACGATGACGCAGGCGTTGGCGATGTAGAAATTCGCGTAGCTCGCGGGCAGCCGGCGACCGCCGAAGCACAGCGGCGCGGGCATGGGCAGCGGCACAATTTCCGGGCGCGAACCGTCTTCGAGCCGGAAATCGCGCACGCGCTCCCAGTTTTCGGCGAGCGGTTTGTAATTGATGTCGCGCGGATTTTTCTCCCGGATGAGCACGAGCGTTTTCCGGTTCACAAAGCGGCAGATGTCGTCCACG
>CAYYWB010000191.1:0-5144 GCA_964475285.1 uncultured Bifidobacteriaceae bacterium | reverse complement strand
TGGCGGCAATGTAGCGCAACCCGGAAAATTGCAAAGCCGGAACCAGGAATTTTTGACACGGATTGTGCGGATTTTCACAGATTCAATCCGTGTCAATTCGTGAAATCCGTGTCCAATTTTGGTTCGACAAACTTTTTGGCCAGGTGCAGATTTGGCTGCATGAAGACAACCCAAGCCTGTTTCCGCCTCTGGACAGCTGTTCCAATCGCGATCCTTTTGGCGGTCAACATCGCCTCGCACGGCCAGTCGGCGGATCCTGCGAACGAAGCAATGCCGATCCGGTTTGAAAATGTTCCGATCACAACAGCCATTGAAAGTCTCGCGAGACTGGCGAGAATCAACTATCTGCTGGATCCAAAATTTTCCAATTCGTTTTTCAAGGCCGATGGCACGGCAGTTCTTGAACCCACGATAACGACCAATTGGACGGGTATGACCGCAAAACAAATGCTTGCGGAGTTGCTCAAGGAGAACGGCCTTTTTCTAGTCGAGGATCCGGTCACTGCCATTGCCGAAATCTCCCGCACGAACCGGATTACAAATCCGGTGGACGCCAAACTCCTCGGCAGCGATACAAATCAAGTCACATCAATCGTGTTTCAAGATGCGTCGCTCGACATTGCGCTGAACACCCTGATCCGGCTGGCGCACATTGACGTGACCCTCGACCCGAAGGTGGTCTTTGACCCTATCAGCCACATGATTCATCCCCAGCCGACAGTTTCCATTCGTTGGGAAAATGTCACAGCGCGGCAAGCCATCATCGCGCTGTGTGAGAATTATGATCTGGTCATCGTCAAGGACGCCGCGACCGGCGCCGTTCAAATCAAACTGAAAGAATAGCTGCGGACAATTTTAGATCGGGGTCACCAAAGTTAACCCTTCAACTTCCGTTCGAGAATTTCTCCAGCAAGCGCCGGGTTTGCCTTGCCTCTGCTCAACTTCATCATCTAGCCTTTGAGGACATTCAGCACGGCGAGTAATTTTATTCATTTCTTGGCAACAAATCAAAAAGTCGCTAATCTGCACTGATAAACGCCAACATGAATTCTGACAGTATATCCTGCGCGGTAGCCAGGTTCCTCCTATGAAATACATCTGTATTCTGATCCTGTCCGTTTTGATCAGCGGCTGTGACAACCAAGACAACCAAGCACAGTTAAAAGTCAACATGACGCGCACATCGGGACATGATGCGCTTAATATGTTGGGCGCACAGCCGTTTGTCTTTGACATTGATTATTCAGGAACGGCGACGAGCGCTTACCTCTATGTTCAGGCCTTCAAGGACGGCATATTGACCAAACCATATTTGGAGATTGGTGGATGCGGTTTTTCAAAACCGATCCTAAATCCAAAATTGAAAATCTACGTGGACATCCTCGATTCCCGAACCTCCGTAATGAAGCTCACTCCACAAAATAAAATCGAAGGAGATTTTTTTAGATTTTTATCGGATGTCAAATTTGGCAATTTCGAATCCAGCGGAGGGAGTACAACCGTTTCAACTGACCAAATGGAGATCGGCGGCATGCAAACTTATGGCCCGGTTTATCGTCCCGACTTGTCCAAGGAACTCATTCCCGTTGGTTATATCAAATCCACAAAAAAGGGAAATATAAGCACTGACGACGCAATTCCCGGGGATGGAAGACAACTGGAAGCGGGATACGATTATGTCGTCTTTTATTTGAAGTTGAACCAGCAGCCCGCGCCGGGCGTTACCAATGGCGGACATTGAGTTTGGGCGTTGTTCAACCTCATCACTTGACCTTGAGTGAAATTCACGGCTTTAATTTCACCGGCGACCGCGCGATTTCAGCGGCATAGACATTCAGCGGCCCCTGCATGTTCGAGCGGAACACGAGCCACTTGCCGTCCGGCGTGATGTTGCCGTTCGGCTCGCCGTTGTTTCCGCGATAATCCTGCTTGGCCATGTTGACGAGCCGCTCCGCCACCACCGAGTCGTCGGGTTGCGGGCGGAACAAATTCATCCACATTCCGTCCTGTGCATAGGCGACCTGCGCCGGATCGCCGCCGTCGCTGGAAAACAGTTTTCCGTCCCACGAAACGCTGTAATGCACGCCCCACCAGTCGCGCGCCAGATGATAGCGCGTTTCCTTGCCGGTCTTGACATCCACGTTGGCGAGCCAGAAATCCTGGCTGCGCGGCGTTTGCAGGTCGAACCAGATCAGCTTGCCGTCGTGGCTCCAGAATTCGTGGCCGGCGATTTCCATGTCCATCGTGCGCTGGTGCATCAGGCGCTGCTCCGAGCCGTCGGTGCGGATTGTCCAGACGCGGTCCACCTCGTGCCAGGTTCCCTCGTGGCAATAGAGCAGCAGGTTCGGATCGGTCGGCGAGAATTGCAGATGGTTCAGCCAGGCGTATTGATAGCCGTTCGTCACGGAGCGTCCGGTCTTGACATCGGTGAACACAAACGCCATGCAGGCCTGGTTCGCGAGCCGCCGCGAAAGGCCGTCCTCCTTCGTGGCCGCAGTCCTTTCCGCCACCGTGAGATTCGTCCGTCCGGGAAACATCCGCTCGGCTTGCGGCAGGATGACGCGCGGCGCGGGCCTGGGTGTTTTGCCCGACGGGTCTTCCGCGTTGATCGTGTTGACAATGAAAGTTTCGTCGCAATTGATCGCCGTCACGCGCGCCCTGATGATTTCACGAACCGCATGAGTGTCGAGGTTGGCCGCGCAAAACATCCCGTCCCGCCGTTGAAAATAAACCTCCGGCGCCTTGCGCGACATCGCCAGCGCACTGGCATTTGACACGACGATGCCGACTTTGGGAGTTCCCTGTCCAAGCGATTTGAGGTCCACCACGGCAATCCCGCTGGGCGAGTCAAAAATCATCCGGTCGCCGTCGGGCGTGAAAAAATTCTGGTGGAAATAAAGGCTCACGCTGCCCGGTTCCGGCGAAATGCGGATGACACGGTGGCCGGTGTCGGGATCAATCCAGTCGGCTGGCGATGGATTGGCGCCGGTGGCGGCGTGGACGCGCGCCGCCAGCAGGCAGACGCCGGACAGGAAAAGTGAAGCCGTTTTTTTGAGGGCAAATTTGATTTTCATGATCGTCTTGTTGGGAATTTTGGAAATTCAATTTGAGAGACGCTGCCGGAGCGGTTGAAGTTTCTTAATTTTTCAACTTTCACTCCAGAATTTCCATGGCGAGCTGGCGTCAATGCGCCTATTCCATGACCAGCCATTCCTGCGGACGCCTGGCCGGCACCAGTTCCAATCCAAACGTTGCGAGAAATATGTTGTTTGCGTCCAAGTCGGTGGTGCGTCCGTTGACCCAGCGGGCCGGCACCAGGTCTAGGCTTTTATCGTAGCGGTTGGTGGCACCGGTTTCATCAATGACCGGCTGGCTGAAATAATTTTCCAGTTCGCTGGCCAGTTCTGAAATCGCCCTGCTCTGGGCAAAATCCCGGGTGGCTTTTGATTGCAGCAGCGGCAGGTCTTTGGCGCGGATCAACAGCACATCGGTGTCCTTGTTTTCCAGATGCCACGCCAATCCATACTGCTGCTTGAGAAATTTCTTCGCCGCCGATTGCAGGGACTCCTTGGGCTGGTTGGTGACGGTGCAGATCACGTCATAACAATTGGTCCAGTGGCCGTGCGTCCACTCTTCCGGAAATTCAGTGTGCGCATAATCCTTGCCGTAAGCGTCCCCCACGAGTTCGGAAAAGCTGATGTGCAAATTCGCCAGCCGGCCGTCCAGCCAGCCGTAGTGAATGCCGATGCCATTCGTGGGATTGAAATCAAAATCATAATGGCTATCACGCACGACCAGCACTTGCGGCGCGGCCTTGAGCTGTTCGCGATACTTGTCAGAATGGCACCGGTCAAGGTTGAGCCAAAATGCGTCGTCAATCGGCATGGAAACAAAGGGTTCTTCCTTCGGCGGGGCGCCTTCCTTTCTTTGAACATATTTGATCGCGAAAAAGAGCAGCGCCAAAAAGATTATGATGACCAATACCACCCCTGCTTTTGTCAGTCTCATCGTGTTCCCTTGTTATTTGAGTTTCCGCTCCAGAATTTCGCCGGCGAGCGCCGGGTTCGCCTTGCCCTTGCTCAACTTCATCACCTGGCCCTTGAGGAAATTCAGCGCGGCGGCCTTGCCGGATTTGAAATCAGCCGCCGGGCCGGGATTGGCGGCAATCGCTTCGTCGCAGAATTTTTCAATCGCCCCGGTGTCGCTGACCTGCGCGAGGCCTTTTTCCTGAACGATGACGTTGGGAGATTTTCCAGTCTCGAACATTTCGGCGAACACCTGCTGCGCGGCGGAACTGCTGATGGTTTTGGCTTCGACGAGGCCGATGAGTTCCAGCAGCGAAGTGGGTTGGAACTTCAAATCTTCGAATGTGAAAAGCTTCCATCCAACAGAAGCAACTCCCGCCGAAAGGCTTTCGTTTGCCGCGAGCACAACGTCTTTTCCATACTGCGAGTCTTCAGCGATTTGCTTGGCAATGAAATCGCTCCTCTCGGCTACTTTCGCGCGAAGGTTGTTGATGACCCAGTTCGCCACGGCTTTTGGATTTTGCGATTTTTTGGCGATTTGCTCGAAATAATTTCCGAGCGGCGCGTCGTTCACAAAAGTCTCGGCGTCGCCTGCGGGCAATTGATAATCGCGCATGAACCGTTGTTTGCGCGCGAGCGGCAGTTCCACCACGCGCGATTTCACCTCGGCAAGCCACGCGTCGGTCGGCGCGAGCGGCATCAAATCGGGATCGGGAAAATAGCGGTAATCGTGGGCGAATTCCTTCGTGCGCATTTCCTCGGTGACGCCCGCCACATTGTCCCAGCGGCGCGTGGATTGAATCAGCTTGCCGCCTTTTTTCACGACTTCAATCTGGCGCGGGATTTCGTATTCCAGCGCGCGGCGCACGCCGGAAAAGCTGTTCATGTTCTTGATTTCAATCTTCGCGCCGAGTTCCTTCGTGCCAACGGGTCGCACGGACACGTTCACGTCGCAGCGCACCATGCCTTTTTCCATGTCGCAATCGCTCACGCCGCCGTAAATCAAGATGTCCTTGAGCGCATTGAGGTATTCGTAGGCCATGTCGGCGCCGGTGATGTCCGGTTCGGAAACGATTTCCATGAGCGGCACGCCGGCGCGGTTGAAATCCACGCCGCTGT
>CAYYWB010000190.1:0-5165 GCA_964475285.1 uncultured Bifidobacteriaceae bacterium | reverse complement strand
CGAGCCGGAAGTTTATGGGCGCGAGACCTTGGCGGACATTGAGGCTGCGGTGCGCCAGCGTGCAAAGCAGTTGAAGGCGAAAATTGATTTCCGGCAGTCCAACGTGGAAGGCGAACTGGTGGGTTGGATTCAGCAGGCCAGGGGGAAATTCGACGTGATTGTGCTCAATGCCGCCGCCTACACCCACACCAGCATTGCGCTGCGTGACGCCATTGCGGCGGTGGGTCTGCCGACGATTGAAATCCATCTTTCCAATGTCCATGCGAGGGAAAAATTCAGGCAGAAATCTCTGATCGCACCCGTTTGCCGAGGACAAATCGCCGGCTTTGGGTCGAAATCTTACATTTTGGCAGTGGAGGCCTCCGTTCACGTTAACGAAGTCAATAAATCTGAAAAAAAGGCAGTTTAGAGTTGTTTTTTGTGCAGATTTTGTGTCGGAGTTTTTTGTTTTTTGCAGCTTGACTGTCGGCGTGAAAATGGATAAGGTATCAGTCAACTTAACTGTTTCCAAAGCAGGGTCACAAAATGGCTGCTGTTTTTGGGATTGCAGACCGAAAATACAAAATCAAGAGTCACTTTAACGAAAACGCGCCGTGGACCTCAAAGACATCAAAGCCATCATTGACCTGATGAAAAAGAACTCCATCACGGAGTTTGAATTGGAGCGTCAGGATTCAAAAATCAGACTGAAGCGCGGGCTGAATGGCGGGGGGGCGACAACCCAAACGGAGGATTACATTCCTGCCATACCAGCGCCGCCACAGCCAGTGGTTGCCGTTCCAGCACCCGCTCCCGTGGCTGTGGCGCCTCCTGTGGCGACGGGCGAAGTGGATATCAAATCTCCCATGATTGGCACTTTCTACCGGGCGCCATCGCCGGAAGCGGGCAATTACATCGAGGTCGGCTCCGCAGTCACCCCTGAAACCGTGGTGTGCATCATCGAAGCCATGAAAGTGATGAACGAAATCAAAGCCGAGGTCAAAGGCGTGGTCACCCAGGTTCTAGTCGAAAACGCCAAGCCGGTGGAATTTGGCCAGCCGCTGTTCAAGGTGCGGCCTGGTTGAGCGGCCAGTGACAAGTGGCGCGTGACAAGACGCGCCGTTGCCCCGTCACTTGCCACCTGTCAATCGTCACGTTTTGAAAACCCATGTTTGAAAAAATTCTGGTCGCCAATCGCGGAGAAATTGCGGTTCGGATCATTCGCGCCTGCAAGGAGCTGAACATCCGCACCGTGGCGGTCTATTCGGAGGTGGACGCCAATTCGATGCACGTGCAAATGGCCGACGAGGCGGTGTGCATCGGCAAGTCGCCGGCGTCGGAAAGTTACCTGCGCATTGACCGCATCGTCAGCGCGGCGGAAATCACCGACGTGGATGCGATTCATCCCGGCTACGGATTTCTTTCCGAGAACACGCATTTCGCCGAGGTTTGCGAGAGTTGCAATATCCGGTTCATCGGCCCCAGCCCCCGCGCGATGCAGGCGCTGTCCGACAAGGCGGTCAGCCGGGCGCTCGCCAAAAAAGCCGGCGTGGCCACGCCGCCGGGATCGGAAGGCGTTGTTGAAAAGGAGCAGGACGCCCTGGCCGTCGCCAAACAAATCGGCTATCCGGTCTTGATCAAGGCCGTGGCGGGCGGCGGCGGACGCGGGATGCGCGTGGCGCACAACGATCCGTCGCTGGTGAAGGGTTATCACACGGCGCGATCCGAGGCGGAAAAGGCGTTCGGCAATTCGGGCGTTTACATCGAAAAATACATCGAGAATCCGCACCACATCGAAATCCAGATTCTCGGCGACAACAAGGGCCGCATCATCCATCTGGGCGAGCGCGATTGCTCCGTGCAGCGCCGCAATCAAAAGCTGATTGAGGAGTCGCCGTCGCCGTTTCTGGAAAATAAATTCCGCAAGCTGCGGGACAAAATCGGCAAGGCCGCCGTCCGCATCGCCGAGGCCGCGCGCTACACGAATGCCGGCACGGTGGAATTCATCGTGGACGAACAGGGCAATTATTATTTCCTCGAGGTCAACAAGCGCATCCAGGTGGAGCATCCGGTCACCGAGGAAGTCACGGGCATTGACCTCGTGCGCTACCAGATTTTGCTGGCCATGGGCGAGCCGCTGCAACATTCGCAGAGCCAGATCGAGTTCAAGGGGCACGCGATTGAATGCCGCATCAACGCGGAGGATCCGTTTGATGATTTCCGGCCCAGTCCCGGCCGGGTGGAGATGTATTACCAGCCCGGCGGCCGCGGCGTGCGCATGGACACGCACGTCTATGCCGGCTACACGATTCCGCCGACGTATGACTCGATGATCGGCAAGCTCATCGCCACCGGCAAGGACCGGCGCGAGGCGATTGACCGCATGAACCGCGCGCTGTCCGAATACATGATCACCGGCATCAAGACGACGATTTCGTTCCAGCAGGCCATCATGCAGGAGCCGAATTTCCGGCGCGGCGTTTATTCCACCGGTTTCATCGAGCAACTGCTCGGCGGCGCGCGGCGGGAATTGATCGAGGAAAAAACCTGATTGACTCCGGCGGCGGTTTTGTTAGAAAAACCGCACTCGTTCAAAAAACGAACAGTGTTGGTGTCAAAATGACAGATTGTCCGCCAATCGTAAAAGAGAAGGCGGCATTCAGTGAACCTGCCGGTGCAGACCTCCCACCTGGTTTTTTGAGCGTCAATGTTATGAACGAAAACCGACTGTTTGTGGGCAATCTCTCGTTTCAAACGGGAGAAAGCGATCTTCAGGACTACTTCGCCCAGGCGGGCGCGGTCACGTCCGTCAACCTGATGCTGGACAAGGTCACGGGCAGGTCCCGCGGCTTCGCGTTCGTGGAATTTGCCACGGCCGCCGAGGCGCAGAAGGCCATTGAACAATTCCACAACAAGGAATTTCAAGGCCGCACCATCACCGTCAACGTGGCGCGTCCCCGCGAGGAACGCCCGCCGCGGACTGGCGGGAACCGTGGCGATTATCGCGGCGAACGGCGCGCGTAGCCGCGGCGGCCCGCTCTGTTGTTTCTCACGACCGGATTGGCGATTTTCGCCGGTCCATTTTTTCATTGGAATAAGAGTTTGACAGCCCGCGAAGGCGATTTATCTTTATCGGGAAAATTATGGCCGACAATCCTCCAAGCATTCCGGGCGCGCCGGGTGGCGCTGTGCCGCCGCCGAAAAAAGAAACCGGCAAGGTTCAGCCCAAGAAAGAAACCGTCCGCATCAATCTGCCGCCGAAGCCTTCGGCAGCGCCGACCATCAAATTGCCGACGCTGCCGCCCGGCGGGCCGACCGGCGCGGCCAGCGCGCCGCCCCTGCCGTCTGCCGCCCCGAGGGCGGCGGCGCCCGCAGCCCCCGCCGCGCCGCGCGGTGCCGCCCCTGCCGCCGCGCCCCGCGCCACCACCGCCGCGCCCGCCGCTCAACGGCCCGCGCCCGCTGCGCGCACGGTTGGCACGCTTGACAAGGTTCTGGCCATTGTCGCCATGGTGTCCGCGCTGTTTGCCGTCGGCACGGCGGCTTACTTCGCATTTATGTTTCAGATAGGCAGTTAGGCTGCCGCCGTTCAACTGGTTTTGATTTTATGGCCTCGCCGCTCATCGTCATCTTGACGCAGGAAAATTTTGCGCAGCAAGTCCTGCAATCGCCGTCGCCCGTGCTCGTGGATTTCTGGGCCGAATGGTGCGGCCCGTGCAAAATGATCGCGCCGCTGCTGGACGAACTCGCCGATGAATACAACGGCAAGGTGAAAATCGGCAAGGTCAACATTGACGAACAGCAGTCGCTCGCCGCGCAATACGGCATCCGCGCCATTCCAACGCTCTTGCTGATCAAGAACGGCGAGGTAGCCGAACAAATGGTCGGCGCGAAGAGCAAGCGCGACCTCAAGACCAGCCTCGACCGCGTTGCGGCTTGAACCCGCGCGGGCGTATGCCGTTCATCGTCACGCCCCGGCAATTCACCCAGCGCGCCGAGTTATATCATCAACTCTCCCAGCTCACGTCCGCCGGCATCGGCGTCGTTGCCGCGCTGGAGCAAATCAGACGCAATCCGCCCGCATCGTCATTCCGCCAGCCGCTCCAAAATTTTCTGGACGAACTTGCCAAAGGCCGGACGCTTTCCGACAGCCTGCAGTCCGGCGGCTGGCTGCCCGTGTTTGACACCGCCTTGATTGACGCCGGCGAACGCAGCGGACGGCTCGACGCCTGCTTCCGCCTGCTCGCCGAGTATTACAACGAACGCGCCCGCGTCATCAAGCTGATGATTGCCCAGCTCATTTATCCCGTCGGGCTGATCCACATGGCCGCCTTCGTATTCCTGATCGTGCTGCCGTTCGCGGCGTCACAGTTCAACGCCAGCCTGACTTGGTTGTTCGTCAGGGCCGCGCTCGTCCTCGCGCCGCTTTATGGCGCGGTTGGCCTGATGATTTACGCTTCGCAAAGCAAGCACAGCGAATCATGGCGCGCCCGGCTCGAATCCCTTTTGCGCCCGGTTCCGCTGCTCGGCGCGGCGCGGCATTATCTCGCGCTGTCGCGGCTGGCCGCCGCGCTCGAAGCCCTCATCAGCGCCGGCGTGAACGTGATTGAAGCGTGGAATCTGGCCGCGACGGCGAGCGGCTCGCCCGCGTTCCGCCGCGTGGTGGCTGCATGGAAACCGCAATTGGCCGCCGGACGGACACCCGCCGAACTGGTTCGCGCCTGCCTGCTTTTTCCGGAAACATTTGCCAACCTCTACTCCAGCGGCGAAATCAGCGGCAAGCTCGACGAAACCCTGCGCCGGCTTTTCTCGTATTATCAGGAGGAAGGCACGCACAAGCTCAACCTCTTCGCAACCTGGACGCCGCGGCTTGCTTATTGCATCGTCGCCGTGATCATCGCCTACAAAGTCATCCAGTTTTACACAGGCTATTTTAATGCCGCGCTGAATACTGGATTTTGATTCCAATTTTGGTTTCAACCGCAGTTGCAAATGCTCCCCGCTCTTCTTAGCCTGATGCAATGTTCGATTCGTTAAGCGGCAAGCTCCAGAACGCCTTTCGCAACCTGCGCGGCCTCGGCAAAATTTCCGAGACCAACGCCGCCGATGCCTTGCGCGAAATCCGCATGGCGCTGCTGGAGGCGGACGTGAATTTCAAGGTCGCCCGCGATTTCATCGAGCGCGTCAAA
>CAYYWB010000189.1:0-5167 GCA_964475285.1 uncultured Bifidobacteriaceae bacterium | reverse complement strand
CAAATCCGCGCCGCCGTGAAACTGCCGCTGCTGCGGAAGGATTTCATCATTGATGAGCGGCAGATTCTCGAAGCCATCGAATGGGGCGCGGACGCCATTCTGCTCATCGCCGCCATTTTGAGCGACGCGCAGCTTGCCAAATTTCATTCGCTCGCCACGGAATCCGGCTTGGCTGTTCTGGTGGAAGTCCATGATGAAGCGGAATTGGAACGCGCCATGAAAATTGCTCCGGCGCTCATCGGCGTCAACAACCGCGATTTGAAAACGTTCAAAGTGGATTTGGCGACGACCGAGCGGCTGGCGGCGCGATTAAAAAGTAGCGCGGGCGTCCCGCCTGCGCTGGACAGGCGAGACGCCTGTCCTACTTTGCTCGTCGCCGAGAGCGGCATCCACACGCGCGCGGACGTGGAGCGGTTGAAGAAATGCGGCGCAGGCGCGATTTTAGTCGGCGAATCGTTGCTGCGCGGCGGGGACATCCAATCCAAAATCCGCGAGTTGATTGGCTGAATCGGAGGGACGAGTTCCACGAGTCCCAAATCAAAAAATAAAAATTGGGGACTCGTGGAACTCGTCCCTCCGAAAAATCATTCCCGCTTCTTCGCCAGTTGCTTCGCCAGCCGAATTGCCGCAATCATGCTCGATGGATTCGCAATCCCCTTCCCGGCGATGTCGTAGGCCGTGCCGTGGTCGGGCGAGGTGCGGATGAACGGCAGGCCGAGCGTCCAGTTCACGCCGGTGTCGAACGCGACGGCCTTCAGCGGCGCAAGCCCCTGATCGTGGAACATCGCCACCACCGCGTCGAAATCCCCTTGCAGGGCATAATGAAATACCGTGTCGCCGCTCAACGGCCCCACGACGTCCAGCCCGCGTTTTTTTGAAGTGGCAACCGTCGGTGAAATGATTTTGATTTCTTCGTCGCCAAATTGGCCGCCCTCGCCCGCGTGCGGATTCAGGCCACAAACCGCCACGCGCGCGCGCGGCAGGCCCAGATCGCGGCAGGCTTGCGCGGCCAGCTCGATGGCGCGCGCGATTTTTTCCGCCGTCAGCTTTTCGGGAACCGACTTGATGGAAATGTGGATGGTGGCCAGCGCCACGCGGAGCCAGCGGCCTTTTTCGTCGTGGCCGAGCAGCATCATCACGGTGCGGCCGGTCCCGGCGAGTTCGGACAGAAACTCGGTCTGGCCGGTAAATTTGTTTCCGGCGCGGATGATGGATTCCTTGTTGACCGGCGCGGTGACGAGCGCGTCCAATTCGCGCCGGAGGCATCGTTTCGCCCCGTCGCGCAGCCACGCGATGGCCGCCCGCGCGGCCACCGGCGAACCGGCGGGCAGATCTTCCGGCAGCGGCTGGGTCAGCGGGTCGGCGACAAACAGTTTTCCGGCGGCGGCGTGGCTGGAGAATTTTTCCAGCGGCAGGTTCAGCCCTAATTTCCGGACAAGCCGCCGGAGACACTGCTCATCGCCGATGACAAGATATTTTGTCCCGTCGTTCCCGGCCTCGGCGGCAACGGCCTTGAGCGCGACCTCGGGGCCGACGCCGGTTGTGTCGCCGAGCGAAATGCCAATCCAGCCTGTCATGTCAAATGACGAATTGCGAATTTTGAATTGCGAATCGCGCCCGCGCGGCGCTGTTTTCATCCGCAATTTGAATTTCGGTTTTTACGGTTTCAAAAATACAGGATGAAGGTTTTTGCCTTCAACTTGTCAATCCACTGTTTTTCCAGGCGCGCCTGTTCCTGTGAGCGGAGGTTTTTTTCGATGTCATCGCGCACTTCGTTCAGGGGCTTGACGCGCGCCGGGCGGGCCTGTTCGACGAGCAGGAGACAGCAGGTTTCGGGCGTTTCAACCACGTCGCTCACCTGGCCGGGCGCAAGCTTGCCGACAGCCTCGGCGAATTCCTTGCGGAGAACTGAACGCCCGATCCAGCCGTGGTCGCCGCCCTGCGTGTGTTCCGGCTCCTGGGAATAAATCATGGCCATGTCCGCGAACGCCGCCCCGCCGTTGATTTTTTCCCGCACTTCGCGCGCCAGATTCACCGTGTTGGTGTCATCGGCGGAAGTCTTGTTGAGCACGATCATGCGCAGCTTGATTTCGTCTTCCACCTTGAAATCGTCCGCGTGCGCCTGGTAATAGGTTTCAATCTTGAAGGGCGAGATGACGATTTCCTGCGCGACATTTTTGGAGCGCATGAACGTCTCAATCACCTGGTCGCGCACGCTCTTGCGGAATGACTCGAACGTCTCGCCCTGCGCCTGTAGCGTCTTCATCAGCGTCACGCGGTCGCTGAACCGGTCGCGGATGCGCTCCTGCACCATGTCATCCAGATAGCTGTCCGGCATCCGGTAGCCTTGCACGTCAAAATCATGGAGGATCAACTGGCGTTCCACCAACTGCTCCAGACCGTCGTTGATCGCCCCGGTGAGCTTCTGCTGGAACGCCGCCTCCGGCAGGCCGGCGTATTCCCGCTGCAGGGACTTGATCGCCGGATCAATAAAATCCTCCACCTGCTGGCGCGTGATGACCGTGTCGTTGATGACAGCCAGAACGCCGTCCACCACCTCCGCGTGGAGGCGCGGGCCGGGGCAAAGCGCCAGGGCCAGAATCGGAACAAAACGGAAAATCTTCATCAACTGTGCGCAGTCTAGCAACTACCGCCTGCGGGTCAAGCGTGCTACGGTGTCAAAATGTTGTTGGGCCGGCTCAAAAAATACATCACCGCCCCCAAAATCACGGACACGACCAGCGCCGCGATGACCGACCATTTGATGATGACCCTTTGTTTCTTGCGATACAGCCGCCCGCCCATGCCCGGCAGCAGATAATACCGCTTCTTCTCCTTGTCCCTGTCATGTCTGGAGCGATGCATGGTCAGGGAATCACGAAACGGTTTGTGGCAAAGCCGGTGTTTGCGAGCGCGGATTGGAAAGTCAGAGCGGTCGTTTGCGCGGCTGACCCGTCAGCAAGAGCAATGTTGCCCGCGCCGTTGTGCCGCTCTTTTGTCCATCCGACGGCGGCGTTTGTCCAAAGATTCAAAATGCCGGGCCGAACGCGCACGCCGTTGACGGCAAGATTATCGTCACCGGCAAGAATCATTTGCGGATAAGAATCATCGGCGTCCAAACCAAAGAAGTAACTGATATTTTGGTAGTTGAAGTCCGTCGTGAAATTGGTTGCAGCGAGCCGGTTCGTATCATTGGGACAAATCAAAATCTTGGGTGTGGGCAACTCGTTCGACATCACTAGAAAACTTAAATAGGTGATTCCCCGCGACGCCGATTCCATTGCACCTCCATTTGTCACAGAAACTTGCATCGGATATTTGTCATCATTGTCTCCCGCCCACATTTTGAAACTGAGGGTGATCTGCTTCAGGTTGTTAACACAGTTGATGCGTGAACGTTTGGGTTTCGCAGCAGCAAGAGCAGGCAGCAAAAGAGCAGCCGCCACCACAAGAATGCAAATGACCACCAGCAATTCAATCAAGGTCATTGCCCGTTTACCGCGCGTTGTCCGTTGAGTTTTCATTTCAGTTCCCATTGCCAGCATTACCGGTGCCACGCCATTTTTGCGGGATTTCCAGCAATAATCAACTCAAGCGTGTGAAAATTTCACGCATCATGCGTGAAAAATTGCGGCCACCGGCGCTTCGCAGCACCGGTGGCCGTGAAATCTTCCGGGCGGAAATCTTGCCGCCGGATCAATCCGGTTCATCAACGCCAGCCGGCACCAATCCAGACGGAGCCGCGCCCGCGACGTTCCCAATGCCCGGCCATCCATCTTGCGCCCGGATGCGGGCGATCCCAATGTCCGCCAATCCAGACCCAGCCGCGCGGGCCGTAATCATAATAACCGCCAATCCACACAAAAGTGGGATCGGGTGCCGGGGGCTGGACGTCGGCCAGCGGCGGCGGCGGCGCGCCCGGATTTTCCACGATAACTTCACCGGAAGGCGGAGGCTGCTGAACCACCACGACGCGGCGCGGCTGGCGCTCCACAATGCAGCCCGCGAGCAAGGGCAGCCCGGCGGCGACCAACAGTGTCTTAATCAAAAGCAATTTTTTCATAATCTCCATCTTAGACGGCTGCCGGAACGGATTTGTTACATGACCATGGCGCCAGCAGCAGCGCGTTTTCACTCCTTCGGGATGAGACATCGCACTCCGGGATTTGTTCAATCCCGGCATTTCAATGTGCATCCACCTGCCGCACCGGCGCGCGTTTGACCCGCTTGAACAGCAAAATCAGCGGCAGGCAGCACAGCACCAGAAACCCGAACACGCGGAACGTGTCCACAAACGCCCACAAATGCGCCTGCGCGTTCAGCGTGCCGTAAATCAGTCCGTAAGCCTGGTGCGAGGCGGTCACCGGATCGGTCTGCTGCGCCAGCGCGTGTTGCGCGGCGGCCAGCCGCTGCGTGAACACCGGGTCGGTCGGCGTCAAATGCCCGACCATCAGCGCCTGATGCGCCTGCGCGCCGCGCGCGACCATCGTGGTGACCAGCGCGATGCCGATGCTGCCGCCGATGTTGAGCATGAGATTGTAAAGGCCGGTGGCGCTGCCGATTTGCTGCTGCTTCAACTGGCTCATCGTCGCCGTCGTCAGCGGCACGAAAATGAAGCTGATCGCCACGCCGTTCAGCACCGTCGGAAAAATGACGCTGGCCATGCTCACCTGAAGATTGATGCGGCTCAACATGAACGCCGACAGGCTCAACATCGAAAATCCAAAACCCAGCAGCCAGCGCAGCGGAACTTTCCCGACCAGCCGCCCGACGATGAACGTGGTGAACAGGGCGGCGACGCCGCGCGGACTCATCGTGTAGCCACTTTGCAGCGCCGGATAACCCATCAGTGTTTGCAGAAACAGCGGCAGCTCCGCCGTCGTGCCGTAGAGGATGATGCCGATGATCGTCATCAACATGAGGCCGGTGCGGAAGTTCCGGCTTTTGAGAATACGCAAATCCACCAGCGGATGCTCCACCCGCAATTCCCAGATGATAAACGCAATCATGGCGGCGGCGGAAATGATGATGAACCAGCGAATCCAGACCGCGCCCAGCCAATCGGCGTCCTGCCCCTTGTCCAAAACGATTTGCAGCGTTGCCAGCCAGACCACCAGCAGGCCGAACCCGATGAAATCAATCGCGGCCTTCAGGTTGCGCTTGATGT
>CAYYWB010000188.1:0-5228 GCA_964475285.1 uncultured Bifidobacteriaceae bacterium | reverse complement strand
GTAAATGTGCAGCACGTCCTCAAGCGTGAGCGGCTCGAAAAACAATTTGTCGCTCGTGTCGTAATCGGTGGACACGGTTTCGGGATTTGAATTCACCATGATGGTTTCAAATCCGTCCTCCTTGAGCGCGAACGCGGCGTGGACGCAGCAATAGTCAAATTCAATGCCCTGGCCGATGCGGTTGGGGCCGCCGCCGAGAATCATCACCTTTTTCGCGGTGTTGCCCTTCACCTCGTCGTCACCGCGGTCGTAGGTGGAATAATAATACGGCGTGTAAGCCTCGAACTCGGCGGCGCAGGTGTCAACGAGCCGGTAGCTCGGCACGAGATTGAGCTTCTTCCGCAACGCGCGGATTTTGTCCTCGGTGGAGCCGGTCAAATGGGCGATCTGCCGGTCGGAAAATCCGAGCGACTTGGCGCGGGCGAGTTTTTTGGCATCGAGTAGCGGCATCAGCACAAATCAAATTCGGCATAGTAAGCCGAAAAATCGGGCGGATGTCGAGAAAGTAAGAGCGCGGTTTGATGGCGGGCCTAAAGCGCGAGCGGAAGCAAAATCAATTTCCAGTGGATTTGCGGCCTATTTCGATGTTAGGCATCACGTTTCTTATCAACTTCTCTTGCTCCATTGTGCTTCTGGTTTCGTCGTCCACGACTGAAATCCTGAACTGCCTGGCAAATCAATCCCCACAATCCATAAACGGCGAAAACGCCACATACCGAATATCCAACAACACGAATCCACGGCTGGTCAAGATGAACTGCAAGCTTCGATGCAGCCGGATAAATCACAGCGACTACCACCGCGCAAATCGCAAACATCACAAATCCCTCAATGTTTCCGAAACCTCTCTCTGCATTTCTCGGCTTGCTAAATCTCATGGCGCGTCGTGATGCCTAACATTGTATTTAGCCGAGCCTGTGTTGACTGATTCCGATAGAGGCCAATCGGTCACAGCTTTTCCTGCTGGACCGGCTGCGGTTCGGCTTCATGTTTTCGCAGCCTGCGCCGGATGGCCGGAATTGTCCAGCCGCAAATTGGTCGCGATTTGTTTCCCGCTTGCCGCCGCGCCGGAAATGCTCTATCAAACAACGCATGAGCAGATTCGCGCGAGGATTGCGCTGGCTGGTGCTGTTCCTGCCGTTGACCGCATCGGCGCAGATTGATCCCGTCAAGCGCGATCTGGTCCAGCTCGGCTACAACCAGGCGATGGAAGGGCACGCGCCGTTTGCCGGCTACGCTTTTTATTACCACAACCAGCCGGGTTTTCTGCGCACGAACCTGACGCTGCGGCTGGCGGTCGCGCCGGTGTATCTGGATTCCGAACTCGGTTTCCTGCACGGACTGGGACCGCAGACGGATTTTGCCATCGGCCTGGCCGGCGGCGGATTTGCCGACGGCTACAACGAAATCCGCGGCGGTAAATATATTTCAGCCGAATCCTTCGCCGGCCACGGCGGGGAAATTTCGGCGAGCATTTATCATTTGTTCAATCCCGCCGACGAGATTCCGTTGAATTTGATCGTGCGCGGCACGGCGCATTATTCCACGTTTGAACGCAACGACAACACCGCCGCCGCGTTTCAATTGCCGTCCGACCACGGTGAATTCAGCGGTCGCGCCGGGCTGCGCTGGGGCGGCATCGAGCCGGTGCTGTTCCCGGCGCTGGCGATGGAATTGTCCGCGTGGTATGAGGGTGAATTCCGCACCGATTCGGGCGCCTATGGTTTTGGCGGCGACCGGCAACTGAATCCCAGCTCGCATTTGTTTTGGGCCGAGGCTGCGCTGTCCTACACGCTGCCGGAGAGCCAGCAGAATTTTTCCGTCCGCCTGACCGCCGGTTCGAGCGTGAACGCCGACCATTTCAGCGCCTACCGGCTCGGTGGATTTCTGCCGCTGGTGTCGGAATTTCCCCTGACGCTGCCCGGCTATTTTTACCAGGAAATCAGCGCGCGCCAGTTTGTGCTGCTCAATCTGAACTATTTGGTGCCGCTCGACAAAAGCCAGCGCTGGAGTCTCGACGCGAACGTGTCCAGCGCCTTCGTGGATTATCTGCCCGGAGAAGAACAGCCTGGCAACTGGCTCAATGGCGTGGGCGGCGGCATTTTGTATCGCGCGCCGTCCGACCGTTTCAAAATCATACTCACGTGCGGCTACGGCGTGGACGCCATCCGCTCTGGCGGGCGCGGC
Source organism: uncultured Bifidobacteriaceae bacterium (assembly GCA_964475285.1). Classification (GTDB taxonomy): domain Bacteria; phylum Verrucomicrobiota; class Verrucomicrobiia; order Limisphaerales; family UBA11358; genus UBA11358. The sequence continues at coordinate 3,041 of CAYYWB010000188.1, read as the reverse complement.
GCGGAAAGCATCGGCCTGCTCATGCAATGGGATTTGGAAAAAACGCATGGAGAGAAATTCAATCCGGCCCAGCCCGACCGCTGGCGCGGCTGGCAGTGGCTGTTTGGCAACTGATCCGGTTTTAATTTGCCTTTTCTTTGGACTGGTCGCAATAATCAACTCATTAACCTGATAAATCCAAGCTGAATCCCATTTCATTATGAAGCCCCATGCTCAAATTCGATGCGTCACACTGGCCTTACTGGTGTTCTCAATCCTCAATTTCCACCCCGCAACCGCCTGTGCGCAGGCAAATGCCTATTCGCCGCCCGCTTCGCCGGTAACGGACGTGAGGGACTTCCCAAACATTGCCAATGCCTATTCTCCACCCGCGTCGCCGCGCGTCACCTATAATTTCAATCCGGGCTGGAAATTCATCCGCCAAGACGTGCCGGGCGCGGACAACCCCGCTTTCGACGACTCCTCGTGGACGAACGTCAGCCTGCCGCACACTTGGAACGACACGGACTCTTATCGCGCGCTCATCAGCCACGGGGGGGGCGACCAGACCATTTACGAGGGCATCGGCTGGTATCGCAAGCATTTCAAAATGCCCACGGGAACCGAGGGCCAAAAGGTTTTCCTCGAATTTGAAGGACTGAAACAGGCGGCGCATTTTTATCTGAACGGCCAGCCCGTCGGCCTTTACGAAAATGGCGTCACCGCGTGCGGGCTGGACCTCACCCCGCTGGTGAAATTTGGCGGGCAGGACAACGTGCTGGCGGTGAAGGTGGACAACACCATCGAATACAAAGAGGAGGCGACGGGCACGCCTTTCGAATGGAAGTTCAGCAACAGCAATCCGAGTTTCGGCGGGCTGAACCGCGACGTCTGGCTGCACGTCATGGGCAAGGTGTATCAGACGCTCCCGCTCTACGAAAATCTGAAAACGACCGGCGTTTATATTTACGGAAAAAACTACGACATCAACGGCAAAACCGCCCAGGTCAATGTCGAGTCGCAAGTGCGCAATGAAACCGCCGATGCCGCGTCTGCCACACTCTCGGCGGCGGTCGTGGATGCTGACGGCGTCGTGCGCGCCCAATTCGCCAGCGCGGCGCAGAACCTCGCCAGCGGCCAGACCACGACACTCACAGCCAACGGGCCGCTCGCCGGCGCACATTTTTGGGACGTGAACGATCCCTACCTTTACGATGTTTATTCCATCCTCTCGGTCAACGGCAAAGTGGCCGACGTGTGCAAGATTCACACCGGTTTCCGCAAGGCCGAATACAAGGGCGGCGCGGGCACCGGCGGCGTTTTTCTCAACGACAAATTCGTGTGGCTCACCGGCTACTCGCAGCGCGCGGTCAACGATTGGCCGGGGCTGGGCCAGGCGTATCCGGATTGGATGCACGATTTCAACGCCGCGCTGCTTCGCGAGAGCAATGGCAATTACGTCCGCTGGATGCACATTTCCCCGCAGCGCGTGGATGTCACCTCCTGCGACAAATATGGCATTGCCAATGTCTGTCCCGCCGGCGACGGCGAGCACGATGTCTTCGACCGCCAGTGGGCGCAGCGCATGGAGGTCATGCGCGACTCGATGATTTACTTCCGCAACCACCCCAGCATCCTATTCTGGGAGGCGGGGAATTCCGCGGTCGTCGCAACCCAGATGGTGGCGATGGTGGACCTGCGGAAGCAATGGGATCCCAACGGCGGGCGGGCAATGGGTTGCCGCTCGCTCACCAGGCCGGACGCCATCGCCGCCTCTGAATATGTCGGCACCATGCTCGGCCGGCCCACCGAGGGGCGCGACCATGGCCCCTTGATCGAGACGGAGGATTTCCGCGATGAAGGCCCGCGCGGCATTTGGGACGATTACTCCCCGCCGCATTTCGGTTTCAAAAAAGGCCGCATGGACAGTTACGGTTGGAATTCCGAGACCTTCGCCCTCGCCGGCATCCGCAATTATTTCAACTTCGTCAGCAGCCGGATTGACAATCCCAATCCCGCGCGTTCCGAGTATTCCGCCTACGCCTCGATTTACTGGTCGGACTCCGACGCCGACGGCCGGCAGCAGAGCAGCGAGGTCTTGCGGGTCAGCGGCAAGGTGGACGGCGTGCGCCTGCCCAAGGAAATTTTTTATGCCTCGCGCGTGATGCAGAGCACGACGCCCGATCTTCACATCATCGGCCACTGGAATTATCCGACGACTCCGACAAACACGGTGAAAACCGTCTATGTGATCGCCAGTCATTGCGACTCCGTTGAATTATTCGTCAATGGCAAGTTACTTGGCGTCGCTAAAACCCCGGAAAACGGTTATATTTATGCCTTCCAAAATGTTGCCTTCGAACCCGGCGCAATCAAGGCCGTCGCCACCACGGGCGGGAAGATTGTCGCGCAACAGGAAATCCAGACTGCGGGCGAGCCGGCGGCCATCAAGCTCACGCTCCACACCGGGCCGAAAGGATTGCAGGCGGATGGCAGCGACGTGGCGCTGATTGACTTCGAGGTGGTGGACGCGCAGGGCCGGCGCTGCCCGACGGATGAGGCGCGCGTTGATTTTGACACAACCGGCCCCGTCATCTGGCGCGGTGGTTTCCGCAGCGATAAATTGAACACGACGAACAACCGCTTCCTCGACACCGAGTGCGGCATCAACCGCGTGGCCATCCGCTCGACGCTGGTGGCGGGAACGATCACGGTCACGGCCCGGCGCGAAGGCTTGAAGTCCGCGACAATCACGCTCGACTCCAAACCGGTTGTGATCAACGACGGTCTGACGCTGGAAATGCCGCAGACGATGTCGCCGGCAGCAGGAACGTTGCAGTAGATCGCGAATGATGTGATGGGACATTGGTCAGGTCACAGCACTGCCGAATTATGACCTGCCTGTTGACTCCATTTTTTTTTGAGTTTTTTTCGCCGGGTCGGCTTCGTGGTTTGACAGCCCATTTTGGGGCTTCACTCTTTTCAAACCCTTGTGTATATTTGAGGTGTTGCGCATATGGTGGAATTGGCAGACACGCTACTTTGAGGTGGTAGTGCCGAAA
>CAYYWB010000187.1:0-5229 GCA_964475285.1 uncultured Bifidobacteriaceae bacterium | reverse complement strand
CTGCTGCTCGGCGGCGTGATTGTCCTGCGGCAACTGGCGAAGCTGAACGCGCCGCTGCTGGTCCGGCATCCGGCGTTCTGGCTCGCCGTGATGGGCTGGGTGCTGGGATGCCAGACCTTCCGGTTTTGGGAAGACTGGGGCCTGCCGGCGCTGGCGATTTTGATCGCGGGCGATTTGCAGTTGTTTTTCGAATCGCGCTTCGCCGCCGATTCGTTCCAGCGGCTCGCCCTGGTGTGCGGGCTGGCGGTGACGATGTTTGCCGTGACCACCAACGATTTCAACAGCCGTTGGACCAACCACCTCGCGTGGCGTTACCTGACGCCGGACCAGCCCGAAATTGCCGGCTGGCTGCCGGACAGGGGCGGGATTTTTTACACGGTAGATCAATCGCTGTTTTACCAGACATTTTTCAAAAATCCGAACGGCGACTGGCGTTACGTCCTTGGTTTTGAATCCACGCTCATGACGGACGAGAATTTCGCGGTTTATCACAATGTGATGTGGAATTTCGGCGACGCCAAGGCCTACAAACCGTGGGTGGACAAAATGCGGCCGGAAGACCGGCTGGTCATCCGCGGTGCCAGCGCCAGCGTGCCGCCCATCCCGCAATTGGAATGGAACCACGGCGTCGGCGACATCTGGATTGGCCGGCTGCCGCGCCCGGCACCGCCCGGCACCGCGCCGCCGACAGTTCCGGCGACCGCGCTGCGCGAAGGTTCAGCGAAGTGACAACTGGTCAAACTGCCGCGCCAGGTCAAAATCCTTCTGCGTCAAGCCGCCCGCATCGTGCGTCGTGAGCGCGAGCGTCACCTTGTTCCAGCGGATGTCAATGTCGGGATGATGCCACGCCTGCTCGGCGAGTGCGGCCACGGCGTCCACGAATTTTATCGCGGCTGGAAAATCCTTGAATTGAAACGTCCGCGTTATCACATCGCCCTGCCGCTGCCATTGCGGCACGGTGCCGAGTGCGGGCGCGATTTGATTTTCTTCCAGTATTGGCATCGGCGGCGCGGCGAAATTTTTGATTGCCTGCAAGTTGTCCGCCGAGGCTTCGCGCAGCAGGCTCACGCTCGTCACCGCCGACCAGAGCCATGCGAACACAAAGAGGCCGATGCCGGCGCCGGCGACGATCAAAACCCTGCTCCATGCAATTTGGGGCGGCGTATCGACAGACAACCCCATGCGATAATATTGTGTCAATATCGTGACGGCGGGGATGCAAAAAATTACAAACCCCACAATGGCCAGTCCAAGCTGGCCGATCCCGGCAATCCAGCGGCGGCACAGCAGCGAGCCGAGGCCGGGCGTGGCCAGCAGGTTGAGCATCGCGGCGTTGCGGGCCTTCGCGCGGCTGATTGGTTTGGCTGATCGGACGGCCATTTGATCAATCAAAGTGTGACTTCACTTCCGGCTTGTTCAACACCACCAGCGCCCAGATGCCAAACGGCAGTCCCAATAGACAGCAGCACTGGCAGGGCAGCATGGCGACAATCGAGGCGGCCATGGCCAGACCCTGGCTTTGCAACCGCAACATTTTCATCGCTCCGAAAAGCACGAACCCGTTCAGCGCCGCGATTAAAAGGTTGATTACCCCCGCCAGCGGCCCCTGTGCTCCCTCGATGAACGCCTTCAACTGGGGCGGGACATCCGGCGGCATTTGGCTGTGGAACATCGCGCCGCCGCCGAACAGGGCGAAAATGCCGCTGAAAGCATAATATGCCACCCCAAGACTGGCTGTGATGATCAACGCAATCGCCGGCCCCTTGACAGCTTGCAGCGCTGTTTCACGTTCGCCGCCGGATTGCGATGACAGTGGCGCGATGGGCGCAATCGCGCCCGCCGTTCCGGCCTGGAATATGTCGGTGAATTCGGGAAACGCCGAGAGCGGACGGAATTCCGCGTCGCCCTGCGCTTTCACCAGCGATTGCGCGTTGAGCCGGCCTTCGGCAACCCATTTGCGCAAATCGTCCGCTGTGACCGAGCCGTATTCCTTGCCGTCGCCGCCGATGATGATATACATAATTTTTCAGTTCGGGTTTGATTTTCCAATTTACGGGTTCCAGCGCAATGTGTTGAGTTGGGTTTCCCGCACCTGCCGGACGCTGCCGTCTGCAAGAGCAACGACGAATATCCGGGCATGGCGCGGTTTGCCAATCATCAATTCAAAACCGCCGTTCGCATTCCAGCCGCCGTCCGATTCAAAAATCATCACCGTTTGCGGATTGACTTTGCTTGCGTCCATGCCGTCCAATTTGGCGTTGAAGGCGTAATCGCAACGGCGGTCAGAATCCGCAGCGGGGCATTTGAAAAATCGCGGTGAACCTCCGATGGCGTCGCACCACGTCGCGGCGGGTGGAAATTTATCATTGTTGTTGCCCGAATAAATGCGTATCGCCAGCGCCAGTTCCTTCTCGTTGTTGACGCAATTGATGGCCTCGGCTTTTTGTTTTGCCGCCGCCAGCGCGGGCAGCATCATCGCCGCAAGAACGGGAATCATGAGCAGAAAAATCCCCGACACGATGGTTCCAGCCAGCGCAAGGCCGCCGCCGCCCAGTCTCCCGCCGCTGTTCTTCACCTTGACCACGGCGACAATACCACAAATCAAACCGGCCAGTGCCGTGATTCCGCAGCTGAACATTCCCAAAATTCCCAGCACCAGCGAGGTGACGGCCAAAGCGCTGGTTATTTTGGGCGCGATGGTCGTGGTGGTCACGGCTGCCGGCGACAGCGGCGGCGGCGGGGCGCTCTTTAACCCGGCGGCAAGCTCGGGAACCGCGGACAGAGGTTGCCATCCCGTGGCGCCTTCGGTCCGCACCTGCGTGCTTGCGTGGGCGCGGCCGTCCGCAATCCACTGGCGCAATTGCTCCCCGGAAACCGGCCCGTATTCCCTGCCGTCGCCGCCGATGATGATGTAGTTTGCCATAAAATTCTCCCGCCTGCGTGGCCGTAGCCAGGCAAGCCAGTGCATGCGTGCAACAGCGCGAAGCCGAAGTCGGGATTCTCAGCACATGCACTCCGGCGCGGCGAAGGCCCGCGTTTGGTGACTTTTAGTTCATTAAACACGAACCCGCAAGTTTCGTTTCGTTAATTATTCCGCACGAATAATTTCCCCGGCAACTGTTTCACCACGCGCTTCATTTCCAGGCTCAACAGCGCCACGCTCACCGCCGAGCTGGGCAGGCTGCTCTTGCGGATGATTTCGTCAATGCTCCGCTCCTCGGCGTCCAGCGCGTCATAAACCTGCTGCTCGTTCGCGGACAATTCCAGCGCCGGCAGCACCCCGGTTTCGCCCGGCGACGGCGGACGGTTGCTGCCCGGAAACAAATACTCGAACTCGCTCAAAATGTCCTCCGCGCCTTCGCACAGCTTCGCGCCCTTCTTGATCAAATCGTGGCAGCCCTTGCTGCGCGGCGAATCAATCCGCCCCGGCACGGCGAAAACCTGCCGGCCATATTCCGTTGCGAAATTCGACGTGATGAGCGCGCCGCTGTGCAAATCCGCCTCCACGACCACCGTGCCGAGCGTCATGCCGGCGATGATGCGGTTGCGGATGGCGAACGACTGGCGGTCACCGTTGCGGTTGAAGGGAAATTGGGTGATGACCGCGCCGTTCTCCGCGATGCGCCCGAACAAATCCTTGTTCTCCGGCGGGAAAACGATGTTGACGCCGGTGCCGAGCACGCAAACCGTCCGGCCCTTGGCCGCCAGCGCGCCCTGATGCGCCGCCGTGTCAATGCCGCGCGCGCCGCCGCTCACGACGGTCACGCCGACGTAGGCGAGCTGATACGCCAGCTTGCGCGCCGTCTCGATGCCGTAATGCGTCGTCGAGCGCGAGCCGACCATCGCCACGGCGTTTTTGTCCTTCGCGGTCAATTCGCCCTTGACGTAAAGCACCAGCGGCGGGTCGTAAATTTCGCGGAGCGACGCGGGATAATTTTCGTCGGACTGGATCAAAACGTGGCAGCCGAAATCGGAAATGCGCTTCAATTCACCGGCGAGGTCAATCGTCTTTTCCCAATTTGAAATCGCCTCGGCGGTTTCGTCACCGATGTTGCGGACGCGGAGCAGGGCGGATTTGGAGGCGGCGAGGATTTGGGGCGCGTCGCCGAAATGTTCAAGCAGCAACCGGGCGCGCACCGGGCCGACATGCTCGATGAGATTAAGTGCGATTAGGGCTTCGCGGGAATCCATGCCAATTTGATAACGATTGCTGAACGCGGCGGCAAGAATTGTTTCGCGCTGTGTTATTTCAAAACTGACGATCCAAGTTTGACGGTGGGAAATTCAAGCTTTGCCTGCCATATAGCGTGACCCCCAAGACTGGAATTAGTTGGTTGCGACGAGAATGTGGCGGATAGAAAATAGGCATTGGTATCATCGGCGGGTATGAGCCAATCTTTACCCGGACTTGCGAATAGGAACAAGCCGTCAGTTTTTTGGCGGTTCGTTGACAAGGACATGGTTGCAATATTGTCATTGGCGCGCAGTTGCAAAAGGCCATTTGCAGGGACGCTCACCCATTGTGTATGCCTAAGAACATAAGAACCGCCGCCACGTTGTCGCAGGTCGTCGGCTGGCTTGCCATTCATATCGCGTAATTCCAGGCGGATGTCTTTTGCCCAATCGAAACATATCTCCGTCAGAAGCCCCGTCTCATTGTGGATTTCAAAATAGACCGGGGCGGTGCCCCAGACTTGTCTTCCGGACTCGTTGGTAAAGTATTCACCGTCAAAGACGAGGAGGCGTCCGCTGATGCTGGTTCCTTGGCCGCCCGTGACAGGTTTTGACCATTCGCTAGTTGCGACCAATCTGGTGCTAAATCCGATGTCCGTAAGCATGCTGCGCACATCGGCGTCAGTTGTGAGATTTGTGTCGGCAGCTAGACCGAGGGACTGAAAAAACACAGCGAGCAGACAAATGACGATGAGACGCAAGTTCACAAATGATTCAGACGAAGTTTAGGCAATGATTGTTACAGCCATTCTCCGTCGCCCGTGCCATTTCCCGCAATTGCCTGTCCCGCCCGTTTCTGTTATTGAATCCGCGTGCCTGACCCAAGCCTGTTGCTCCTGATTCCGGCTTACAACGAGGAAAGCCGCATCGAACCGGTGCTGCGCAATTACGCGCAGTTCTTTGGAGCGCATTATCCCGGCAAATTCCAGATCATCGTCATTCTCAACGGCTGCACGGACAACACGCTCGGCGTCGTCCAGAAGGTCGCGGCGGAAT